>JARFPM010000004.1 GCA_030444405.1 Nitrospira sp.
GAAAGGGAAAGTTGTGGGCCGAAGCCTGAGCGGCCAGGGCTTGTCGCAATCGGAACTGACATGGAACCGGTGCCGGTGACCGGATTCGCGGCGAACTTCTCGCCCATGCCGCGAATGGCCCCGCCGCCCTTCGGAAGTGAGATCGTGGGAGCTGATATCTGAAAGGATTGTTCTTGCGGTGCTTGAGGAGATGCGGCTGTCGACTGACGTGACCCTGAGAAGTTGTTTGGCTGGACCGGCTGCTTCCCTGTCTGCACGCTCAACTACCTCTTCGAGCCAACAACACGCTACCCTACAAGAGACAGTTCATATCTGAGAAACACTCACCTAACCCTTACGCCAATCCACCTATCACTTCAACTGAATTCTTGGCGATGCAGCTCAACATGAGTCGAGCAGGTCTACGCAAGAATCATACTGTGGGGACTACGTACGTAACCGACTGATATAGAACTGGTTTTTGAGTGAGCCAGGAAGGATCGTCGCCGAGATGTATCCGCGAGGTGTATCTGATTGTGGTCTATCTGAATCGAAAAAGATTCAATGGCGGAGAATGAAACCGGCTGGACTCTGTCTCACTGTGATGCAAGTTTATGTAGATAGAATCCCTTCCTCCTATCGAAGGCACTCCGCTTCACTCTGTTTCACCGGCTAACTTCAGAACCGCAGCCCGTGTCAACGGTGACAATCGAAAGCGATGGAACTGGAGCCGATCGATCTGTTCCTTGACGCTTGCCACCAGCCCAACGCGCTTTGCATTCACCAACAACCCCAGGGTGCCTATCACCGGAATTCCCCGTCTGTCGGCTTCCTTCCTGGCAAGGCCGTCATCAAGCACAGCTACAACTCCTCTCATCTCAATGGCCAGCATCAACACACATGATCGCCCTTCCTCTAGTTCATGCAGCACGGCGGGTGGAATGAAGATCCGTCCGGCAAGAGCAGGAAGGAGATGGAGCAGCTCAATCTGATGCAGGTATTGAATCGAGGATGTGTCGCAGACAATGTCAGGCAAGGCGCGGCTCTTTTAGGAGCTGCTCCTCATTCAAACGGAACGTATCGACACCATACTCGGCAAGCTTGGTGAGAAATACCGTCCGAGGCACACCGGCTAATTGAGCGGCAGCTCCTGAAGACAATTGCCCCAACTCGAACAGTTTGACCGCCCCAGCCATGCGCAACGCCTCTCCCATTCCCTCTGGAGACAACTTCAGCGCCACCAGGGTATCATCCGGGATATCCAGCATAATTCGGCTCATGATGCCCTCCCCTTATGTCGGTAGTATAGCAAATTTGCTGGGTGCCGAGCGATCATCGGTCTCTTTGCCGTTCTTCCAGTAGAAGCGCAACAATATAGTGGCGGAGTTTCAGCGGTGGCGGCAGAGCGAGGTCTGCTTGAGCGACAGCGCTCCTGGTAGCGGAGGTCGGACCGTCAGTGATGTCTCCTCTTCCTCGTACATGGTCACTTTCCTTGAAACTCCGACGCGAGATCACCTGGTTTAAAGACACCACGTTCGGTAATGATACCGGTAATGAGTTCGGCTGGCGTGACGTCGAAGGCAGGATTGTAGACTGCTACATTTTTGGGTGCGATAGGATAGCTGCCGTGGATGGTCGTCACCTCTGATGGATTTCGTTGTTCGATCGGAATATCATCCCCCGATTTTGTTTTCAGGTCGATGGTCGAATAGGGAGCTGCAACATAGAAGGGAATGTTGTGGGCTTTCGCTAATACCGCCACGGAATAGGTCCCGATCTTGTTGGCGACGTCCCCGTTCGCAGCGATGCGATCAGCACCGACGACGCAGAGATGAATCTTTTCCTGCCTCATAAGCGAACCAGCCATGTTGTCTGTAATCAATGTGACGGGAATGTGATCCTGCATCAGCTCCCATGCAGTAAGACGCGAACCTTGAAGCACAGGACGAGTTTCGTCGGCAATCACCTTGATTTTCTTGCCTTGTTCCCATGCAGCTCGAATAACACCAAGCGCCGTCCCATACCCTGCTGTTGCAAGTGAACCTGCATTGCAGTGCGTTAACACGGTCTGCCCATCCTTGATCAGCTCTGCTCCATGACGCCCCATGGTTTTACAGAGCAAAATATCTTCTTCAAGTATCGCTTGAGATTCTCGAATGAGTACCTCTTTTATGAACGAGACCGGACGCTCTCGCAGTGAGTCGAGCTTCCGCTTCATCCGCTCAATGGCCCAAAAGAGATTGACCGCCGTTGGCCTGGTGGCAGCCAGCTCATCGCAAATTTTGTGAACCGTCTGTGCAAAGGTTGGATAGTCGACCGCATCGACTGTCTGCGCACCCAGGGCAACACCCATCGCTGCCGTCACACCGATGGCTGGCGCCCCACGAACTTTCAGAGTACGAATCGCATCCGCGACCGTCTGATAGTCCCGACAGTCGAGGAACTCCACTACTTCTGGGAGTCGACTCTGATCTATGAGACGGACGGCACCGCTTTTCCATTCAACGGTCGGAACCATGGTGGGATCTTCTAACGGGAATAGCGCAGGAGTGCAAGTCCCTATCGATGGCGACCACTGATTTCCAGGACAGTGAGCATCGCGGCGATCAAGGCGGCTTGAATCAGCAGGAGCACTGCTTCCATCGTACCGGCATGGCGAAGCCCCAGCGCCGCGAGCCCGAGGCAGATCGTGAAGAGGAAAATCATGGCGACGCTGGCTTGGCGTGAACCGAGTGCTCGCTCGAGGCGATGATGTAGATGGTCTTTGCCCACGTAGTCCAACCATTCCTTTACGGATTTGACCTTTCCGGTGACGATACGCTCAACTGTGATGTGAATCATGTCATAGATGAGTACTCCGAAGATCAGCAACGGGTTGCTGAACGACACGATCGGGTTGGAATCAGCCCAGTTACCCTTGACGGCCAGACAGGCCAGCGTAAATCCAATGAAGGTCGAACCCCCATCGCCTAGAAAAATGACGGCAGGCTTGGTCCCACGAAAGTTGTATGGAAGAAATCCCAGACCCGCTCCCATCATGGCAATCGCGAGCCAACCCAGACCCGCTTGATTCGTTTCGAACGCGACGACGCCCATGAACCCGGCCATAAGCACGGCAAGCCCTGTGGCCAATCCATCCATTCCATCGAAAAAATTGAACGCGTTGGTGATTCCAACGATCCAAAAGAGCGTCAGAAGAATGTTGGCCGTCTCACCGAGGAGTCCAGCGGGAAAGAGGGTCAAGACCTTACCGGAGGCGATTACGATACCTGCTGCCAGCAATTGTCCGAGCAGCTTGACCGAGGCCGGCAGCTCTCGAATGTCGTCGAGAACGCCGATGACCAGCAGAAGCGAGCCGGACACCAGAATGGCCACCATCCAATCGGGCACGATGGAGTTCAGGACCAGTGATCCGACAAAGCCAGCGTACAGCGCAAGACCGCCGAGCCTCGGAGTCGGATGAACATGGATCTTTCGATCGGCTGGACGATCGACCAAATTCCATCGATGACCAATCCAGACCATCAGCGGGGTCAAGGCTCCAGTTCCAAGAAACGCAAACAGAAAGATATAGAGCCATCGAAGACCTTCCTGTTGAAAGAGGTCTCGGACAGACGGAATCGCCAACGCGATCGTCCCCAATACAGCACCGGAAATGAGCGGTGTGATCCAACGCCATGTCGTGGCCGTGAATGGGACCGTCAGTTCCGTCTCGATCGTCTTCACAACCATTCCTCTTGCAGTGCCACAAGGATCTGAGCCGTTTCCTCGTCCGTCAGTGCCGGGAACAATGGAATTGAGAGCGCGGTCCGCTCCGCTTCCTCGGTGGCTGGAAACCCTTCCAACTCAAGATAACGATGAAGGGCACGAAACACAGGTTTTCGACATTGAATCCCCCGCGTCTCAAATCGGGCAATGACTGCGTTCAGTTCATCGACCGACTCAGCAAGGTTCGGTAGTCGGACGACAAAGCGATAGTAGCTGTGTGTGCAACCGTCTGAGACATTCGGAGGGAACAGGTCGGCATTATCGAGCCTCGTTTGGTATTCCTGTGCAAGCCAGCACCGACGTTCGAGAAATACGGGCAGCCGTCCCAATTGTGCCAGACCGATGGCGGCCTGAAGATCGGTCATCTTCAAGTTCGTCGTTGTCGGATAAAGCGAGGGGGTTTCGTCGTACTCCCTGAGTCTACGCGCCTTCTCCAGCAAGTCTTCATCCCGCGACAGCACCATCCCCCCCTCGCCGGCACAGAGTAATTTCGTCGCGTAAAACGAGCAGACCGTCGCGCGACCGATCGACCCGACTGTCCTCCCCTGCTCTATCGCCCCGAGCGTTTGTGCGCAATCTTCAATGATCGGAATACCCAAACGCTCAAGAGCCGTCAGGTCGGCGGGAAGACCGAAGAGATGCGGCACGATGAGGGCCTTGGTCTTTGAAGTCCTCGCCTCTTGCGCGGCTGATGGGTCCATATTAAAACTGTCGAGCTCGATATCGACCAACCTCGGGATTGCCCCAACGCGCTGGATCGCCAACAGCGGCGCCGCACAGACGTAGCTCGGGAGGATCACCTCATCGCCTGACCCGATTCCCATTGCACGGAGGGCGACTTCGAGGGCTGCCGTCCCCGAGGTGACCGCCACGCCCCCGGGCAGGCCGATGTATGCGGCCATCCCTCGTTCAAACTGCTCGACCAGACTGCCTTGAGCTAGCTGACGGGATTGCAGAACCTCGACGGCTGCACGGATGTCCTCCGCTTCGATTGAGGGTCGGGAGTGAGGAATTATCATCGCCGCTAGGACTACATCCCGATGTTAATAAACAAACGCAATGGAAGGAACCCTTCTGCGGTTCTCACACGACCTTGAATGCCGCGGAAATGAGCTGATGACCTCACGAGATCTGCGATGCTGATCCCTTCAATATTGGTTTTCTTCACTTGGGAGGCATGCGCTTCCAATGCCTGGATCTTGCGATCCAAGGCCTGCTGAATATCGACAAACACCGTCGGCGCAAAGTTCTGTGTGGTTGGTCCTTCGTAAAACAGCACATTTTTCGTGTATCGCGTGGCGGTTATCGTGCTCATTGCCAAATGCCGGTGGTCTTGATGCGTGTCGTCATGATAATGAACAAAGATAAAATGTGGCTCGATCTTTCGGACAATCCCCTCGACCGTTTGAATGAGATCACGCCCAAGGGGTACTTCCGTATCCTCATAGCCACCCCAGAACACCTCCTCGGCCTGAAGCAACTTCGCGGACTGCTCTTGCTCCCGTCTGCGAATCGCCGTATTCCCCCCTGCTCCACCTTGTGTCATGACCATGAGGAAAATGCGATGGCCATTCTCCGCATACTTGATCAATGTTCCGCCACACCCTACTTCGATGTCGTCAGGATGGGCTCCCAGTGCAAGAATGCGCATCGGTTCTTTGACGTTGGTACTCCTCATACCTGATCCTCCTACACGCTCGTCATAGAATGATCCATCGGTCGGGTTTGGCGCAGCGTTGCAAGCGCATCAGGCCCTTGCATCAACAAGAGATCTAGTGCGGACAGATTCGGCTCAAACGGCTCGTACACCTGGCGATAGATCGGGTGCTGGAACACATGTATGTCCAGCCGGACACCCGAGGATTCGAACCGTGGCTTATCCATGTAGTGCTCAGCACCCGGTCCAGCGAGATACTGTGTGGCACCGACCGTCCGACAAAGATCGATCAACCGGTCCGTCGGCTCGTCGCGAGCCGCGTAGTCAACGGCGCTATGAACCGGTGTGGTGATTCCATAGGCCTCGAGCAACCATTGCACAGTCGCCTTGTTGAGATCGCTCAACTTATTCCAGGATGCCGCGTAGAGCTCACGTAACTGGGCAAGGTATCGGTTGCGGTACGGTGCCCGAGCATAATGCATGTCCAGCGCTCGGAGGTGCTGAGCTTTCCAGGTGGCAGTTGGATTAATCAGGACCTCGTCGATCCGTTGCCCGAAATGTTGCAGGACCGGAACCGTCAACCACTGCCATCCCTTCGCAGTCCGGATGCGATTACGATTTTGCCATTCGTTCTTCTTGAACTGTACGGTATCCAACATGATAAACGCGTCGGCCTGATCGATTTTGTCGAGATACCCAAGCCACGGCAGGAATTGTGGTTGATGTATAGTCACACGCATGGTTTTCCCAGACTCTCAGCTCGTAGCGGTCACATCCTGATTGACGTTCCACAGGGTGTCCACTATTTGCTGATGACGGCTCACGTTTATGCCATGTGCCGGCGCGACATAGATCGGATTGGTCAATAACTCCCCACTGTGGCTGACTACCTCCACTCGGTAGTTCAACCATTCTCCAGACCGAGCCTCACGATCGGCGAGTTCTATCTGCAAGGGAGTCTGGCCTTCGATCTGTCTGATGACCTGACCGGATCGAATAACGCGAAGCTTCGCCGCATAGTGCTTCCCATCGACGGCGGATACTCCGATATGGACGATAGTGTCGCCACTCCTGCTTCCGTGAAGAGTCTCGCCAATCCCTGCGGACTGTCCGTTGTTCAACACACGAAACTCGTCGAGTTGAAGCAGAATATTCTGATCACCCCTCGCAACCGCATAGGTTCGACCTGTCTTCAGCGCAGCTATGATGCCCGCTGCTGTTCGCTCAGAGGTCTGGATGACTGTGTACACCCGATCAAGATCCTTTCCGGCATCCGTAGCTCCATGGAATGCCACTTCTCCGATCAGTATGGGGAACACGTCCTGATCGTGTACCGTCCTCGATCTCAGCAGTTGATCCCATACGCCACCCGGTGCTATCACTCGCCTGGCGTCTTGGTACAGTCCACCGAATCCTGTATAGCCTCGTGTCAAGATTAACGCCTCGGGGTGGGGTTCCGTCTTAATCGTGACGGTGCCCAATGGGCCAAATGAATGCTGGCTGAAATCGCGAGCCTCTGTCATCGACCAAAACACCAACGCACCCCGTTCAACCGCCCGATCGATCAAGGCTTGATAAGGCCGGTACCCAACAGTCCCGTCATGAGAGCTGTAGACAGGTGTCTTCATCGGCCACGCATTGGCCATCAGGACAACACATGTGATCAATAGGGAGATGGCGAGAACAGGCCGGAGGTGAGATGCGGGCCATCTCCAATCAGAGCATCTCGGGTCCTGAGGCTTCCACAACCAGACGGCGGGAACCGACAGAAGCAGTGGGAGTCCATTGACCAGACTCTGCCAGCCCCACACAAACGAGCAAGCATTTCCCCGAGAAGGAAGATGCTCATAATCCTCGGCCTTTTCCAGCCCGATGATGAGGAGATTCCGCTGGGCATTGTGCATGGTGAGATCCCCTTGCAGGAGCGAACCAGTCCAGTAATAGTGTGGGGCGACCTCAACCCCGGGAATAATAATCAGATTCGGATGGCGGTGCTGCACTGCGCGAACCTCATCGAGAAATCGTTGAACGCCGTATTCCATAACTGAGGGAAATGTGACCTGGTACTTCAGAAATCCTTCAAGCGGCTGGAGGCCATAGTCATATCGCAACGTGAAATTTTCGGAGAGAATCAAGACGTCCAGCTGTTGCTCCTCGGCTCTTCTGGCCAACAATTCCAGGCTTAGAGATCCCGTACTCATCGTACTGTGTACATGAATGGCAGCGCGCAGAGAGTACTGTCCCGTGGCTGGTGCAGCAGCTGAACCAGCTGCGATTTCTGCCAGGCCCATCGCAGCAGCAAACAGTACGGTTGCAATTCCACGGGCGGCTCTAAGCATGACCCACTGCTGCTCCTCTGTAGATCGACTCAACGGCCCGGACCATGGCAGGAACGCCGTAGCCTGTTCCGATACTCTGCATCGCGTTCTGTCCTAATGTGTATGCCCAGGGAGGATCGGACAATATCCGTCGCAACGCGAGGGCTAGCGCGAGACTATCTCCGCCTGGAACAAGGAGACCATTTTTTTCATCCTCAATCAGAGCAGGAATTCCCCCCACTCGGCTGGCAATGACTGGAAGGCCCGCTGCCATGGCCTCGATCAGGGTACGCCCCATTCCCTCATTGAGCGACGGCAAGACGAAACAATCCAGGCCCGCGAGACAGCTGTCGACATCCTCCCGATGTCCGAGAAGATGGACCCTGTCGCTGACTCCACATGCCTTCGCTTGGTTCAGGAGCGCCTGATGCTCCTCTCCGCTTCCGACGATGACGAGATGCAGCTGACGGTACTCATCTTTCAAACGCGCCAGGGCATCGATCAGAAACCGGTGGCCCTTGATCTCCGTGAGCCAGCCGATCGAACCGATGATGGTCGCAGCCGGCGGACAGTCGAACCAATCAGGCACCGTCTTCCCGCTGGCGCGCGCGTTCCTGAACCGCTCCACGTCAATCCCACTGGGAATGACGGCAAAACGATGGGCCTCTCCCACACCCCGATCGAGATGCTCACTCCGTTCCGCCGCAGTGAGCCCAATCAGGCGATCGGTGATCCGTGCCAACAATCGTTCGATCTGTACACAGAACCATGACCCAACTGATCCAAAATGGCCGTAGAACACATGCCCATGTGGAGTGTGAATCGTCACCGGAGCACCCGTCATCCAGGCGGCTACCCTCCCCAACACTCCGGCCTTGGACGTGTGCGTATGCACGATGGCAGGTCGTTCTTGCCGTAACAACACAATTAGCTGCCTGAGTGCCATCAAGTCCGATACGGGACTGATATGGCGCACCAGCGAGGGAACGATATGGTAGCGAACGGCCTCCTTTTCAAGAAGCCGAAGGTTGTCCAGCGTTGCAGTGAGGCCCCCTTGAGCGCCCCACGCACCGGCTTCACCCGTGATGACAACCGGTTCGAAGTGTGCACGGCTATGCTCCAACACTGTGAGCATGGTGTTGCGAGCAGATCCGCCCCGATCGAGCCGAGTGATGATATGCACCACCTTTTGAGTTGCCATCGGTCTTACTCTATGCCGCCAACTGAAGCCGCGCGGGACCATCCATCAACCTGGCCAAATCGTTACAATGCAGGCTCCAATTGTATCGACGTTCCACCAGGGTTCGCCCCTTCTTCGCCAGCCGACTGGCTTCACCCGGCTCCTGCAAGCGTCTCAACACCCGCTCGAGAGCTCTTGCAAGTGATCGCCCATCCACTCCTTCCGCGACCAGGATGGGATCAACTTGGTTCAAGACTTCCGGAATTGCTCCAACCGGGGTTCCCAGCACGGGTGTGCCACACGCCATTGCCTCGACCATCACCAAGCCGAACCCTTCGAGTTGGAGACTCGGGATCAAGACAAGATCCGCCGCTTGATAGTAGCGGTTGAGTTGCGATTCTGGAATGAACCCCACAAGTCGGACAAGCTGGTCCAGCCTTCTCCGCCGGATTTCTCCTTGCAGGTGCTCGCGCAGCGGACCTTCTCCGCCGATCACGAGCAGCATCGGATGGGGTGCTGTACCGAGCAGCTCGATGCCACTGAGCAAGTTCTCCAAGCCCATCCTCGGCACAAGATTTCGGACGGTAAAGAGAATTGTACAGTCGTCCGGTAGGCCCAGGGCGGCCCTTGTGGCACGTTTCTCCGACGAAGGAAGAAATGTCTGTGGATCCACTGCTCCCGGGATCAGGACAAGGCGTTGGGCAGAAATCCCGTGCGCGGCGATCACCCGTTGGCGCATGAATTGACTGAGGACCACGATACGGTAACAGCGGGACATGACTGCACGTTCCACGGAACGTCTGGCCTGAAGATTGGCCTGTCGACGCAGGGTTGCGATGGACGACCGAGGTGAGGCGTGTCTCGTGTCATATTCTTCATGGGCGAGAGAATGGCACACGTAGATCCATCGAGATGCGGCATGGCGCCGTGCGAGGATCGGCCCGAGACCGGCCATGGCCTGATGAATGATGACCATGTCGAACGGCTCGGTTGCACGAATCCGATCGAACGCTTCGACTGATCGTCGAACCGAAGACCACACGAATGCCGCCTCGTGTTTACGATTGACCGCATAACGCCATTCCCGAATCCCATCCATCTCAACTATGTCCACCGTCGCATGTTCGGGAGCCCGTGTGAGGAGTTCCACATGCAGTCCGAGCGCGGCTAACCCGATGGCCTGGTGGCGCAGGACCCGTTCCGCTCCACCGATCACCTTTTCGGCCGAGACCTCAGCCAGCAACAGGATCTTCATGCCGTCACCGTTACGGCCGTCCGGTCGACACGGTCGATGGGTAACCCTCGATGCCACAGTTCCAATACCATCAGCGAATACAGTTGATCGGAACAATTCCGACGGAGGCTCTCATGTTCCTCCACCAGCCACCGGACATAGGCCGGCTTGACATAGCCCCGTTGCCTGATCACCTCGTCCGACAAAAGGTCGCGGACCAGTTCGCGCAGGTCCTCTCGAAGCCATCGAGCCATCGGTACCATGAACCCTTGCTTGGGGGCGTGAAGCACTTGATTCGGCAACAGGCCTCCCAACATTCGGCGCATAAAGCCCTTCAATTGCCATCCGGCGAACCGCATCTGAGAAGGCACGCGCAGGGCAGCCGCCAAGAGTTGCTGATCACAGAACGGTACGCGGAGCTCAAGCGAGTGTGCCATGCTCATACGATCTGCCATGCGGAGGAGATCGTCCGGGAGATAACTTTGGAGATCCACACCCATGGCACAATCGGTCGGATCGGAGGATGGCCACCGGTCGTAAAGAACGTCCGCCGGCCCGAGCGGCCTATCTTTGATGAACATGGACTCCAGCTGCTCTCCCCACAGGACACCGTCCCATTCCGGCGGGATAAACGTGGTCCAGTTGCGATATTGCTCCCGAAGCGGACGATGCCCGTCACGGAAAAATCGCTTCAGCCGCCCGGCTTGATCACGGGCGGATCCTCGTTCGCTGATATGCTCGCTCCATCTAGCCATCTGTTTGCGGACCATCAGCGGGATATGCTGGTAGCAAGCGGCGGTCCGCAAGCCAAGATATCGAGGGTACCCGCCGAAGAGTTCGTCTCCGCCGATTCCGGAGAGCGCCACGGTGACGCTGCGTCGCGCAACCTCGGAGACCAAGTAGGTCGGTATCGCCGACGAGTCGGCGAACGGCTCGCCCATTCCCTCAACGACCTTGCCGATCAGGCTGACCGCCTCTGGTTTCAAGATCGCTTCCGTATGAACCGTCTTGAAATGGGTCGCCAGGAATCGAGCTGCGGCCAGTTCGCTGAAGGATTGATCGGATGGATGCTCGTAGCCGATCGAAAACGTCTTGATTGGACCGGCATCGCTCTTGGCCATGATGGCCAGCAACGACGCAGAATCGAGGCCGCCCGAGAGGAAGAGCCCCAATGGGACATCGCTCTCGAGATGAGCAGTTACTGTTTTCTCCAGCGTACGCAACACTTCTCGCGCCGCCTCTTCGTCTGTCCACTGCCGAGAACCGTGCGGCTCCTCTTCCAGACGATAGTAGTGCAGGAGGTCGATTCGCCCGTCCGATACTTTCATGGCCTGGCCTGGTCCCAACTGATGGACTCCGGCAATGATCGTATCGGGTCCCGGGACATATAGGTTCATCAGGTATTCGGCGATGCTTTCCGGACGGAGTCTCCAACCAGGCAAGGCCTCGAGTATCGAGGGAATCTCCGAGGAAAACACGACGCTCGTCCCCGTCCCGGCTTCGCCCGGTCTGATAGAAAAATAGAGCGGCTTGATGCCAAGACGATCTCGAACCAGCCACGCAGAGCGACGTTCATGATCCCACAGCGCCACCGCGAACATTCCTCGCAATCGACGAAAGGCCTCGAATCCTTCGTCCTCGTACAGGTGGACCAAGACCTCGGTATCACAGCGAGTCGCCAGTCGGTGGCCTCTGCGCACGAGCTCTCGACTCAATTCTCGGTAGTTATAGATCTCACCGTTCATGACGGCCCAAACCGTACCCCTCTCATTGCGAACCGGTTGCCGTCCCCCGACCGGATCAATCACCCGAAGTCTCCGAGCGCCAAGCGCGACTCCTGGCTGACGATAGGTTCCCTCTTCGTCAGGACCTCGATGGATCAAACGCCGCAGCATCGGCTGGAGTGCCGAGCCGTCGTTCTCTCCTATAACCCCGCAAATGCCGCACATGGCGTTACTTCCCTTTGCCAAGCACGATACGGTCTCGGCGTTCCAATTCTTCTCGTTCCCGTTCATGACGCGGCGAAACCGACTGAGGTGGAACGTCCACCGGCTCATACCGCGTGTGCTTGGCGTTTCCGACCGACTCGAGTAGTGCCCGCACACCGAGCGCCGCCACCGCCCCCAAGAGGCACAGAAACAGAATCGCCCCCCATACGCGCACGGTGCGCTTCCAAGACCGCCGGTATGCGAAATCTGGACTCATCAACCATTTCCTGGTCGTTGAGCGAGAATTTCAAACGACGGAGCACATATGAAGCGACCATTCGTTGCGTAATACAGAGTCTGGGAAAATGGCCACAGCAGGGTGCGACTAACAGTCCATTTCAATCGGCTGAACCAGGGATGTACGGGCGAAAGAGGCCCCCGACTCGGTCTGGAATTGCGCAGACTCACAACCTTGAGGCCGACACTTGCCATGAGCATCTTCAAGGCCTTGGTCGTATACAGATACCAGTGAAACGCTTGGTCATATTGCGAACCGATCCAGCGAGCGGGCGTCCGCATCGGCAGATGAAACAGTCCGTTTGTGGCCCGTATAATCACGATCCCACCGGGTGCAAGGAGAGTCGCCACTTGTCCTAGCATGATCACCGGATCCGCCACGGTTTCGAGCACGTTAATCAAGGTGACGACGTCAAAGTGCTGCGCCCACTCGCCCCTCTCAAGCGCGCGCGGCGACAAGATCGTCATCCCCTTTTGAGCCGCGCGCATTGCGGCCTGTTTGGACAACTCGACTCCTGAACAGTTCCACCCTCCCTGCCGACAGAGGAGTAAGAATCCTCCATCTCCACATCCGACATCGAGTATGGATCCTGGTGGAGACCGATACAAAGACAGGTGCTTCAACACGCTCTGGTACACCGGCTGCCGATCCTCGGACGCCTCAACCGCTCCGTAGTCGCCGTCGTAGGCTTCACGAAAATAGCCTTCTACCGATTCGCGAGTCGGACGAGGATAGAGAAACACGAGGTCACACGTTGGGCAGCGAACATATCGTCGTGTTGGGGTATGAAACACCTCAACGGCCGGCACCATGGCTCCGCAAGGACATCCGACAACAGTTTCTTTGTTCGCAATTTCCGTGGTCATGCCGCCTTTTTGTGGACTTGTCCCTGAGCGACGTTTGAGGAACAACGCAACTCCGGCATCGCCTCTTCGATTACCCTGACCGTATCTTGAACCATCTTCCCCGCTGTAAAGAGCGCTGCGACTTCTTTGTGCCCTGCCTTTCCCAAGCGAGCAGCCAAACACGGATCACGAAGCATGGTCCGAATCGCTGCTCCCAGTGCCTGGGGACTCTGCGGCGGCACCAGCAAGCCAGTGATGCCGTCGTGGATGATCTCCGGAACACCATTGACATTCGTTGCCACGACAGGACGGGACATGGCCAGAGCTTCAAGCACCACAAAGGGAAACCCTTCAGAAAGAGACGGCAACACGACCACATCGGCTGCCGCATACCAGTCGACCAGCTCGTTCCGTACACCCACAAAACGGCAGGACTGCTCCACACCCTTCTCTCTTGCCAGATTCCGAAGCGCTTCTCGACAGTCGCCTTCTCCAACAAATAAACAGACGAGTGATGGCCACTCAGCCAACACCCCGGGGAGGGCCTGGATCAGAAACCGATGCCCCTTTTGTTTCGTGAGTCTTGCAACGGTAAGAAGCACAGGCCCCTCGCCTACACACCATTCGTTCCTGATCTTGCCTCGGTTTCCAGGCACGGAGAACCAGACCGGATCGATCCCATTCCAGACCGTCCGCGTCAATGGAGCAGCAGCCGGACAGTCGATAAGCACATCCCGCATAAGGGCATCCGACACACAAATAATTCGATCTGCCAGCGGAAGCGCCAGGCGCAGCAGATTCCGGTACATCCAGCGTTTAACGAGGCTCACGTCATAATCATGTATGGAGTTGTGTACGGTCGACACCACGCAGGGGACTCCCGCTAGCCAGGCAGCGAGACGCCCATACACATTCGCACGGGCCCCGTGGGTCTGAAGAATCCTGACGTTGTTTCGCTTCAACAACCACGTCAGGCGTATCAGTGCGAACGGGTTGAAGAGCGGCGCCAGATACACCACATCGGTCGGGACTCCTTTTGCCATCATCTTCCCGACAAACGGTCCAGGCTCCGGACAGATCAAGAGCGGAGCAAATTTTGTACGGTCCAACCTATCGAGGAGCAATTCCAGATACCGTTCCCCGCCGCCATAGCCAGCTGATCCGGCAAGCTCTGCTAAAACGACTGGCCGCATGGTTTCCTTCCCACAATCAGAAGACTGCCGCGTAAATGCGGTACGAGATAGAACGGCCATTTGGCCCAATCGATGCCGTGCTGGCTCACAGACTGCCGGCATTGCTGTGTATCCTCGCCGAGAAAGAACCGGGACTCAGCGATGTCGAACCCGGTTTGGCGCAGTATGTCGACCAATTCATGCATGGCGTATTCGCGGGCATGGGGTCTCCACTCATCATCCGGATTGTTATATCCCGGTGGCGCAAGCCGGTCATTCGGCGTGCGCCCGATCAGAAGCTTGAACACATTCCCGATCCGTGTCACGTTCGGGGTCGTGAGCACCACATGTCCACCCGATGGCAATAGGCGATAGGCTTCTGCGAGTAAATGGAACGGCGAGGTCAGATGCTCAATGATCTCCAGCGCAAACACGAGCTGTACCGAGGCATCTGGAAGAGGCACTTTCTCGGAATACCCTTTGCCCAGAAACTGCCCCCCTGCCGGATCGAGATTGACAGTATGAATGTCTACCTGCACATCTCGCTGCATGAAGTGAACGAACTCGTCTGACACCATCAGACCTGCACCAAACAATTGAGCCGAGTGTGTGTAATTCAGCCTGCGCAAGAGTCTCAACAGGCTTCCAGGAAACGGGCCTAGATCGACGATCACCTGGTTCTCGGACGGCAATCTGCGTAAGCCACTCCTCAAGGCCACGTGCAATCGGTCTCGGCATTTCATTGCATGATGCATGGGAATGGCAAAGCGTGTGTCGCCTTGCCCAAACGCCTCGTAGGAAGACGGCTGGTACGTCCTCAATAGCTCAAGAAAACGATGCCTGGTCAGTTCATATGACATCACACACTCGTTGTCTGTGGAGAGACTCGTCTCTGAAAAAGCAAAGATCGCACGGTCTGACGGTGCGGTATCAAAGCCACCGAAAGCATCATGAAGCATGGTAATACGGGCAACGCATAGCGACCAGCTTCCACGGTGAATGGAACATAGCCCGCCGTGAGTCCTACCGGAAAGAGATAGAGCGGCAGAAGATCCCGCCATCGCTTTCGATAAACCCAGGCGCTGCACATGGCGACAAATATAAATCCAGGCATCAAGAAAAGTCGCTTGAGCAGACTGTAGATTGCCACGGCCCATCCTCGCTCGACAGCATCCGTCCGTAATCCCTGCACCAGACCGCCCTCCTCATTGACTAGATAGAACGAGTTGCCGATCCAGAAATCCCACACCCTTGTGAAGGTCAAACCGACATAGCCGATAGGGTCGGCTGCGATCCGACTCATGCCTTTTTTGCGCAACAGCTGATCGGTCTGCACATCGTACATCGCGTGCGCATAGGGGAGCGGGGTGATGCCGGCACTCTCCCAGATAGCTTGCTCGCGCGCCGGCGGCATCGGCCAACTTCCTCGAGAAACCGGATCACTGCCCATCCATAATCCCGCCCCCACCCCGGCTGACACAGGAATGATGTGATGAAATACGACGTAGTTTCGTACTGACCACGGCGCGACCAGCGTAAGGCAGGTCGCGCCATACACAAGGACGTAGGCCATCTTTTGCGAAAGTCGATCTGTGCTGACCCATATGAGCCCCGTCAGAAGCACCGCCAGAACCAGAACCACTGGTTTGCATAGGATGGTTAAGCCAGCTACGAGACCCATGAACGCATATTGACGTTGAGATGGGCTCTGGCCACACATGATAGCGGCCCACAGCCAGACGCTGATCAAAAGGGTGAGAAGCGCTTCGCTCCGAATCCTCGGATCATATGTCCAATAGGCGGGATAGATGAACACGAGAGCGGCGGTCCAAGCCCCGACCCATGAGCCCCACAATGCGGTTCCGACTCGATAGATACACCACGCAGTGCCAAGATCGAACAAGACGTGTAGAATCGGTACCCATTCCGGGCGATGGCCCACCACGACATAGAAGCATGCAAGCACCGCTGGATAGAGGGGACCAACGTGTGCAGCCGGATTGACTCCGTCGAGTGTGAACTGGTGGAGGGTCGCCAGATTCCACGCCAACGTATCGAACAATTGATCGACGGCAAACGCATGGCCAGGAGCATGCCAAATGACCAAGGCTCGGGCGAAGAGACCGACAACAATTGCAGAGAGAAGGAGCATCAGGGGTTTCCCTATGATTGGATAATCGGAAGAATTCATTTGATACAGATCCCGATTAAATTGGTATCGTCTGCAATCCCTTCGCGATACTCGATATCGTCAGGAACAATTTCATGTAGGGCCGGCCCTCCCTGTACTCGACTAATCACGCTTCCGAGCCAATGACGAATAGGTCGCGGAACGCAATTGCGGAGTCCCGCGGGATCCAAATTGCGCACGGTATCCATGGAGCGTTCAACCGTCTTGAGGCGATGTCCTTGGCGACGACCGTACCAGCGAATCGTTGGAAAATGGGGTGCGAGCAGGGCCTTGAATTCCTCATGCGTATATTCACGAACGTGATAGGGATCGTTGGGAATCACGCCCCGACCCTTTCCGTGCGGCGTGAAGATGACGAGCACGCCGTTTGATTTCAGCACCCGAGTCAGTTCAGACACAAAACGATGATCATCCTGGATATGCTCGATCGTGTCCTGCGAAACAATGCAGTCGAATGACGCATCACGGAAGCCCAATGCGCACCCATCCATCGCGAGAAATGCCACGTTCGATCGAGGATAATCAGCCCGGCTGTTAGCCACCACGTCCAGGGCACAGTCGATGCCCACGATTCGACCAGCACGGGCACCCAAATAGTCGCTGCCGTAACCGGTTCCACATGAAAGGTCTAGAACGCACCGCTGTTCAAGCGGCCCAAGTTGGCGAGCCGCCCACACATACCCAGAGAAATTCACCACATGTTGCGTATCGGTCGGATAAGCTGCTCTTCGTTCCACGTCAGATCGCTCCTCCTACTGTCCCGCCGCCGCTCCTGCCATCTGTGGTTGATCTTCCGTTGCCGTCCTCTGCCATAGACGTCGCACAACAGACCAATGGGCCTCGGCGGGCTGTCGTTCTCCCGCCACACTCGGCCCGTGCAGCAGCCGCACTACAGCGCCGACGGCGATCCACATTTTCATGATGAACCGTTTCAACGGAGAAAAATGCCGCTCTACGTAGCGGATACGGCTGAACTCCCATACGAGGTTGAGTCGGGTACGGTCTCGCTCTCCGCTCCGGCTGATCAGATGCACGATGTCGGCGTCGGCCAAGTGCCGAACACGATAGCCGCGCTGGTGAAGAGCTTGGCAGAAATCGACATCTTCAAAATACATAAAATAGCCTTCATCCAACCCACCGCATAACTTCATAAGATCCGTCCGGACCATCAAACAGGCTCCATTGATCCAGTCCACGTCTTGTGATTTCGCGCAGTCGATGGCCTGCTCCGCCGCCAGCGCCTCTTGCCACGCCGGGGCGAGCTTGCGAAAAAACGCAGCGTGTCTGAGATGGTCATGGACCGACGGAAAGTGAAAGCACGATTGGTACAGCTGACCGTCTCCCGTCCATTGTTTGCACCCTACAGCGCCAATCTCCGGCTCCCCATCCAGACAAGCCGCCATCCGATCCAAGGCCTGTTTCAGCACACGTGTGTCGCTGTTCAGCATAAGCAGATATCGCCCAGAGCTGACGGCCAGTGCCTGATTCACAGCTTTTGAGAACCCCCGATTCTCTTGGTTCACGATGAGCCGTACCGAGGGATATTCAGCGTGAACTGCATCCACTGTCTCGTCTTTGGAGTTGTTGTCGACGACGATCACTTCGAATCGGATCTCTCGCGTGGATTCGAACACCGACCTGAGACAATCGAGCATGAGCACTTTGGTGTTATAACTCACGATCACAATAGAGAGATCCACGGAGCCGTCAGACATTACACCCCTACCCGCGATTGATAGTTCCATAGTGTCTGGAGCCGCGGCCGCTCAACCCACCAGAGATACCACCCGAATACTCCGGCCATCACCATGGCTAAGATCTCCGGCGTCCACGGTATAGCGATACGATTCTGACCTGCTCCGCTCAACAGCAATGCACCGGCCACGAAACCAATGAGTCCGGTTCGCCCAAGCGACGCAAACGTCTGGTTGGTCGACGTGCCAAGAAGTCGCCGCGTCTCCACCGCTTGCAGTACTGTGCCAAACACAAAGCTGGCCGTCAGCGAGATCGCGGCGCCGAACACTCCGAGTAATAACGTCATTGGAACGATCATCGTCATGTACAGAGCACATTGTGCGACCCAACTGTTCACCTGAAGATCGGGTCGTCCCACGCCATAGTGCAATGAGGCCATGACGCTGGCATAACCAGCGCAGACAGAATAAATGCAAAAGACTTGTAGCGAGTCGCTGATGCTGGTCCATTGCGTACCGAACACAATCGGGACCATGATGGGCGCCAACGAACCTATCGTGACGGCAAGTGGAATATAGACGATGCCGATAAGCCCCATCTGCAGATCGAAGACACGAACCAGACCGAGTTGATCCCGCTGCAATGACGCATAGGTCGGCACGCTGATTTGCTGCATGAGCGCTGTGGCACGAGCACCGATCAAGAGCGGAATCGCGAGTGCCACCTGATACAATCCCAACGACTCTGCCCCCAGTAGATAACCGATCACCAGCTCTCCCCCGGTCATGACGCCGAAGGCGCACAGCGTGGTCAGGTTCAACTGTCTGCCGTACTGCACAAAATAGGAGAGCGCTGATCTCTTGAAAGACCAAGAGGGAACAAACGGTGCGATTCGGAAAGAAAGAAGGCTCCCGATCATCAAGCCAACCAACTGTCCGATGACCAGCGCCCAGACGGTCCGGTAGAGGATGGCGATGGTAAGAGTAACGACTGCTTCAACGACGCGCCGGACGACGTCGAGCGCGACTCTTCGGCGCAAGTCGAGTTTCTTCATCATGAGCGCCAATGCCGGACTTTGGAGGCTTTGGATGATCAGGGCCCATGCATGGACTCGCAGTAGAGACTCCAGTGGCGACATGCGCATGACCTCACCGATCACGCCTGCCAGGATCCAGATTCCAGTTGCTATCAAGATCCCTCTGGCGACAGCCAGTGTCCAGGCCGCGGCGAGGTCGTCTTCGTTGACAATCTCTTTGGCAATAAGTGCCGAGTCCAACCCCAGCTCACTGATCGTGAGCATCATCAGCAATACGGCAGCAGAAGCTGCCATCACACCGAAATCAGCAGGAGTCAGAATTCTCACCAGTACCGCCAATTGAACAGCTGCGATCACTTTATCGAGCAGGAATCCTCCTCCGGTCCACCAACCGGCTCGGAGAATCCGATGGCGTAAACGCAACGGACTCGATTCAGGATCCTGAATATGCATCGCTGACAAGCCAGCCATTGTCTTTGGACGTCGTGACGTGTTTAAGCCGCCGCTTTCATTCCGGCAATCGCGTGATAGCAAACCCGTTCAAGTTGCGCAGCGCGCGCCGCCCACGTATGAGATCGGACCACAGCCGTTCGTCCTCGTTCGCCCATACTTTTGCGAAGGTCCTGGTCAACTAGTAGACAAAGAAGTTGACGAGCAAGATCGGTGGGATCATCTGCTTTAGCTGACAAACCACAGCGTAACTCTTCCACCGTCTCCCCATATCCGGGGCCGGCTGTTGCAACAACAGGGCGCCCACAAGCCAAGTATTCCCACAGCTTCATTGAATCCCCGGGATAGGAACGAGTCTGCCGATGCAGCACGACACAGACATCCGAAGCCGCGATCCATTTTGGGACCATGTCAAAGTCGACACGCCCGGTGAATTGAACGTGGGCCGAGAGTTGTAGTCGTTGAACCTGTTCTTCGAGAGCTCTCTTCGTTCGCCCATCTCCGATCAAGAGACATTGGACCGTCGGGCATGACTTCACGACGGCGGCAATGGCGTCAACAAGCGTGTCGAGGCCATGCCAGGGGAAGAACCCACCCACAAACACGATGTAGGGACCCTGAGCGGTGAGACCGAGTTCTGCTCTGACTTTTTCCTGAGGCTGTGGAAAGAAGCGATCCGGATCTACTCCGTTTCTGATGACCGAGCATCGGTTTACATCCACAGGTTCTAGGTTTCGCAGCCCAACCAATACCTCAGGACACACACTCACCAATGCAGTTGCTTTTCTCGATGCGAGACGAAGGCCATGGGTCAACCATTCACGAAAAGGAGGGCGGCGCCACAGACCCTGGACTTCTTCAAGGGGAAGGCCGTTCACAAAATACACAACCGGACAGGTGCTGTTTCTGAGTGCCCAGAGCGGGGCCATCTGCCCCGGTGAATCAAACCACAACAACACCTCCGGACGGCTTGCCAGCAAGAGCTCTTTCAACATCGCCAGAGAACCCCAGAAAAAAGAAAAAGGGCGTAGCCCACCCCACCGTACAACCGGGACAAACGCAGTGTGCACCTGAGTCGACGGCGTGAGGGCGACTCTCTGTTGTTCGGATTGCGGAGCCACTAGGGTGACTTCATGGCCGGACAATGCGAGTGCATTGGCTAGTTCCAGCACTTGTCGGGAGCCACCGGCCGCCACCCCGATGTCTTCATCACAGTACGCGAGAATGTGCATGCCGGATGACTCCCAGGTCCTGGCCAACCCATTGACGCAGTTGCTCTACGATCGCCGTCCAGGAGAACCTCGTTTCGACAAATTGGCGCCCCTGCCTACCCAACACCGCACACAGACCAGGATCGTTCAACAGGGCAAGGATCGCATCGGCCAGCGGACTCGGATCGTCCGGCTGGACAAGCTGCACACCACTGTCCGAAGTAAATGTTGATACGACGCTCGGGATCGCGCTTGCGACAACCGGACGATGACAGGCTAAATAGTCAAAGAGTTTCACCGGCGACGTTTCTCCTCGATCCCCGCGGAATGGTGCAACACACACGCTCATGGCACCAATCCAAGTTGGCACCTCCCAGTAAGGGACTCGACCAACCCACATAATACTGCCATCGAGTCCCATCCCCTTGGCCTGTTGTTTCAGTTCTTCCGTCGCTTCCCCGTCCCCCACAAAGAGTAGCTCAGCCGCGGGATAGACCCGTTTGACAAAAATCATCGCGTCGAGCAGACAAGCCAACCCCTGGTATCGATAGAAGCTTCCTACGAACCCAACGTATGGACAATTCGGCACAAGACCCAGTTCTAGGCGACAGGCCACCGCATCTCGCGCGGCAAACCGTTGCACATCGGTTCCACTCGGAAGGACGACGATCCGCTCGAGCGGGACCCCATACCGTTCCTGAAGCAATGCCCGCAACCCCTCCGTCAGAACAACAACGCGATCGCAGCGTTTCAACGCCAGCTGCGCCAACAGATGCTTGAACCCACGTACGAACTTTCTCTGGTTCCCAGGCCATTGGGGAACCGGTTCGCCGTTGACTTCGCAGACGCACGGCACGCGGAACAATTTGGCTAAGATCAGCGCATGCGGACTGTCCATCCACCGGTAGTACACGATATCCGGTCTGGTCACGAGCGCCCGCATCAGGCCACGCATGAACGACAGTAGTGCGTACGACAGCGGACGCACCAGCGGCAGATGGATCAGATGAATCGGAACGACGGCGCAAGCCCGTTGTATCAATGCCGACCGATACCGAGGTGGAAAGACCGTCACCCTGTCCCCCACTTTGGCCAGGGTATCGGCCAACCTCCAGATTCGGACCAGTCCGACCGGATCATGCGGGGCATCCGGCTCATACCAATAGCAAAAGAGAAACCACGTCACACGGCCTCCTGTGGCTTGACCGATGGGTCGGCCTGTGTTGACAGGGTCGGCAATAGCATGACCAGCCCGGCACACAGCCAAAACGGCTCCATAATGCGGATGATGATGAATGTGTTGGCTCCGATCCCGTGCGCGAGCATGGCGACGAGAGCCAAGAGAAACCCGTGGGCCAACCCTTTGGCAAAGGAGTCCGTTTGAGACAAGAAGGACTCACGCGCACAGCGCCAAAGACGGTAGATAATAAACCCGAAGGCGCCTAATCCAGCGAGACCGGTCTCTCCGATGATTTTGACGTATTGCGCATCAGCCCATGCATACCCGGTAATTCCTCGCCCGAGGATAGGATCATGGACCCAGTCTTTGAGAACATAGGCCCATGACTTCAGGCGTTCCGTTGTCGAGAGGTCCAGGCCCACATTACCCACTTTGATCTCTCCGCCATATTGACGGCCAAAAAATGTTTCGTTGACCCGTTGTTTCACATTGGCAGGCGCCAGCAATGGAACCAATGCAATGATGACAAGCAAGACGGTAAGCACTCGCGGGCGTCTCCACTGAGTCAACCCGACCGCCATCAGCAGGACGACACCGGCCAGGTAAGAAGAACGCGACAAGGTGGCCATCAAGGCCAAGACGGCAAAACCACCGAGCACCAACAATGCGACGCGAATCGGACCAAACTGAACATGCAATAAGAGCCCGGTCATGATGGCCAGCAGGAACACCAAGTAGCCGCCCAACGTATTCGGCTCTCCGATTTCACCTTCAAATGGCGCTGAGGCACGTTGGCCGCTTGGTATTTGTGAAATTGCGTACAAGCTGACAATAAGGCCAACGGTAAGCAGGGCCACCACGAGCCCTACCACCTGTTGCTGAGACCGCACGTGGTTGACGACCATAAAAAATACGAAAAAATATTCGAAGTACTTCAGAACAAAGAAAAACCCTGTCATTGGTCTGACATGACCGTTCAGGACACCAACTAAAGTTGAGACAACACAGATCACCATGTACACAGCGATTGGTCGGTTCAGTGGTGTCTCACGAAATAAAGCCAGTTCACGATAGACGATGTTCTTGACCAACCAACTGAATCCAATGATAACTAATAAAATGTCGTCCATGCGAAACGACAGCTCTCGGCCCCCGACACCACGTCCTTCGATCCGCCCGATCGCGACCTCAGGCGACAACAGCATGGAAGCAATCAGTAGGTAGAGAGCCGCAGAGACGGAGGTGAAGGCCGTCAGAACGATCAACAATCCCATGATGGCTTGTATGCCGACCGTGGGGGTCGTGAGTGTGAGACCAACTGCGATGACGGCGGCTAGTACAGCGATAACCAGACTATCTTGGGGACTGATGGTTGCTTGTTGCATGACACGGAGGCTCCTCTGTCGGGTTATCGGTGCTCATACCGATAGAGTCCGTACTCCGGCGTCACTTCCGACTTCACATTGGTCAGGACCACGCCAAGAACATTCGCCTGGGCATGGTCGAGTAGGAATTTGGCTCGCTTCAGGGCGTTCCGCCCGATCCGACCGACCTGATACACCAAGATGGTCCCATCGACACGCGAACTGAAGGCCACCGCGTCCGTAACCGGAAGAATTGGTGGCGTATCGATCAGTACAATGTCGTAATCTTCTTGCATTTCCGATGTCAGCGTCTTGATCTTATTGATATTCAGGAATTCGTTCGGATTGCCCGCTTCTGACCCGCTCGTGAGGATATGAAGGTTGTCCAGTCCAGGTGTATTCATGACTCGATCGACACCAACGGTTCCAAGCATGAGGTCCGTGGCCGAGCGGATGTAGGATCGCCATGACGTAGTCCCGAGCAAAGCATCAACCAATCCCGGTTTGCGATCCAAGCCCAACCGTTGATGTACGATCGGTTTGCGGAGATCAGCATCCACCAACAACACCTTCATCCCTTCTTGAGCCATGGTGATCGCCAAATTGATGACGCAGGTACTCTTGCCCTCCCCTAGACCCGCACTGGTGAAAATAATCGATTTGACCCTGCGATCCATGCTGGCGAATTGAATGTTTGTTCGAAGCGAGCGAAGGCTTTCCGACAATACGGATTTTGGGTCGAGAAGGCAGATCAACTTCGATAAATCCTCCGCCACAGAGGATGGAGTATCTGGAGGCAAAGCCTCTTGGGCCATATCTTTGAGGGCTTTGTGATCGAACTGGGGAATGATTCCCAGGACTGGAACTTTGAGGAACTCCTCGACTCCTTCAATGGTTCCTATGGACGTATCAAACGATTCACGACCGAACGCGAGCACAATGCCCAGAAAGCATCCCATCAGCGATCCGATCATCAGGTTCAATGTGATGTTCGAGGCATTGATCGGCTGCGTCGGGGTCATGGCTGGAGCGATAATCGCCACTTCTTCAATACGCTCCGCTCCTTTGATCAACAATTCCTGGTGTTTGGCCTTCAAGGTCGCGAGAAGATCCGTATTTACTTTGACCTCGCGTTCCAAACGACTCATGTGAATCGCCGCCCGTGGATACCCAAGATAGCGCTGTCGATAGTGACTTCGCTGTTCTTGGAGCGCCCTCTCCCGATCGATGAGGGTAGCGACCTTTGACTTCAACTCTCGGACCATTTCGGATTTGACGTTGTCGATCTTCTTCTGTTGCTCGGTGACTTGGGGATGATCAGGCGTGTAATTGATAAGCAATGTATCTCGTTCTTGGATCAGGTCCAGCAGCCGCTGATTTAGGATTGTGAGCAGAGCATTTTGCTCTTCGGTGAAGATCCGCCCCGTCTGATTGCCGATCACGGCATCTGATCGTTTCAAGACATCGATTTGTCGCTCGCCCTCGGCTCGCTTCCGCAATACTTCGTTATACTGTTCTTCAAGTTTAGTGAAGGTGTCCAACGCCGCTCTGGCTTCGTCCGAAAGGAACACTTGACCTTCATTTTCCTTAAATGCTCGCAGCGCTTCTTCTGAATCATTGAGACGCTTTTCCAAATTATCCACCTGTTCTTCTACGAACCGGCGGGATTCGGTAACGAGTCGATTGCGCGTGGCGATATTTTCTACTCGGTAGGCCGTCGCGGCGGAATTCGCCATTCGCTCCGCTTGATCCGGCTGATCCGAAGTGGCTGAGATACGGATAATGTTGGTATCACCCTCGCGTTGCGCCGTAATTTCTTGACCCAGATCGTAGACAATATTCAAATAGGTGGCGGAACGCTTCTCCTCTTCCGATGCATTGTGAGTGACTCGTCCGAGATCCACCGCCACCCGCTCCATGACCGGGAAGCTCCGGATGAACTCGATCTGAGTACCAAGATCATTCACGTTGGAATAGGAGAGAGATTCCAACACTTGTTGGGCCATGGTCGTACTGCGCTCAAACTTCACTCTCGCGGCAGCTTCGTAAATCGGGCTCGGCTTGAGAAGCTCTGAAAAGAGGAATGTGAACAGGACCACCATGACGGTGGAAAGCAGGATCAAGTATTTGCGTTTCTTGAGGATCAGCCAGTAGTCGATGACGTTCAGTTCATATTGTGCCATGGGTCGCCTCGTCTCCAAGCATCGATCTATGGCTTAAACGTCATCAACGCCGGGATCAGGTATGCCGGATAAATCGGCATGATGGCGACTTGAATAATCGGCATGATCTTCTGCGCCGCCTCTGTTGCATCGCCCAGATGCTCGCGGGGGACAAAAATCACGTCATTTTCCTCCAGCGGGATGTTTCGTGAAAGATCCCCGTACGTGAAAAGACGGGCCAAATCGGCCGTCAAAATGGTCGGCTTGGTGAAATTTCCTCCTCGCACCACACGAATTTCTTCCAAGAGCGCAGTCCCATGATAGTTGTCCACGGCGGCCAACGCCTGCAGAACCGTCATGTTTCGAGCCATGGGAACCATTCCTGGTTTCTTGACGTCTCCGAACACGAAGACACGCTTGACTTTGAGCAGCTTTTTTTTCAGGGCGATCTGAGCACGAGGCTCTCGCATGAATGGCTTGGCCGCCTCTTGCACACGCCGTTCGGCCTCAGCCACCGTGATTCCTCCGACGTCGACCTCCATGAATCCCACGGACACGGACCCGTTCTCGCGCACCAAACTGCTGTACTTTTCTTCCCCCGCCCCTCTACGAATGACTACTTCCAACGTATCCCCGGTCTCAATGGGGGTCTCCGCAGTCGGGACCGTCTCATCCGCGTAGACATCCCCTTTCGGTAAGAGAGGGAGCGAGTGCGGAGCGGAACTCACGGCAGACGGAGGCAAAGTCGATTGTCCAGGATTTCGACAACCGGCTAGAAGCAGGAAACCGATTTCGGCCAACAATAGACCGACCGCTACTGGTTCTTTCGGAAGCCGTCGCATACAGTATCTCCTACGTGACCATCCTGGGTTGCAGGACCTCCACGATATGCGCGGACATGACTTGCGACAGATCCACTTCGCTTGTTTCACCGTGCTTCGAGATCGCCACCAGAGGCCGGAGCGGATAGCGCGAATTGACCCTTGTCACCGTTCCAATCTCTCCTGTATTGAGACGTACGTTACTTCCGATCGGATAGAGAGTGATCTGATCCCCCAACGCTTTCAAAACACGCAGAGAAAACGTCGCCTTGGCATGGAGAAGCAGTTCACGGACTCCCCGGTGAGGTGTTAAACGCTTGCGATAGGGTCTCATCGTTATCATCGCGTCCAATGTATCGACCATTCCAATGACCTGTGCCGCCTCGGCAATTTGCTGGCTTTGTAGACGACATGGGTATCCGCTGCCATCACACCGTTCATGTTCCTGTGCACTAATGGTAGAGACCCATTCAAAGACCCCAGTCTGAGCGGCGAGGATCCGACGGCCTCGTTCAGGATGAGTACGGAGAATATCTCGCTCTTCCTCCGATAATGCTTCTCTTTTCTCGACGATCGCTACAGGTAGGGTCCACATACCGATGTCGTGCAACAGGCCTGCCAACGCCAGCCGCTCCACATCCTGCTGTGAGTAATTCAACCCCATCCCGACTTTAGCTCCCAAGATTGCGACATGGAGAGCATTATCGACGACATAGTCCTCGGTTTGGCCATCCAAGGCCCACCTGACGAGTTCGTCGCCGTGATTGAGAAGGTGCACCAACTGTCTGGCGAGATCGGTACATCCTGTGAGCTGCGGGCTCTTGCTTGAACCAACCGCCTCTCTGATCTTCCATAGCTCCTGTCTTGTCGAGGCACACCAAAAGCGGTTAGTGTTCAGAGATGAGGATCCCTCTGTCGGGGACAGAACCCTCCCGCTCTGCGAATCAGGCGTCCGCTCTCGGATCAAGTCAGAAAGCCGTGCCACCCTTGTTGTTACTCCTGTGAATCTTGATACATCATGACCTTACTTATTCACGACCTTTCTCACGACAGGGTCCGGCCGCGGGTTGAGCTTATTCAGTTCCCGCTCCAAGGTGGCGCGGATGAAACCGCTGGTCGTGTATCCCTGTTGCTTGAGGGCGTCGAGCTGCTCCTTCAACTCGACAGGAAGTTGAACAACAATGCGAACAAGCTTGGACATGGCGACTCCCTTTGGGCAAAGTACTACCCTGGCATCGAACTTCTGCACATGCTGTGCCTTGCTAGCATCTCGTTAACGGCATGAAAAATCTGACACTTCTGCTGTGCTCCTCCAGCATTCCTGCCAGAAATGGCCAAAAACTGTCATTCAGTACCGATCTTGTACAGAAGAGGTGCGGTTCCCGGAGGATGGGGCTACCTGAACCGAAAAGGAAGAATGTTTGTCATTATGAGAATTGGAGCAAGAGCCGGTACCAATTCTGGTACTCGCAACGCCAACGACAATGTGGAAAGTCAACCGGTTGCACAATAAGATCTCGCATGCGGCTCACCGTGAACTCGGATGTTGAGAGTCGTCCTGTCACCCAGATCGCTCCATCCCGATCCGTACGAAAGACCGTAATGTGTTGGTCTTGATAAGTTTGCAGTACCGAATCAACCGGATGCCCATAAGGGTTAGCCGCACCGACCGAGACGACTGCATACTGCGGGTGGAGTTGCCGAAGCCAGTCCGGATCCAGCGAGGTACGCGCTCCGTGATGAGGTACTTTGAGTACGGTCACCGGTTGGTACCCTGCCTCGTTCAATCCCCTCAATCCAGCGACTTCAATGTCAGCTGAAAAAAGGATGGAAGAGGTTCCACACTGCAGTCGCGAGACGATGGATAGATTGTTCAAGAATGTCCCGGAATGGGGCTGAGTCGTCTCACGGACTACTGATGTTTCCGGTGGATTAAGAATCCTGAATCGGCACTGACCGGACTGTAACAGGTCTTGGCCACGCACAGCGGTGTATTGATCGATATGCTGATCACGAAGGGCTGCTTTAAGATCTTCAACGAATTTCTCAGAGCGTTCTATCCCCACACCCCAGTATCGTCCGACTGACATATGCCGGAGTATCCAAATCAATCCACCGACGTGATCCAATTGCTGGTGTGTCCCGATAACATGGGCAATATGGTGGATTCTCCGGCTCCACAAAAACGGGGCGACCACATTTCTTCCCATGTCAAATCGTTCATATCGAGATCCACCATCGATAAGAACGGTCTGGCCATCCGGCAACTCGACAACGGCACTATCCCCTTGTCCGACATCAAGGAATGTGACACGCCAACGATCGCCGTCTGCTTGCGGCACGGGGGGACTCAGCCACCACCCGATCAACAATATCGACAGACCGGCGCCAGCAACTCGGACACGCCACGGTATGAGTTGAAGGCTTGCTATGAATAAGCCGGTGTAAAACAGGACAATCGCTGGTATTGATGGTGCTGCCACATGCCACTCCACTCCCGGGAGGCGGGCACACCATTGCAATCCAAGAACCATCAACCCGAACAGTTGCTCTATCGCTGAGCCAAGGATCAAAGACTCGGTGTCCGTAATAATCGTCCACAGGGCGGCAAGCAGTCCCAATGGGACCAAGATGATACCGGTGAAGGGGACGGCTATCAGATTGGTGATAGTTCCCATCCACGGAACCTGATTGAAATAGAACGCAACCATGGGCAAAGTAGCCACAGTCATAGCCCCGCTCATCGACAGGGCGCTGAGCGTATGGCTCATGAAGCGGTATTTCAGCCGACTGTCGGCCCCTCCGGCGTCGGCGTTCCATGATTTCGTGAGTATGATCATTCTGACCATCACGAGTACGGACAGAAAAGAGAGTTGAAAGGAGATGTCAAAGATGGCGCGAGGATCGTGCAACAGGATCGCCAGGAGGGCCACAGCCATTGCATGACTCAGATGGCGTTCATACCCTAGCCACATTGCGATCATCGCCAGAGTGATCATGACGAGCGAACGCATGGTCGCTAACTCAGCCCCCGCAAGCATCGCATAGAGTGCCACAGCGGGCCAGGCGAGCAGAATGGCAATCTTCGAAGGTGTGACTGTTCGTGATAGGGCCAACAAGAGAGTGAGGGGAAGCCCAAGAACGAGTCTTTTCACTGTCCAAAAAGCTACGATGGCCACAAGCCCGAGATGTGAACCGGAGATCGAAAGCAGGTGAACTGTTCCGGTCACCATAAACCAGTCTTGGAGCTCCTGTTCAAGATAGCCCCGTTCCCCGATGATCATGCCGAGAAATAACCCGCGTGTGGGTTGGCTCAATGTGCTGATGGCAGCTGCACGTATCGTGGTCCTCCAATGATCGATCCGGTTCCATACGCTCCACAACCCGATTTGAGGCTCTGTGTCTAACAGCGTCACCGCCTGAGCACCGGTCACGGTGGTCAGAAAGTCGATGCCCTGACGCTCCATATAGGCAGCATAGTCGAATCCACCCGGGTTCAACGACCCTCGTGGACGGTGAAGTCTTCCTCGAAACGAAATACGGTCGCCGTGATGAAGCGTGATACCAGGTTCGCGCCACACAAGACGTATGCGTCTCGATTCCGAATCTGATTCGTCTGTTTGAACCACGATGGTCTGACGCCCCACGCTGTGCTGAACGGGAGCTATAACTCGGCCGATAACCGAGGCTTGAACGGTCTCATGAAGCGGCGGCGACATCCGGGAAAACTCCGATGTCGGCGTGGCGAGAGTCCAGTAAGCGACCCCGGAGGCAAGGCTAGAATACAGGAGCAGTGCGGAGGGTAAGTCGATATAACGGACTCGCTCGAGAATACTGAAACCAACGGCAATGCCGGCCAACAGAGCTATGACGGAGAGCGGGAAAAAGGAGATCTGGGCCCCACACAGAAGGCCGAGGAAAAACACTGCTGTGAGGGATGGGAGCATGAGCTTCCCTCATATACCTGGGGAGGAGGGAACACTCAGCCGATATGTTTTCGTACGACTCTGGCAAGGTCCTCAGCCACTTCCTTGACCAGGGTGGACTGTTCTCCTTCCACCATGATCCGCAACAGCGGCTCTGTCCCGGAATATCTGATGAGGACCCGCCCACACCCGTTCAGGCGGCGTTCGCTCTCTTGTATGGCGCAATCAATGTCTGGAATCGAGTCCAATCGCGGCTTCTGCGTGACATGCACATTGACCAACACTTGTGGTACGGCAGTCATGGCCTTGGCCAACTCGGATAACGGCTTCTTGGTTCGCTTTACCAATGATAACATCTGCAGAGCCGAGATGAGACCGTCTCCGGTTGTGTTATGGTCAAGGAATATGAAGTGTCCCGATTGCTCTCCACCGAAGTTATAGCCTTCTGCCAACATTCGTTCGAGCAAATACCGATCACCGACCGGCGTCCGAATCAGCTTGACGCCCGCTTTCGACATCGACAGCTCTAGCCCAAAGTTGCTCATGACGGTTCCGACCAAGGTCTGCTTGGCGAGGAGCCCGTTTCGATGAAGATCCAGGCCCAAGGCCGCCATCACATGATCGCCATCGATGACTGTTCCTTGCTCACAGACAAAGACGGCCCGATCGGCATCGCCGTCCAAAGCGATACCAAGATCCGCTTTGTAACAGCGGACCGACTCTTGCAGGATCTCAGGATGGACGGCACCGCAACCGGCATTGATATTCATCCCGTCCGGTTTATTACCGATGACTTCAACCGTAGCTCCCAATTCCCTGAGAACCGTCGGAGCCACTTTGTATGCCGCGCCATTCGCGCAATCGACGACGAGCTTGATCCCTTGAAAATCCAAGTCCTTCGGCAACGACCGCTTTGCAAATTCAATATAGCGCCCTTCCGCATCGTCGATGCGGTAGGCTTTGCCGATGAGGTCTGCCGTCGGACGAAGATGACTGATTTCATCCGATACAATCAGTTCTTCAATACGAGCTTCCACTTCGTCGGGGAGCTTGAATCCGTCGCTTGAAAAGAATTTGATTCCGTTGTCTTGGTATGGATTGTGCGAAGCCGAAATGACCACCCCTGCATCAGCCCGTAGACTCCTGGTCAAAAACGCGATCGCCGGCGTGGGCATCGGTCCGACTAACAGCACATCGACCCCCATTGAGCATATTCCTGCCATCAAAGCAGACTCCAACATATATCCGGAGATACGGGTGTCTTTACCGATGACGATCTGATGGCGGCCCGCTCGTCGCATAAAGATATGCGCGGCGGCTCGTCCGAGCTGCATCGCCATTTCACTGGTCATAGGATCGAGATTGGCGACCCCTCGGACGCCGTCGGTTCCAAACAATTTACGCATCGTGCTCCTGTCCGCAAGATGACCAGCGTGGATTCAACGCCGCAGCCATCTTGACTACATCGATCATCATGGCAACATCATGGGCACGCACAATGTGAGCGCCGCGATCGACCGCCAATGCCACCGCCGCTGCAGTCCCCCATCCTCGATCCTCAACAGACCGTTCAACCACTTTCCCGATAAACGCCTTCCGCGACAGGCCGACCAGTACTGGACGGTTCAATGCCGCTAAAGCAGCCAACCCATCAAGAAGGTTAAGGTTATGGACCAACAGCTTACCAAAACCAAAGCCCGGATCAAGAATGATGTTTGTTCGAGCAATCCCTGCACGGAGTGCAACATGCAAACGCTCATCAAGAAAGCGCTTTACTTCGCCAACCACGTCGGAATAATGCGGTGATTGTTGCATCGTTTGCGGAGATCCTTGCATATGCATCAGGACGACTCCCGCATCGGAGCGGGCGATGACCGACGCCATTGCAGCATCTTGCCGCAAGGCGCTTACATCATTGATGATGGATGCTCCGCAATCCAGGGCGGCCTCTGCTACTCGCGACTTGGTGGTATCGATCGAAATCGGAATCGGTACACAATGCACCAGTCCCTTCACCACCGGGATAACGTGAGCCAATTCATCCTCTTCACTAACGGGTTGTGCGCCAGGCCGAGTCGACTCTCCCCCGACGTCGATGATGTCCGCCCCCTGCTCAACAAGTTCTAGTGCATGGGCGATAGCTCGTTCAGGTTCGACATATCGCCCCCCATCATAGAAGGAATCAGTCGTGACGTTTACGACGCCCATGATAAGTGGACGCCCTTTGCAATGAATCTCACGCCCTTTGGCGGAGAACCACTGTCGCGCAGTTACTGGCTGTGATGATACTCGATCCAACTATTCCACCGACGATAGGAAAATGCAAACTGTCGCTCCGGCTATTCTGGAGGAATCAGAAGCAGTGCGGTCCATGGATACAGCACTATAGGGGCAACGGGTCCAACACGAACGAACCGTTGACACAATACATTTAGGCTGGAACTGTTTGAGAGGAGGATTGCAACAGAATGTGATCAATTTCCGGTGCGTCGAGCACTTCTTTTTCAAGTAGAGCTTCCGCCAGAGCCTTCAGACTCGTCATTTGCTCTGTCAGCACACGTTTGGCACGTTCATAATTTTCCGTGACGAAACGCTTGATCTCCAAATCAATTTCAAGTGCCACCTGATCACTGACATCTCGTTTAGTGGTAAAGTCTCGCCCGAGAAACACCGAATCTTCCTTTTGCCCAAAGGTCAAGGGCCCCAACTTCTCGCTCATACCCCATTCGCATACCATCTTGCGGGCAAGGTCCGTCGCACGTTCAAGATCGTTACCGGCTCCGGTTGTAACATGTTTGAATACAAGCTCTTCTGCAACACGTCCACCCATGAGAATCGCTAGGGTATTGTAAAGGAACTCTTTAGAATAGTTGTGCCGATCATCTGTCGGCAGCTGCATCGTTACGCCTAGCGCTCGACCTCTCGGAATGATCGTCACCTTATGAACAGGGTCTGTGCCAGGAAGAAGCTTCGCCATCAATGCGTGGCCGGCTTCGTGGTAGGCAGTGATCCGCTTTTCTTCATCGGTGAGGATCATGCTCTTGCGCTCGGCACCCATCATCACCTTGTCCTTGGCCATCTCAAAGTCGATATTCTCGACTTCCTTCTTGTTCTGACGAGCAGCCCAGAGCGCCGCTTCGTTCACGAGATTTTCCAGATCAGCCCCTGAAAACCCAGGCGTTCCCCTGGCAATCTTTTCCAACTCCACATTCGCGGCGACAGGAACCTTTTTCGTATGGACTTTCAAGATTTCCGAACGGCCTTTGAGGTCTGGGCGATTCACCACCACCTGTCGATCAAAGCGTCCAGGTCTCAACAAGGCAGGGTCGAGCACATCGGGTCGATTAGTCGCTGCGACCAAAATGACTCCCTCGGTTGTGTCGAAGCCGTCCATTTCCACTAACAACTGATTGAGCGTTTGCTCCCGTTCGTCATGGCCACCGCCGAGGCCTGCGCCTCGCAAGCGGCCAACCGCATCAATTTCATCGATGAAAATGATACACGGGGCATGTTTCTTCCCTTGCTCGAACAAATCCCGCACCCGTGAAGCCCCGACGCCGACAAACATCTCTACAAAGTCAGAACCGCTAATGCTGAAGAACGGCACCCCGGCTTCTCCGGCAATAGCCTTCGCCAATAAAGTCTTTCCTGTGCCTGGAGGGCCGACGACGAGAACGCCTTTGGGGATGCGTCCACCAAGCTTCTGAAACTTCCGTGGGTCTTTCAGGAATTCAATGATTTCAAGGACTTCCTCTTTCGCCTCATCGACACCGGCCACGTCCGAAAAGGTAACCTTTTTTCGCTCTTCCGTCAGCATTCTTGCACGACTCTTTCCAAAGGATAGAGCCTTGTTTCCACCGATTTGCATCTGACGCATCAGGAAAAACCAGAGACCGAGGAAGAGGATGAAAGGCCCCCAGGTTACGAGAAACGTGATATACCACGGACTTTCGTCCGGGGGCTTGACTTCAATCTGAACCTCTTTTTCACGAAGAACTTTGACAAAGTCAGGGTAATCGGCTGAATAGGTACGGATACGAGTCTTGTCCTTCAAGACCCCGCTGATGTGATTGCCTTTAATAATGACCTTTTCAAAATCACCCTTGTCGAGCTTTGCCATAAAATCGCTGAATATCACTTCTTCTTCAGGTGCGTGAGTCGGAACACTGAACAGATTGAAGAGGAGAATCATGAACAAGCCAACCACCACCCAGAAGAGCAAGTTCTTGACCCGGGAATTCATCCAGTTCTCCTTCGCGACAACGTTGAATGCAACGTATTCCTAAATCGAGGTGATGTTAACATAGCCTTGCGCAAATTGACAACAGCTCGCTCGAAAACTCTACTCTTCCTGCTGATTCAGTTGATCGAGGACAGCCAGGTACGGAAGGTTCCGGTACTTTTGTTGGTAATCGAGTCCGTAACCGACGACGTACTGGTTCGGAATTCTGAACCCGATATATTGCAACGGCACATTGACGACGCGGCGCTCTGGTTTACTCAGCAAGGTACAAACCTTGATGCTTCTCGGTTTCTGTTTCGCCAACGCTTTTATGAGATATTGAACCGTCAATCCCGAATCGACAATGTCCTCTACCAGCAGCACATCTCTATCTTTGATCTTTTCGGTTAGCTCGGTTACGAGCTTGACCTTCCCGGACGTCTTCGCCTGTGTTCCGTAGCTCGTCACAATGATGAAGTCTACCTGCACTGGAATTCGGATCGCTCGTGCCAAATCGGCAAAAAACGCATAGGCCCCCTTTAATACTCCGACAAGCACGAGGTCTTTGCCCGCATAGTCGGCGCTGATCTGTCTTCCCAGCTCCCGAATACGGCTCCGCATTTGCTCCTGGGTGACGATCGGGCGTCCGAACATACGTTCCATTTCACTCAGTCCCTTCCCTCAGAGATAGATTATCAGAAGTGAACACCAAACAGCGTTCCGTTGCGGCAGTGGGTGCCCAGCGGGCATCCTGCCGATAACCAACGACCCACAGGATTCCCTCGGGAGCCACCACCAGAGGAATGCGAGATCGGGCCGCAATCGATATCTTCAGGTCCGTGAAAAAATCCTGCAGCTTCTTCGAATGTCCTCCCATGCCGGAGGGTTGGAATCTGTCTCCCGGCAACCAATTCCGTACCATCAGCGGCTGAGACACCCGATCGGCATCCACCAGAATCCGATCCTTTCCGAGGGGTGTACAAATCCGGCTTCTTGCCTGCTGTTGCACCTGAAGTCGTTGACCCGTTCCAGACCAGATAAGCTCTCCAGGTACAGATAAGAACTCCTGACGGCCGCTGTGCGGTTGTCCACCATGGGACATCGCTCGTGCTTGAAGCGGAAGAAACCGTAGACGACGATCACCGACAACCACGCGCCACCCCTTCACATCGAGACTTGAACCGAACCCCTTCTTTAAGGCCAGGCGAATGATGCAATCCACCGTTCGGACATTGGGCGAGCGAAACTGACCTTCATTCTGGCGCAAGAGGTTTCGGATGCAACGTCGTTGAAGGGCGTGCGGAAGCTCCAAAAGAAAACTGCGATCGACCGCCCAACTTCCGGCAGACCCGCGTTTTACGGCAGAAGAGGAAAGGGCGTCAACCTGCTGGTCCAGACAACGATCGTCTTCTCTGCAGATATCCGCAAGCTTGCAGAGCGCATCAACGCTGGAAGGGACCAGCCGATTCAGAATTGGTATGACCTCTCTCCTAACTCGGTTCCGCAAGTAATGCGGCTGGAAATTGCTGGAGTCCTCCCGAAACGACAACCCTCCCGTGCGAAGATACGTCACGATTTCTTGCCGCTTGGTGTCGTATAAAGGCCGAATAACCTTGTTATCGCGGAACGCCGGCATGCCGGAAAGACCGGTAAGTCCCGCACCACGAAGCATCCATAGCAAGACCGTCTCTGCCTGATCGTCTGCCGTATGGCCTACGGCAATACGGTCCGCCCCACACTTCTCAGCGATCTCCTGCATCACCCGATAGCGGAGGTCACGAGCTTCAGCCTGCAGTGAGGTCTTACGCCCACCAGTGTGTAATTCAACCCGTCGAACATGGAGAGGAACTCCGAGACCTCGGCAAAAGACCTCCACAAATTTTTGGTCCTCTTCGGATTCAGTCCCTCGCAGTCCATAGTTGCAATGAACGGCTGAAAGCGTCAGCTCCCAACTCGACCGGAGATGATGCAGACTCGATAGCAATGCGACGGAATCAGGGCCGCCCGAGACGGCGACCAATATGTGCTGTCCACGGTGAAAGAGGCTTCTGGACCGAACCGTTCGAAGGACCCGATGCAACAGCGGTGGCCAGGCTATCTTACTGATGGATCTGTTTAAGGGCGGTTGCAAGGACTCATCGCCCTCCGATTGTTTCATGATATCGTCGCAGGATGTCCCTCGCAGAATTCACGTCGGCGCTAATTTGTCGGCTCAGAGCTTCTCCACTGTCAAACTGCGCATCGCCTCGGATACGACCGATAAACTCAACAGTGAGCGTTTGTCCATACAGCTCGTGAATCCCATCCAGGATGGATACTTCCAATCCCCGTTCACCACCATCAAAGGTCGGTCTTGTACCGATATAGGCGACCGCATCATATCGCTCCTGGTCCAGGATTGCGACAGAAGCATAAATTCCGTCGGCAGGAACCACGCGGTCTGGAGGTAACCGAAGGTTCGCAGTAGGACACCCTAACGTTCGCCCCCTCCCCTCGCCGGGAGATACGACTCCGCTCAGAGCATAGTGGCGGCCGAGCAAGACAGCCGCTTGATCGACATGTCCTGCGACGATGAGCTGTCTGATTCTCGTCGAGCTGACTATTACTCCATCAATCATCACGGGAGGCGTCGGATGGACGATGAAGCCGAATCGTTGGCCGAGCGCCGTCAAATCGGCGATCGTTCCTGCCCGCTTGTGCCCAAAGGCAAAATGTTGTCCGACAAAGATTTCTTTGAGTCCGAGCCCTTTGGAGAGAACCTGCTCGGCGAACATCTCTGGAGAGAGTGCAGCAAATGCTTGCGTGAACTCCAGGGAGACCACTTCGTCGATCCCGGCTTGTTCGAAACGAGCACGTTTCTCTTCCCCGCTCGTCAAGAACCGCAGATCAACGTGAGGCGCAAGGATTTTCACCGGGTGAGGGTCGAACGTCAGGACGATAGCCGTTCCATGGGCACCGCGTGCCGTCTCAACCACCTGTTTCAAGAGCGCATGGTGACCGAGATGATGCCCGTCGAAATTCCCGATGGTTCCCACCGGATACGGCCGCACGACCTCGCCCGAATATCCGCGGGTCACTTTCATCGTCAATCAAGGAAGCAGCTTGACAGCGTCTTTCGCAAAGTACGACAGGATCAGATCGGCTCCCGCCCGTTTGATCGCCAACAGCGATTCCATCATGGCACGTGATTCATCGAGCCACCCCGCCCTCGCTGCGGCCTTAATCATGCTGTACTCGCCGCTCACTTGATAGGCAGCAAGAGGAAGAAGCGTACGGGCGCGGGCAGTCGCGATAATGTCCAGATAAGGCAGCGCCGGCTTGACCATCACGATATCGGCTCCTTCTTCGACATCCAGCTCGATTTCGCGAAGCGCTTCGCGCGCATTCGCCGGATCCATCTGATAGGATTGCCGGTCGCCGAATTGAGGACTGGAGAACGCCGCATCACGAAAGGGGGCGTAGAAGCATGAAGAAAATTTTGCGGCGTAGGCCATGATCGGCACATCTGAAAAGCCGGCTCGATCTAATTCGCCTCTGATGGCAGCGACACGACCATCCATCATATCGGACGGCGCCACCATATCGGCGCCCGCTGCTGCATGGGTGCGAGCCATAGCCGTGAGACACTCGAGCGTCTCATCATTAAGGATCTTCCCCTCCCTCACAATCCCACAGTGCCCGTGACTTGTGTATTCATCGATACAGACGTCGGTAATGACCAGCAATCCCGGCACCTGCTTCTTGACTGCCCGGATCGCCCGCTGCACGATCCCGTTTGGATCCAAGCCCGAACTGCCCTGTTCATCCTTGTAGGCTGGGATGCCGAACAAGATAATTGCCGGAATGCCCAAGGCGTTGATTTCACCGGCCTCTTTGACCAGCAGATCAATCGACAGCCGAAATTGGCCAGGCATCGAAGGGATTTCCTCACGACGATTTTCTCCCTCGACCACAAACAGCGGATAGATAAAATCCGACGGAGACAGCGCTGTCTCACGCACCATCCGCCGCAGCGATTCATGTTGTCTCAGTCGCCGGAGACGCTGGATTGGGAACCCCATATCCCGTCTTACTTTCGCGGAAGGTTGGTTAAGAACACAACGAGATCGCGAACGGAGATGATCCCGACCAACTTGCCGTCGCGCGTGACACCAAGATGCCGGAGATGGGATTGTGCCATCAAATCGTTGGCATCCAGCAACGTCTTGCTCTCCTCGATCGTCATGATAGGGGCCGACATGATCTGCTCGACCGTTGTCTTCGTGGCATCCGCCCCAGCGGCAACCACCCGGCGCATCATGTCTGTATCCGTGATGATTCCGATGATCTCCCGGTCGTTGGTTACGAACAAACTGCCGATCCCGCGATCGCGCATGATGCGGGCGGCCGTCTGTGTATCTGTATCACGAGGCACCGTCACGAACTTTTCTCGGGGAATCATGAACGACTTTACAGGAACCATCGTGCCCTCCCTCCTTGTATAAGACCCTCGTACATCTTGCGTGCTTTCGTTACTGCAGAGCTCCCGTGGTAACGGGCTCACGGCTTCCATAATGGTGGGCGATCGCATCCACCAGTGCGGGAATCGTATTCTCGCTCGGCATGATCGAAACCGTCAAACCATATTCCTCTGCTGTCTTGGCCGTGATGGGTCCGATGCAAGCGATCATGACGGATTGCAAGAGCGGTTTCACCGCTTCTACACCGCCGAGCATCGCGACAAAGTTGCGGACCGTGGACGAGCTCGTAAACGTGACAACATGAATCCGATGATCCGTGAGCTCCTGCCGCCACCTCTCGGAATCCTGGTCTGGTGTAAGCGTTCGGTACACGGAGATGACCTCGACATGCGCCCCGGCAGCACGAAGTTCGTCCGGCAAGAGCTCTCTGGCCACTTCCGCCCGAGGGATCAGGATACGGGATTTCTCTAAATCCTGCCGATTCAGTGTGGCTAACACTCCTTCTGCCTGATATTCTGCCGGAACCACATCCGCTCTGACACCAAACTTTTCCAACTCCTGAGCTGTGCGAGGCCCAATGCAGCAAAGTTGCCGTCCAGCTAAGCAGCGTGAGTCAAAACCACGAGCCAACAGCCTAGTCATGAAACGGCTCACGCCATTGACGCTGGTAAAAATAATCCAATTGTACGTCCCGATCTCGGAGATGGCTTGATCGACAGGCGCCCAGTCGAGAGGAGGAACGATCTTGATCGTCGGAGCCTCGACCGGTTCCGCTCCATAGGCGGCCAATCGGGCAGCTATCTCACCAGCTTGTTCTTTCGCTCGCGTCATGAGCACCCGTTTTCCAAAGAGCGGGCGCTGCTCGAACCAGTTCAGTTTTTGCCTCAGTCGAACAACCTCCCCGACGACGATAACCGTCGGCGGTTCCATCTGCGCTGCGTCCGCTTTGTCCGCAATATCAGCCAGTGTGCCGACAACGGTCTGCTGTGAGACTCTCGTTCCCCACCGAATGATCGCCACGGGAGTAGACCCCGCTCGCCCTTCGGCCATTAAGGTCGCGGCGATCGTCGAAAGATTTTTCATGCCCATGAGAAAGACTACCGTACCCTGGCTCGTCGCAAGCCTTGACCAGTCCAAGGCCGTGGAAGGCTTTTCTTGATCTTCATGTCCAGTCACAATCGTCAGCGTAGACGCCAACGTTCGATGAGTCACCGGAATACCGGCATACGCAGGGGCGGCAACAGCGGCGGTCACCCCAGGAACGATTTCGAATTCGATCCCAGCCGAAGCGAGCGCTTCCGCTTCCTCTCCTCCTCGCCCAAAGACAAACGGATCGCCTCCCTTCAACCGCACGACCACGTTGCCTGCGCTGGCTCGTTCAATCAGCAGATGATTGATCGCTTCCTGCTCAGGGTATTTTCCTTTGCCCCTCCGTCCGACATAGACTCGCTCTGCTTGGTCCCGGGCATGGGCAAGGAGGGTGGGATTGGCAAGATAATCGTAGAGAACCACGTCAGCCTGCTCAAGACACTCTTTTCCTCGAAGGGTCAAAAGCCCAGGATCTCCAGGACCAGCTCCGACCAAATAGACCTTCCCTTTGTTCCCTCGTGCCATGTTCACGCTGATCCGTAAATCTCCCGGAGAATTTTGTCTCCTCCCCGAGTCAGCAGTCGTTCAGCCAATTGAATACCCAACGCGTGAGCCTGCAGACGTGTCCCCTCAATCTGGTCGCGAAGGACGGTCCTCCCATCGACACTGGCAACCAGGCCATCCAATACAAGCTGCTCACCGGATAGGGTTGCGTGGGCTGCAATGGGCACCTGACACCCCCCCTCCAGGCGATGCAAGAAAGCCCGCTCTGCGGTCACGGTCGTATGGGTTGTCTGATGATTGAGTCGAAATAAAACGGAACGCACGAACGCATCACTAATCCGACCTTCGATCCCAAGAGCCCCTTGTCCGATCGCAGGCAGACTGAGGATGGGGGGAAGATATTCCGTGATGGCCTGAGACCACCCCAACCGGTGCAGACCAGCAGCCGCCAAGACGATGGCATCGAACTGGCCCTCTTTGAGTTTTCTCAGGCGCGTATCTAAATTGCCGCGTAGCATCGCGATCTTCAGGTCTGGCCTGGCCTGTAATAGTTGCGCCTGACGTCGGAGACTTGCCGTCCCGATGCTGGCACCGAATGGAAGGTCCTGGAATGAGTAACCTTCACGACTGATGAGAGCGTCACGAGCATCCTCACGCGGAGGAACACAGAGAATGTCGAGCCCTTCGGGCAATTGCGCCGGAACATCCTTCATGCTGTGAACAGCGAAATCGATCTCGCCGGCGAGTAACGCGTCCTCAATCTCCTTGACGAACAGACCTTTCCCTCCGATTTTCGCCAATGGCACGTCGACAATCTTGTCGCCGGACGTCTGAATCTTCTTGAGCACGACTTGGACCTCCGGCACCACCTCCTGAACCTTGGATTGGAACCATTCACTTTGACAAAGCGCCAATTTGCTCCCTCTCGTCCCAAGAACCAAGGTTGAGCGTTGGCCGTTCTGTATCGACACGTTGAGACGCTTTTCCTTACCCGCCGATCAACGGGCTCGTTTATGGATTGATGTTTCTGAAACCGGATCCTCGGCACTCGACTCTGCAGAGCTCTCACTATGATACCGCGGCGACTCTCTATAGGTCTCGATCTGTTGAACAGACGGAGAGTGCCGGTCGAGAGAAAAAAATCGACGGGCCGCTTCGACGAACGCCGGGCCGCTCGAAGAGTTGACTTCGGCCTTGAGGGTGACCATCGTGCGATGAATCAATTTATTGACGATCGAGGAGGCAAGGCCTTCAACCAGTTCGCGGTCCTGAGGAGACAGATGCGGCAATCGCGCGAGTACCTTGTCGACCTCCGCCCGCTTCAGATCATCGACGTGATTCCTGAGCGCGACGATCGTTGGAGTGACCTCCAAGGATTTCATCCAGTCAAGCACGGTAGTCACTTCTTCCAGAACCATTCTCTCGGCCTTCTCCGCCTCCTGCACGCGCTCGGCTCGGTTCTGTTCGACTCGATGTTTCAGATCATCAATGTCGAAGAGAAACGCATTGTCGACATGGCGAACAGCCGGGTCAATGTTCCGCGGAACCGAAATATCAATCAAGAACATCGGACGGTTCATGCGCTCTTCGACGGCACGATGCACATCCTCTGCGCCGACAAGATAATGTGCCGCGCCGGTGGAAACCAGGACAATGTCCGCTGAGGCCATATCATCCTTGAACTGATCGAATGGGACCGCCGTCCCACCGAACTTGGCGGCGAGATCAACCGCATGCTGCGGAGTCCTCGTCGTGATACGCACGTGCCCCACGCCATGAGCGATCAAATGCTTGGCCGCCAACTTCGCCATTTCACCGGCACCGACCAACAGCACGGTCTTCTCGTGCAGATTCGAGAAGATCTTCTTGGCCAACTCGACGGCGGCATAGCTGACCGACACCGCCATTTCTGAAATTTTCGTTTCGGTCCGCACGCGTTTGGCCACTGAAATAGCCTTCTTGACGACCTTGTTCATGATCAGACCGGTCGTCTTATGGGCCAGCGCAACTTCAAACGCATCCTTGAGTTGTCCTAGGATTTGAGATTCTCCGATGATCATAGAATCAAGACTGGCTGCAACCCTGAACAAGTGACCGATCGCTCGATCCCCGGTATGCCAATAGAGGTGAGGGGTCAACTGTTCGGAAGACAACGACAGATGCGTGTCGGCAAGAAACTCCTGAATACGTCCATATCCGGCTTCAACATCATCGACAACCGAGTAGACCTCGACTCGATTGCAGGTCGAGAGCAGGATGCCTTCTTTGACCCCAGGGTACGAACAGAGGCGAGTGAGAGCCTCGCCAAGACGGCTTTCGGGAACCGCGAGTCGCTCTCGGATTTCGACCGGAGCCGTCTTGTGACTCAACCCAACGACAATCAGATGCATGTGACCATCAAGCGCATAGTTTGACCAAACGCTAGGTTTCTTTCAGCACCACGCCGACTAATGTGAGAATGACACAAGCGAACCCGATAACCGTCAGGTAGGCCGCGCGCTTTGCCCTCCACCCTACGGTCAGCCTTCCCACCAACACGACGAAATAGAAGACCCAGGTGACAAGCGCCCCGACTTGCTCCGGGTTCCAACTGACATAGGATCCGCGCGCAAACTCGGCCGAGATGGCTCCCGTTACGATTCCCAAGGTAAGCAAGGGGAACCCCAATACGATAGATTGCTGATTGAGATGATCGAGAAAGTCGAGCGCCGGCAACTTGCTGTAGAGGACGTTGAACTGTTTCGACTTGAGGAGTCGATCCTGTATCAGGTACATCACACCCGCCACGAATGCAACGGTAAATCCCACAGCGCCCAGCATGCTGAGCGTGACATGAAACCACAAGGTCTTGAACACAGGCTGAAGAGTGGGTACCGTTTCCGGAAGAGCTGCGGACGAGACCAAGGAGACCAAGGCTAAGGGCACCATGAAGGACCCAAGCACATGAATCCGATGGCGGAACTCGACGATCACAAACACAAGAATGATCATCCAGGAGAAAAAGGAAAGGGCGTCTGAGAAGCTGGGCGGAGCCGATGATGAGACCTCGACCATTCTGATGACGAGACCAATGGTATGGGAAATGAAGCCGGCAGCCGTAATAGCCAATGACACATTCGACAAGGCTTCGGAGCGTCGCAGCAAATAGGCAAGAAACGACACCGTGGCCACGAAGTACAGGACCATAGTGACCATGAAACAGACGGCTGCCATAGGGATGCCCCTGCGCTGACTAGAGACCTAGCATCGACGAGATAAAGGTGAAATTATATCGATGCCGCCCAAACAGAGTCAACAAAACGCTGGCGCTGCAATGACTTCGGTCAGCCGGCCATATCGGAGCGGAACGCTCTACGTGGTAGCGGTCCCCATCGGACATCCCGACGATGTGACCCTGCGCGCCCTTCGAATTCTCGGCATGGTAGACCTGATCGCGTCCGAAGATCCAAAGGTGACACAACAACTCCTGATGCATCACGGCATTCAGGCAACCGTGACGAGCTACGGACCCAGAAATCTTCAGGAAAAAGCAGCGGTTCTCTTGCAACGTTTACAGCAGGGAATTGACGTCGCGTTAGTATCGGATTGTGGATCCCCCCTCGTCGCCGACCCCGGCCATTTTCTTGTAGCGGCCGCCCATACGCATGGCATCCCGGTGGTTCCAGTACCCGGTCCTTCTGCGATTATCGCGGCTTTAAGCGCCGCGGGATTCTCTTGCGATTCCTTCTGTTTTCTTGGACATCTGCCGAGCGCCCCCTCTCGTATCACCCCATACCTTATCGATTCCCTCAAGAGGGAGGGTCCAACCGTTGCGTTCTGCACTGGAACAGAAGTCGCACGCATACTGAGAACCCTTGGCGGCATCTCTCCTCGACGCTCCGTCGCTGTGGCCTACGACTTAACGAAACCGAATGAACACATCATCCGTGGAACGGCTTTTGAGGTACTTGAGAGACTAGGCCCAACTCGGAGACTGGACGTGACACTCGTGCTTGCAGGAAAAGATGGAACAGAATTGGATGCCCAAGGCGTGCGCCGCGCTCAGTCGCTCTCCTCTCGACGGATCAAGACCCGATAAGCTTGCTCGACTCGTTCCTGCGACAATACCGTATGGCCTTCGTTCTCAACGCTACGAGGGACATTGCGGATGGGATCTCCATCATCGAGAATCACCGACAGCACCTGTCCCTGCTTCAGCGTCTCCAGCTTGAGCTTCGTCTTCACGAAGTTGTAAGGACAAATCACTCCACGAAGATCAAGTTCGGACACCGGCGCCTCCGGTAAATTCTGATTCTCATTCATCATGTCAATTCGAGAGAAAAAACAATACAGTCACATTGTCAGACTATCAAGAATGCTGGAATTGAGTAAGTAAGACCCAAACGAAAAAGGGGCAGCGGAAGCTGCCCCTTGTCCAGAATTCGCAGACGCGATGTTACCTACTGCATTCCCTTCACAAGATTCGGCTTCGTCCCATCCGTTCCATAATCCGACTTTGTTTGACTCTGATAGCCCCACCCTGGCTGCGGGTCGCAATTCCAGCAGGGAGCTGAACCAGTGTATTCACCAATAGTGGTATCCACTGTCCCAGTAATCTTCCCAGGGAGGACTGCACCAGGGACGCCGCCTGTCACACCGCCGCCATCCACCACGATTGCACGATCGTTGGTTGGGTCAGGCCGTTGGCCAAGTCCTCCGAATCCCTTCCTCGTTGCCACGACATTCGTGACGGACACCTCGGACACCAATTTCTTTCCGGTTCCGAAAGGCTGCTGCTGAGTCGTTTCCTCCATGACCTGAACCGTGACTTCGTCTCCGACGTTGAGTTCTCGGATAGCTTGCATGTTCGATCGATCGGTGAGATACAGCGTCACGATCGTACGAGCGCCATAACCGGCCTTGCCTTCCTGACCTTCGTCTTGCAACCGGCCTGCTCCGCCCGTTTCAACCATGAGCCTGCGCTGCGGCAAATCCAGTGCGAATACACGTCCCATCACTGTTTCGGGCTGAGAGAGACGATCGAGAAAGGTGTTCCGATCGAACGTCTGAACACGATTTGCGCTTCCGGAGACGTCCCCTACACTTGTTCCGACGCCAAGCGATGACCCACCAGATGACTGCTGTAGTCGCTCTTGAGCCACTGCAACATTCATAGAGCCGACACAAAGCATTGCGGCTCCTAGTGCCAACACTTTACGCATGTGCTGCCTCCTTAAGAGATAAGTGAACAGTAAATACTATAAATACTATGGGAAGAATTCGAACGATGACGCTTGTACTATGCATCGATGACTGCAATAGGAATCGATCATCTATCAAATTATCGAGAAATACGGCAAGAACCTAGGCTAATAGTACCGCGCTGTCAAGAGGGTAATTGATGTTGAACGCCGAAAAGTCCCCTCGCCATCCGCTCCCTCAAGAGCATCGAGCGCCGTAGCGCATGAATGCTGCGATTCTTGATATTGCTGGTGCCCGGAGGGAGGGTCGAACTCCCACTCTCTTGCGAGAACCGGATTTTGAGTCCGGCGCGTCTGCCAGTTCCGCCATCCGGGCCAACCTCTGCTGTAGTTCTGTAGTTCTGTCGTAGGCCGCTCTTCTAACATGTCATCATGATGGGGTCAATTAGGATATCAACCCTTTCCTTCATCTCGATAAGTCTGGTAGGATGAAATAAAATTGGAAAATTGTGAACCAAGCTGTCAAAAGGAGTACGGTGGTTATGGGAGAGGTTTCGTGTATTACATGCGGACAAACCGGTGAAGCCATTACAGCCCCATTGTTTCTAGGCAAGCTTGAAGCAGAAGTAAAAAGCAAGGTTTGCACCAGCTGCTGGAAAAAGTGGGAAGGCATGCGGGTGATGGTCATCAATGAATATCAAGTCAATCTCGGCGATGAGAGTGGACGTGAACTCGTTCGCAAGCAGATGAAGGCATTCTTGAAACTAGGAGAACAGGTCGATTCGTCCAAGGTCGCCGAAAACTATCGTCCGCCAACCAGCTGATCATGTATTTCTTTCGGAAGAGTTGTAGCGAGTCAGCTTCCAGTTTTCCCTTGGATTGTCGCTGGGTTCGTTGACATCATAAATCCAAAAGTGCTAGGTTGTCGCGTCCTGCCATTCTCCTGATGAATGGTGGAAGAGAGGATTCGGTTCGGCGGTGATCACGCAGATGCAGGTCAAGGGGCTCATGTTTGACCCCTACAACAATGCGTATATCGTCATACTCCGAGACGATGATCAGTCGGAAATGCTACCGATCTGGGTCGGGAAATCGGAAGCAAGCTCGATCAGCCTGGCGATCGAGAATGTCGCCCCTCCCCGTCCCATGACTCACGACTTCATGAAGTCATACTTGGATGCCTTCAACGCTAAGGTCATTAGTGTGGTGATTACGGACCTCAACGAACATACCTATTTCGCCAAAGTACATTTGACCTATGCAGACTCGGAATATACCGTCGATTCCCGTCCCAGCGACGCCATCGCCCTCGCTCTCCGGACCGAGGCTCCGATTTTTGCGAGTGAGTCCGTGATTCGAAAGCAGAGTTCGGAAGAACTCGATCAGTGGCTGGAAAACCTGAAGCCTGAGGACTTTGGGAAATTGGACTCCTGACGAATTTGTTGATGGTTGTATGGAAGAGCAAACAACCGAACCGTTGATACAACTTACAGTCAATCGAGTCGTAGAAGACTCGAATACGGATACCAGGATCGTCGTATTGACTCGAACCGACGGCGCGTCGGAGCATTTCATGATATGGGTTGGAGCATCGGAGGGTGAAGCGATCAGACGTGCCTTGGACACATCGACGACACCACGACCGATGAGCCACGATCTGATCAAGAGTTTCGGCGAACACCTCGGCATCAAGATGGAACGAGCGGTCCTCACGGACGTCAAGAGCAGCACGTACTATGCAATCGTCTACCTCGAAAACAAAGGAGTCGTACGCACCATCGATTCCAGACCGAGCGACGCCATCGCATTGGCTCTCCGCTGCCAGGCGCCCATTTATGTGACACAGGACGTTTGGAGACGACGCAGCGGTCAGAATCTGGACGCGTGGTTGTCCAAGCTGGAAACGAAGAATATCGGTGCGCAAGAAGTCTAACACCCCTCAAATGCTGACAGAGTTGCAGCGGTGGAGAAAAAGATGATGATGACGTATTTCGAGAATCCGACTCAAGTGAAAGAAAGCTGGCATCTGGTGAACGCGGAGGGGAAAACCCTAGGCCGATTGGCCGCACGAGTGGCGAGCATCTTACGGGGGAAACATCGCCCGACATTCACACCGAATGTCGATATGGGTGACCATGTGGTCATCGTGAATGCGGAGAAGATTCAATTGACCGGCGACAAGATGGAGACCAAACTATACCGGCGCCATTCAGGGTATCCGGGAGGGTTGAAAACCGCCTCCGCCGCACACGTGTTTCGGAAAGACCCTACGCAGCTCTTGACAAAAGCGATCAAGGGCATGCTTCCTAAAACTCCGCTCGGCAATGGCATGGCGCGTAAGCTCCGCGTCTATGTCGGACCCAACCATCCGCATCACGCTCAACGTCCTGAACCTATTTCTCTCTAGAGACATGTCCTCAAACGGAAGGAGACGAGTCGCATGGCAGTGGTGACACAATACGCAACGGGGCGGAGAAAGTGCGCAGTCGCCCGAGCCTGGGTCACAGGCACCGCGGGCGATATTACCGTGAACGATAAGCCGTTGGAGAAGGCGTTTCCTCGCCTCACCCTCCGGCAAATTATCCAGCTCCCTCTTGAGATGGCCGGCCTGATGGGCAAGTATTCGATCAGCGCCACCGTCTATGGGGGCGGCCCTACCGGGCAAGCCGGCGCTCTCCGTCATGCCATCGCGAGGGCGCTTGTCGCGATGACCCCTTCCACCCGTAGCCCCCTGAAGAAGGAGGGGTTGCTCACTCGTGATTCGCGCGTGAAGGAACGAAAGAAGTACGGACAAAAGGGCGCACGCAAGAGGTTCCAGTACTCCAAGCGTTAGGCGCAGGGGCTGACGATCTAGAAAAAGGGAAGGCTCCATGCCTTCCCTTTTTTGTGTCTTCCTTGTGGAAGTGACCGGCGGCCCAGGATATGGGCGGTGAGCCATGAATAAGAAATTTCGAATCGCCATCGCAGGAGCCAGCGGATATGCCGGTGCAGAACTTGTTCGGCTTGCGACGGCCCATCCCTATTTCACCATCACCGCCGTGACGTCTGAAAAGTCAGCGGGTCAGTCGGTCTCATCCGTATTTCCCAGCTTCAAGGGAATCGTCAATCATCAATTTGAAGCCTTGGCGCCTGAAGCCCTGACGGAGCGGGCGGATGCCATTTTTCTCGCACTACCCCATACCAAATCACAGGACCCCGTTGCGGCCTGTATCAAGGCAGGCAAGCCCGTCGTCGACCTCAGTGCAGATTATCGGCTGAAGGACGTCGGCGTCTATGAGAAGTGGTATCACACTCCGCATAGCCATCCACATTTGCTCCAAGACGCGGTGTACGGTTTACCGGAACTTCATCGGACCGCGATTGCCAAATCAAAACTGGTTGCTTCGCCTGGATGTTATCCCACCGCCGCCGTCCTACAGTTGGCGCCCCTCTTCGCCAAAAGGCTCGCGCAGCCGGAGACGATTGTGATCGACGCAAAGTCTGGCGTGTCAGGAGCGGGACGAAGCCCGGCCTTGGCCTACCATTTCCCGGAAGCGCATGAATCCTTAGAGCCCTACAAGATTGGTCAACATCGCCATATTCCTGAAATCGAACAGGAACTTTCAGAACTCATGGACACAGTCGGCTCCGTGATCGTGACATTCACACCTCATCTTGTCCCGATGAATCGCGGCATCCTGAGTACGGCATATTGTAAGCTGACGCAGACCATGCAACTTTCGGATCTTCAGGACTTGTACCGAGAGTTCTATACAGGTGAACGCTTCATCCGACTCTACGAAGATCTCGTTCCTAATCCGCGTTACATCAAGGGAACGAACTATTGCGACATCGGCGTGTACACGGATTCGCGGGCCGGATGGGTCGTCACAGTGGCGGCGGTGGACAATCTCGTCAAGGGAGCCGCTGGTCAGGCCATTCAAGCCATGAATTTGATGCTCGGCATTCCGGAGGACACCGGTCTCACTGCACCAGGCAGTTATCCCTAAGCACCCTCCTTGACGATCGCGTGACTGAACCGTAACGCGACCGAGAAATCAATATGAGACCAAAACACGTCGGCATCACCGCACCGCTGGGGTTTCAAGCCGCCGGCATCCATTGTGGAATCAAAAAACCAGATCTGCTCGATTTAGCACTCTGTGTGTCCGACGTCGGCGGACCAATCGCCGGCCTGTTCACAAAGAATCGCGTTGTTGCTGCGCCGGTACTCCTGGATCGACACCATCTTCGGTCCCGTCGCGGGCGAGCTATCATTGTCAACAGTGGGAATGCCAATGCCTGCACGGGTGAACAAGGGCTGGTGGCGGCAAAAGCGATGGCCACGGCCGTAGCGGAGCAGCTTTCCATTCCCGTGCGCCAAGTATTCGTGGGTTCGACCGGTGTGATCGGTCGTGCACTGCCGATTGATCGCATCACCGCAGCTGTCCCAACATTGATCGCATGTCTCAGCATTTCAGGAGGCGATCAAGCAGCACAAGCGATTATGACCACGGACTTGCGGCCAAAAACCGTCGCGAGAGAAGCGAGAATCGGCGGTCGCGCCGTCACCATCGGCGGCATGGCTAAGGGTTCGGGCATGATCCATCCGAATATGGCCACGATGCTTGCCTATCTGACGACGGATGCAGCGATTGCTCCAGCGGCCCTCCAGCAGGCGTTGCGATCAGCAGTCGATCAATCCTTCAACTGCATTACGGTGGACGGTGATACCAGCACGAACGACACGGTTCTGTGTCTGGCTAACGGCCTCGCCAAGAACCGACCTATTCAACAAGGCACCAGGCCCTATCGCGACTTCGAACGACTCTTAACAGATGCTACCCAGGAATTGGCACTCATGATATGCCGCGATGGAGAAGGAGTCACCAAGGTCGTACGGATTCTCGTGCAAGGAGCCATCACGAAGGCAGCGGCGAAACGAGTCGCTGACACAATTGCGACATCCAATCTGGTCAAGACCGCCTTGTTTGGGGAAGATGCCAATTGGGGCAGAGTCATGGCTGCCATCGGGCGATCGGGCGTTGCGATCGACCCAGGTAAAGTCACGGTGCGATTCGATGACATTGTCATGGTACGGGGCGGGGTCGGAATGGGGCTGGAGGCGGAGCAGAAGATCGCGCAGGTCTTCAAACAAAAGGAGTTCACTGTCACCGTCCAGCTTGGGCAGGGTCAAGCTCATGCCCACATGTGGACGACCGACCTCTCGTATGACTATGTCCGCATTAACGCCAGCTATCGCTCCTAACTCAAAAAGACTGCGGGCAGCTTGAAACCTCGGCAGGACTATGGTAGCGTCCTCGATCTGGGTCCGACAGGGGGTTCGTTGCTGGTACAAAGCGAACGGCCCCATTCAATAAAATCACTATCAGCGTCGATACGCTGCAAGGCTTGAGAATAAGGGAAGCGATTCCCTCGCCCGATATGGTGGGTGCTCTGCAAGCTTGAAGGGAGGTGAAGGCATGGGAGTAGTGGCGATCAAGGAGTTGTTGGAAGCCGGCGTTCATTTCGGGCACCAGACCAACCGCTGGAATCCCAAGATGAAGAGGTTTTTGTTCGGTGAACGCAGTGGCATTTATATCATCGATCTTCAGCAAACCGTCGCGCGGATGGAGCAAACCTATGCCTTCCTCCGAGACCTTGTTGCAGCCGGAGAATCTGTCTTGTTCGTCGGCACGAAGCGGCAGGCAGCGGAAATCCTCGAAGAAGAAGCCAAGCGAGCCAACATGTTTTTCGTCAACCAGCGCTGGCTGGGTGGGATGTTGACCAACTTTCAAACTATTCGACGCAGCATCGATAAGATGAAGAAGATGGAGACGACGCTCCTGAACCCCAGTGATCATGGCCTTAAAAAGAAAGAAGTCCTTCTCATGCAGAAGGATATCGTCAAGCTCCAGAAATACCTGTCCGGCATCAAGAACATGCGCGGCCTTCCGGGAGCAGTCTTTATTTTGGATACGAGAATCGAAAAAATTGCCGTTCAAGAAGCGAAACGACTCGATATCCCGGTCATCGCCATCTTGGACAGCAACTGTGACCCTGACGACATCGCCTACCCGATTCCTGGTAATGACGACGCTATTCGCTCGATCAAACTGATTACGTCCAAGATCGCCGATGCCTGTATCGAGGGCGCGCATTTGAAAGCCCAGCGAGAAGAAGCAGAGTTTCAAGCGACTCCCGCCAGCGGCGAAAAGAAACCAGCCATGCGCGTTGAAAGCGTTCCAGTTTCGTAAACTAACACAATTGATCCATCAACGGCTCATCTTCATCGAGAGAGCGAAGGAATAACGAATCATGTCAGGATCCAGTCAACTCGTGAAAGAGCTTCGAGAAAAAACAGGGGCCGGCATTCTGGATTGTCAGAATGCCCTCAATGAAAACGGGAATGACGTCGAAAAATCCATCGACTATCTGCGGCAAAAAGGCCTCGCGGCTGCTGCTAAGAAAGCCGGGCGAGAAACCAACCAAGGGCTAATTCATTCCTACATTCATATGGGCGGCAAGATCGGTGTATTGATCGAGGTGAACTGCGAAACCGATTTCGTCGCGCGGAATGAGGAATTCAAAGCTTTCGTCAACGATCTTGCTCTTCAGGTGGCGGCCGCAAAGCCATCATTCGTGAAGCGCGAGGATGTTCCAACTGATGTTGCCGAGAAGGAGAAAACGATCTACGAAGGACAGGCCAAGGAAATGGGCAAGCCTCCCGCCGCATGGCCGAAGATCGTCGAAGGCAAGCTTGACAAGTTCTACCAGGAAAACTGCCTGTTGGAACAATCATTCATCAAAGACCCAGCCGTCACTATCAAGGATCTACTCGCTCAGAAGATCGCTAAGATCGGCGAAAACATGAACGTCCGCCGATTCACCCGCTATCAGTTAGGCGAAGCATGAGCTCTGCCAAATACCAACGCCTCCTTCTGAAAGTCAGCGGGGAGATGTTGGCCGGTGAGCAGGGTTACGGCATCCAGCCATCCATCCTGGAAGACCTCGCGGAGGAAATTGCTTCCGTCGTCGCCCTTGAGGTTCAAGTGGCGGTCGTCATCGGTGGAGGCAATATTTTTCGCGGGATCGCGGCAAGTGCGTCCGGTATGGAACGGGCCTCGGCTGATTACATGGGGATGCTGGCGACGGTGCTCAATGCGTTGGCACTCCAGAATGCGCTGGAACGAGCTGGGATCATGACCCGTGTTCAATCCGCCATCGAAATGCGCCAGCTCGCAGAGGGGTACATCCGTCGGAGAGCGATCCGCCACCTTGAAAAGAGCCGGGTGGTCATTTTTGCCGCTGGCACGGGCAACCCCTATTTCTCGACCGATACGGCCGCCGTTCTACGGGCCATGGAGATCAGTGCGCAAGTGATCATGAAAGGGACGAAAGTTGACGGCATCTATGATGCCGACCCTGTCACCAATCCGTCGGCGAAGAAGTATGAGAAGATTTCATTTCTGTCCATCCTCAACCAGAAGCTCAAGGTCATGGATTCCACGGCGATCAGTCTCTGTATGGACAATAGATTGCCTCTCATCGTGTTCAACCTGAAAGTCAAAGGTAACTTTAAACGTGTAGCCTTAGGCGAGCCGATCGGAACCCTCGTTACGCTCGGTGATCGCTGACCCCATCAAGAGGTGTCTTCATGTCCAACGCAGCCCCGGTTCGGCAGGTATTCATCACCCATATGGATCAGGCTCTCGAACATCTGCGGAAAGACCTGTCCGGCCTCCGAACAGGGCGGGCCTCCGTCGCTCTGCTCGACGGCATCCGGGTCGACTATTATGGAACCATGACCCCGCTCAAACAGATCGCGAATGTCTCCACCCCCGAAGCACGACTCATCACCATTCAACCCTGGGAACCGAAACTGATCAAAGAAATCGAGAAAGCCATATCCAATTCAGGGTTGGGTGTGACGCCTTCAAACGACGGCAAAGTGATCCGAGTCCCGCTTCCGCCCCTGACGGAAGAACGCCGCAAGGAGTTGACGAAGATCTGCAAAAAGCATGGTGAAGAGACGAAGGTTCAGATTCGAGGTTTTCGGCGAGACGCGAACGAAGAGTTAAAGAAACTCCAAAAAGATGCAAAGCTCACCGAAGACGAACTGCGCAAGGCCGAGCAAGAGACCCAGAAGCTGATCGATCAATATGGGCAGAAGATCGATGACGTGATTAAGAAAAAGGAACAGGAAATCATGGAGGTCTGAGTCTGACTTCCTGATTCTCACCTCTTCGCGTGTCGAGTACTCCGACATTCCGCCCGACCGTCGCCACTGTAGATCTGACGGCGCTTACCCACAATCTCTCCCAATTTCGTCGGATTCTTTCCCCTGGATGCGACATCATGGCGGTCGTCAAAGCCAACGCCTACGGCCATGGCGCGATCGAAACGTCACGCACACTGATACGGCATCGTGTCACCCGCCTTGCCGTCTTCTCGACGGAAGAAGGAGTCGCACTTCGGCAAGCCGGCATCACTGTGCCGATCGTCGTCCTCGGTCCGCTCTTCCAAGAACAATTCGATGATCTCTTTGCCCACCAACTCACTCCGGTGGTGAGCGATCCTTCCGTGCTCACGGCGTTGGGGCAGGCCGCTGCATCGCATGCGACTCCATACCCAATACATCTCAAAATCGAGACGGGTATGGGTCGATTAGGTCTCACGCACGATCAACTAGAGGCACTCATCAACTCCCGTCGGTTTCCGGCTTCCCTACAATTGGAAGGGCTCATGACTCATCTGTCCGATGCTGATGGATCCGACCCGGATTCGACCGAACAGCAAATCACCCGATTCAACAAGGCTAAGAAGCTCGTTCTGGAGAGCGGGTTCCAGGTACCTCTCGTTCATGTGTCCAATAGCGGTGGAGCAGTTCGCTTCCCGTCAGCCCACTTCACCCTCGTGCGGCCAGGCATCATGTTGTATGGGTATCATACCCTTCCTGGCACGGTTGAGGCTCCGGACCTAAGGCCGGTGCTCTCGCTTAAGACCTGTATTGCTCATCTCCAAACCATCCAGCCAGGGGGAACGGTCAGTTATAATCGGACCTTCACCGCAAAGTGCCTCACACGGATTGCCGTCCTCCCGATCGGTTATGCAGGTGGGTTGAACCGACACCTTTCAAATCGAGGCTATGTTCTCGTCCGGGGACAGCGGGCCCCCATCGCAGGATTGGTTTGCATGGATATGGTGATGGTGGACGTCACAGCGATCGCGGGTGCCGCCGTCGGTGATGAGGCTGTGCTCATTGGGCAGCAGGGAAACGAGCAAATTACGGCCAGCGATATCGCAGAATGGACCGGTACCATCCCATACGAAGTTCTGTGCGCAATCGGTCAACGGATTCCGAGGGTATACCATTCTACCTAGATTATCTTCCAGACTATTCCTCGTAACTGTGTAGAGCTGCATTTCAGTGAGCAGTTGAGAAGGCTCTTTGCTAGAAGCTGGCTCGGACGGAAATCCCGCCGCTGTATAAGATGCTCGAGTAAAGTCCGTTCACCGCTTCGCGAATCCCGGTATTTCCCGAGACGGTTCTTTGCTCATAAAGCGCAGCCTGGAATGACAAATCCACGCCGACAAGTTTCGCCTTTACTGGTCCGATTCCAAGACTCCCGCAGGGGATCAATCCCAGGAACGATCCATTGCCCTTGCACAGTAGTCCGAGGCCTGTTGAAATGATATGAACGTCGGCCGATGGGATACCGGGATTGAAGGTGAGATCCGGCACCTGAGTTTGCTGGTTCGTATAGCCGCCTCGCACAGCTACCTCCCAGCCAGGCAGTCGATCTATCTTCAGCCATCGATATTCGGTCCCGATCAAAATGGCGTAAGTGCTCTCCCAATTTTGAGGTCGTGGGATGATGACCGTTCCATCGGGACTTCGGATATCCAAGTTCCTGACCGATTTCCAGCCTACATAGTCTACGTTCAACTCAACTTTCCACTCGCGTTCAGCATTTCGGACGGGCCACACGGCGATTCCGCCTGTAATGACTTGTGGCAAAACCAACGTAGTGGTGGCATCTTGGACCTTGACGCCGTTGACCAACAAGGCTCCGTCCAAATGCAACGTCGCCTGACTGCGGTACACCACTGCGAGATTTGCGATTGGTTGCCCATCTGCATTCCGCAACGCTGTGTATAGAGCGCCGACGTTGAATCCCGGAGCGGTGCCTTTGCCGTTCAGTTCGACCTTACTCCCGGCCGGTGCCAATCCGCCCGGTGAAATAAGCTGAGATTCCGCCTGGCCTTCGCCGAAAAAACTCGCAAAGGTGTAGATGTCTGCTCCCACCCCGATTGAAAGATCGGGGAGTAGCTGATAGGCAAACGTCGGCTTGATGTCGAATAGGGGCAGTGCGGTAAAAGTGGTGACGGCCGAAAAAGGGCCGTTATCCGGCCATCTCTGCACCGAACCAAACGGAGTCGTGATACCCACCCCTAGCGTCAGCTTGTCAAGTAGAGAGCCACCAAGGCCTTGGAGATTCGCCGTGATATAGGCATGACCGGGAGCAGGCCACGCGATGGTGCCACCATGGTTACCCGTTGCCGTAATTCCGCTCCGACTTGTAAAGTCGGTCGTTCCGCCAACGAGGTACCCCCCCGCCATCATTTGCACGCCACCAAGCTGCGTCATACCCGCAGGATTGTAATGGAGGGCGGATGGATTGTCGGCCTGCGCGGCGAAGGCATTACCCATCCCAGACGCAGCGGCTCCCTGACCATAGACTCGAGGCACTTGAGCTAAGACCGGGGAAGCTGTGCAGACGATGACGGCCAATGCAAGAAGAGTGAGCCCCCAGTGCGCACGAACCCGAACGCTATTCCAGGAGAAATGCCATCGCCAGCCCTCGGACAGTCTCCAATGGCTCAGAGCGCGCATCGTATCCCCGTCATGCGCGTCGGAACCACCGACCCATGGTTTGCTGAAGCTGGCTGGCGTCGAATGGCTTGAGCAGGTAGGCTTGGGCTCCCAACCCGATAGCCCTCACGGCGAGTTCCTGGGATCCCGACGCCGTAATCATGATAATAGGAAGGCGCTGATTCGTCAGACGCACCCGGCGTAGCACTTCCAGACCGTCGATCTGACCGATTCCGATGTCGAGGATCATCCCATCGAACTCCCTTGATTGGAGAATCGCCAGCGCTTGCCGACCATCGAACGCCGAGAATGTCTGGTAGCCTCCTGCCTTCAGCCGGTCATGAAGCAGTTGCTGAATGTCGGTATCATCATCCACGACCAAGATTTGTTGGCCCATGAGATGGGACTCCAGCATCGGTGGCGTCTGCACGGCATGGATTGGAACCGTGAAAGACAGTTCCGCACCGCCCTCTGGACGATTACAAGCCGTCACCATCCCTCCTTGCAACTCCACCAACGTTTTCACGATTGATAGTCCAAGTCCCAGCCCTTTGGGGGCCGTGCGCTGGCCTTGCTGGATGCGGAAGAACGGGTCAAAAATCTTGTCAAGGTATTCCGAAGCAATACCGGGGCCCGTATCCTGAACCAGAACAGTTGCCGTACGGTGATTCAGCAACTGGCAGGCGACTGACACGGTTCCGCCTGGTGGGGTGAATTTGATGGCATTCTGCACCAGATTGACGACGGTCTGAATCAAACGATCCCGATCCGCCCAGACGACCACTTCCGTGTTGGCACAACGGAATTCCAGTGATTGCTGTTTTGCCTGAGCCAACGGCTTCAGTTGCTCGATCACGTCGGCGAGACAGGGTTCAAGCTCGACATCGGCCGGATGGACCTCCAAGCGCCCGGTCTCAATGCGGGTGCGATCAAGCAGATCCTCGATCATCCGAACCAGCCGATCCGAGTTTTCCGACATGCGCACGAGATAGCGCTGCTGCTTCTCGTTCAACGGTCCGGTCAGTCCGTCCAACAGATTTTGAATGAATCCCTTGATGGACGTGAGCGGTGTTCTCAGTTCATGGGATACATGCGAAAGGAATTGCGCTCGCAAGCGGTCGGCCCGCTCAAGGGCTTCGGTGCGCTCTTTGACTTTGACCTCCAACCCCTGATTCCATTCCTCGATCTGCTGGTAGGCTGAGGCGTTATCCAACGCGATGGAGACTTGACTCGCGACCGTCGTCATCAACTCCAAATCGTCTTCTGTCACGCTTTGATTGTGTGAACGATCGACCGTCAACATCCCCCAGATACGGTCCTTGGTTTTGATGGGAACCACAACCAAAGCTTTAGTTCCGCTCAATTCGGCTAAACGTTGATTGAGGGGATGGAGGTTGTGTCGTATCGACTCGATATCTTTGACCAACAGTGGGAGTCCTTGAAGGACCACCGTCCCCTCTGGACTCTCGCGATCGGTGATTGGAATCCGACAGGACTGTGCGAACGTTTCAACCTCAGGAGGCGCACCGATCAGACGGATATGTCGGACGGTATGCTCACAGGGATCAAACATGGAGACCATGGCGCTGTTGTAGTTAAGCTCGTGCGTCAAGGCTTCCAGTACCTGGTGGAGCAGCGCGTCTCGTTCGAATGTCGAGCCGAATGATAAGCCCGCTCGATGCAGCGCCGTGAGTTGGGCCACTTTTCGACGCAATTCCACCCGCATCTGCTCTTGTTCTAGGTATGCTTCGCGTAGTTCTTCGTGGCGGGATTCAACGAAGGTTATTTGCTCTTGAATCAAGGCCTCGCGTCGTTCGCTTTCGCGGAGTAATCGGCGATTGACTACGATACCGACCGCAAGGACTGGACATAATCCAACCAACAACACTTCGCCGAGGCTGGCAGTCGGATTGAGTATCCCTACTCCTGCCATGAGGGCCAAACCCACCACTCCGCCCCATACGAACCATGTAACACTTTGCCGAGCATGATGGGGGGAAGTCTCGACACGGCTGGTTGTCGCTGGATGGGTGTCTTGCGACTGCTCCATGCCGGTGGCCGACTCGCTGCTCAATCGAGCAGGACGCGCCTCTTCGATCGGGGAGGTCACGCGCCAGAATCGTTTCCGATACCGGCTCTCATGCTGCCATCGGATCGTCCACTGGCACCATTCATCGTCATTGCCGATGCAGGAGGTTTCGATCGCTTCCGCCTGAGAGAGGCCGTGGATGCGATCAGCCATGGCGACCATGATGCCCTGTGCAGACTGACAGACCAGGCAGGCACACCGTCTGCGGTAGGGCCCAAACTGCCGAAGGGTCCGGTCGGTAAACCGCATCCCCACCGCAGCCGTGCTGCTCGTGACTTCCGCCACGCGGAACTCGACAGAGCCGGACGTAAACTTGTTCCCAAAGTAGGGAAACATCGTGTAAATCTGTGAGAGGGAAAAGGGGCGAGTCAGGGCCAGCATGATGGGAGACACCTTTTCCGCTCCCGCCTTGAAGGCAAAGCGTGAGTCGCCCGAGATGCGTTCACAGAATTCATACAGATACGAGGTAAATTCGTACGAGTAGCTGTTCCAAGGGTTCTTCAAGAATTCCGGAGTCACATGATAGATGGGATCCTTGATGCGGTCATTCAAGAGTCGGCACAACTCCTCGACTGCTTCTTTTCCGGCCGAGGCTCCTCCCTCGGAGGTTACCAACTTCTCTAAGAAGACCGTCACAGCTCTGATACTGACACCGCTGAGGTCTCGGATCGTCTGACCCTGTTCATCCAAACCGAACGGGCGAAATACCATTGCGCCCTGCTCAAGAATAGTTCGATCCTTGGGGAAGAGTTCGACGTTCGGGATGGACTTGGCCTCAACAATGTCGAGCGTGCTGCCTGTCATGGCGTCATCCCTAAGACGACAGATCGACGGGACGGAAGTGGGCGTGATGCTTCGCGCGGTTAACCATTACGACGGCCGAGGGACGCACAAGGGGACAGGTTTTATTCACCTGCACAATTCACATACAGGAATAGCATGTATGGCTCGGCGAGTATATCGGCGACCGCGTGAGCTTTGCAATACGAAGTGTTCTCCCCCTGCATCGGTGGGGGAGAACCGGTCAAAAGATGGGACTGTCAGTGGGAGGGACAATGCCTGAAGAGCTGACCCTCTCAACTCGCGAGAGACATCTACTAGCAAAGCATCAGAGGGTGTGCCCTCTTATTGTCTAACCGACCGCTTGAGTTTCTTTTCAACGCTGGCAACCTTGCTCTGGAGGCGTCCGGAATAGCCTTTTCGGTAGTCCACTTTGATCGTGCAGGAAATCCGGTCGCAATCCTTCTTCATCCGCTCATAGCATTGCTGCACCACTGAGAAGACTTGCTCCCATTCACCTTCTAAGACTGTTCCCATCGGGTTCAATCGATATGAAACTCCGCTCTTATCAATAATATCGAGTGAACGGGCCACATATTTCCCAACACTTTCTCCCTTTCCCAACGGCGACATGCTGAATTCCAGTAGAACCATCGTTGCTCCTATTATTCCCCCGTGTGAGGTTGTCTGTTCGTCACGGTCTCGGCCCGTCTTTCCAACCATACTTTTGGATATCGCACCTTGCCGAGGAAACGAAAACCGTCTAAGGCGTCACGGAGCAGTGCCCGCCGCTTCTCGGCATCCGGCTCATTCGCTTTGGCCTGTTCACGCAGTTGCCCCAACCACTCGACATAATCGATGAATTCCGCATCGAGGATCTGTTCCAGATCTTCTTTCATGAATCCGGAAAGAGCCGGTGCTACTCCGCTTGTACTGATCGCGACTCGCACATGTCCAACTGCCACGACTGCCGGCATCGTGACGCTGCTTGCCTCCGGGTAGTCTACCGACCAGAGCAGCACACGCTTCTCTCTGGCTTTAGCCAACAGCATCTGAGCGAATTCACGATCGCCTCGAATGGTATTGAGAATGAGAATGGCGTGTTCAAGATCCGTTTCGCGAAACTGTCGCCCGCGATGGATGATCTTACCCGAAGCCGCCAGCAGACGGAGTGGTTCATTCAGCGTAGGACTGATCACCGTGACCCGCGCACCGGACTCGAGCAGGCGTTGGGATTTTTCCGATGCCTCCTCATCGCCACCGATCACCAGAACCGGCCAGCCTCTTACGTCCAAAACCAAGGGAAAACCAGGATTGGCAGCCATGACAACTCCCATTCAACCGAGAGGTTCAGTATCCGAAAATAGACCTTCATCATGCAAGAGGGATTTCAGGGATTCACACTCCATTTCCCATTTCGATCAGCCCGTCGCTATAATGCAGCACACTCGAAAGGCTGCATGACTTCGCGCACGGCTTTGGAAGAATGACTGGAGAGATAGCGATTGCGGATACACTATCCGCAGAGGGTCTTTTCAAAATCGAGCGTTACGTATCTGCCGGATCTGCATCAAGCTCCATATTCCAATAAAGATAATCACGCCAGCTTTCCGGCGTGTTACGAATGCCGATGGTAATGGTAATGACGGGGCTCCAGCGAGGCTTCACGGGTCGTTTCTTTAACTTCATCCCGGCTTCGTCCGGCGTACGCCCGCTCTTGCGGTTGTTGCATCGCCAGCAGGCAGTCACAATGTTTTCCCATGTCTTTTTTCCACCCTTGGCGATGGGCACGACATGATCAAACGTCAGCTCCTCGGTCCGAAACCTGTAGTTACAGTATTGGCAGCAGTATCCGTCTCGGGTGAAAATGTTGATGCGGGAAAACTTGACGGCACGATGACTATCTTTCAGTCTAACCAGTTTCAGCAACCGCATAACAGCAGGAAGTTTGATCGACAGCGAAATCCCATGGATTTCCCTGTCGTAGACCTCCAAGACTTCGACTTTTCCTTGCCAGAGAAGGGCGATCGCTTTTTGCCAATGTACGACCCGCAGGGGTTCATAGGTCGCGTTGAGCAGGAGGGTCATTTCCATGCAGGGACCTCATCCCTAATCGGGCCTCCACAGCGGCCAGGGAGTGTTTCCGCGAGGCAGGGCTACACGCTGATAGTTCTATGCCATAAGGTGGCGTTGAAATCAAGCAAGCGCCCTTCTGACGCCACATGCGGCACACCGATGGAGAGATGACCATGATGCACAATTTCGTCAGAGTGGCCTTCACGCACGAGATCCCCCCCGGCACGGGACGCACCGTGGAAGTCGATGGGATTTGGATTGCGGTCTTCAACGTGGATGGAGCTTTTTACGCAGTCGATAACTCCTGTCCCCATGCAGGCGGCCCGCTCGGAGAAGGGAAACTGTGCGAGGCGACCGTGGAATGCCCCTGGCATGGGTGGAAATTCAGCGTCATCTCAGGAGAACGAGTCGGCAACCCGAACTTCCAGGTCGCTTGCTGCGAGGTTCAGATCCAAGGGGATGAAGTTCGGATCGCCATCCCACCGGCGCTCAGAGGACCAACTTAGCGTTATGACGGCGCGGGCGGTTGCAGAGCAGGTCGTTGGTCCGTATCGGACGGCATCGGCGTCACTCCATCCGCCGGCAAAGAGGCAGCATTGACCTTCTTGAGTTCAAGATGTGCATGCCAGATGAATTCTCGCTCGAACCATTGGCCGCGCATTCCCTGATCGCGAAGCTGCACACGAATCTCGTAGATATCTCCCTCCACATGCTTCACTCGCCATTCCCCGAGTCGAACCCCCTGTCCGCGATCCTTCATCGTTCGGACATGCTCGTTCATGGCTTGCAGGATGGTAGGGTGCCCGATCGCCGGATGACTCTGCACCAAGGCCAGTGCCTCGGCTTCTCGCTTGTCTCTCGACGGAGTTGTCGACGGCAACGTAGTCCATGCATAGTAGAGTCCACTCAACAGCAGGATCGCGGCAACGGCATACCGGACGAGATGGATGCCGGGCGATCGAGAGAAGCCAGTGCTGTCGGTCATGCCGGGTGCTGTCTCAGTGTAGGAGGCTCAAATCGGGGAACCTTGTTGACTGTTGGGCATCTTAGGAAGGCAAAGACGCCCTTGTCAATGCAGCATCGAGAACTGGTCGTGACGAGAGCCGCTTGTCTGGTGAAAAGCCGGTGTGCTACAAGTACCAGCGGAGTTCAACACGGTCGGCCTCAGAATGAGTACGGTGCATGAAGTTCTTTCTGTACGGTGATCTCCTCAATCCCTCACAACTCAAGCGGCGTGCCCCGGAACACAAATTTCTCTACCTCGCAACCTTGTCGGACCATACCGTCAAATTTTGCCGATGGTCGTCACAATGGCGGTGCGGGCTTGCTAGTATCGTCCCTTCACCAGGAGAAAAGACTTGGGGCGGTGTGTTTGAGCTTACGGACGAAGACGCGAAGATCATGGATCAGTTTGAACAGGATGTGCCGCAGGGAGCGTATCGCCACCTGCAAGTCACCATCTCAACCGATCACGGAGACAAGGAACTCGTCACCACCTACGCAGCAAGCCCGATCGGGAAGTTCAAGCCCAAAGATCATTATCTGGATTGGGTGCTGAAAGGGCTCAAGCAATGGAAGTTTCCTGAGGAAGTGATCCAGGAATGGGAATCGTATCGGCCGCGATAGGCGGACCGTAGACACATAATCCATGTCGATTTCTTATTGAGGAGGCTATGCCAAAACCTAAATATCACATTCTCGTCTGTACCAATTCCCGTCCTCCCGGCCACCCTAAACCGTCATGCGGGTCGGCCGGTGCTGCGCAGCTGCTGATGGCGTTCAATATGGGGCTGATGCAACGTGCCGTACCGCCCGGAGAGGTTCTGGTGAGTGCGACGGGCTGTCTCGGTCCCTGCGAGCAGGGTCCCACCGTCGTCATCTATCCGGACAATACCTGGTATTCCAAGGTCACCGAGACGGACGTTGCCACCATCCTTGATGAGCATGTCGCGAAAGGAACACCGGCCGCGAAGCTGAATCCGGACTCTGTGTGGAAATAAGCGTACTCCACTGACGGCCGGCTTCGAGCGTCAGGTGAAATGGAAGCTTGATTGCATAACCTGATTGCTGATAGCGTATCCCTTGGCGCATGACTACACCCAGCCATCACGAACACAAAGCCCATGCACCCAGCTCAATCGGGTGCATGGTCATTACCTGTAGCGATACCCGTACGCCTGAAACCGACACCAGTGGTCAACTGATTCGCAAGCTCCTAGAAGAGCGAGGCCATACGGTGGTCGGGTACCATCTCGTGAAGGACGACCCGGCGCAGATCCAACTGTGGATCGCGCGAAGCACGGCCAACGAAGCGGTGCAGGCCATCGTTATCAATGGCGGCACCGGCATTTCCCGTCGGGATTCAACGTTCGAGGCGGTGGATGCCATGTTGGAAAAGCGGCTCGATGGATTCGGCGAAATCTTTCGGTTGCTGACCTACCAAGACATTGGCTCACCAGCGATCATGAGTCGGGCCACTGCCGGCATCATCAAAGGCCGGGCTCTCTTTTCCACTCCGGGCTCAGAAGACGCCGTCCGCCTCGCGATGGAAAAGCTGATTCTTCCGGAGCTGGGCCACCTTATCCAACAGCTCACCAGGTAGCCCCTCTTCCCGACTCTCGACGCCTTCCTCCTAAGTTCGGCTCATCCGACCTGACAGCCGTTTCTGACTCCCCCTCAAGAATCCCGTCCCATCCGTCGATAAGTACATAGGCCGGTCCAACTACGAGTTCGAGGTATGCCGAAAAATGGTAATTAGGGCGTTTCGTAACCATGTGGTAGGCTGGCGGCCGCATGGGAACAGGGCCCAATCGGATTTTGGGTGTGCAGCCAACTTCTTGTGGGGACGCAAACGCGTCTTTTGTGGTTCGTTTCGCGTCAATCGGACTCGGCGCGGCTATGTCAAATGCCGCACCTGTCACAGACAGAAGAGCCTCGCGAAACTCCGGCGCGAGATTGCGATCCTGGAGGGGGTTCTATCAGCAGGTCCCAGCCTATTGGTTGGCGGATGACCTGGGGGTCGATCCCAAGGTCATCAGTCGGGTCTACCAGAAATTGCGGGCGGCGTTGTTCCACGTCGCCGAATTGGAAGGCATGGCCAGTAAACTCTCGGGCGAGATCGAGCTGGACGAAGCCTATTTCGGCGGGCGACGCAAGGGCCACGTCGGTCGGGGAGCCGCTGGCAAAAGCGTCGTCTTCGGGCTACTGGAGCAGGATGGGCGCATGTATACAGAAGGTGGGGGAGCATGTGTCGGCGGAAACCCTCATGGCCCACATTTAGACCACCACCCGCAAAGGCTCCGTCTACTACACGATGCCTTCCGGGGCTATCAATCGTTGCGGCGCTATGGTAAACATCACACCGTCAATCACAAAGAGCCTGGTCGATGCCAGGACCAAGAACCATATCAACGGAATCGACGGCTTCTCGTCGTTTGCCAAGCATATTTTGCACAATTACCGAGTCGTGTCCAAGTATCACTTCCCGAAGTATCTGGAAGTATCTGAAGGAAATTGAGTACCGGTTCAACCACCGCAAGGAAAACCTCTTCAAGCTCTTCTTGCGGTGTTTCTTCGGTTACGTTTCGCCCTAATTACCCGAAAAAATGATCATTATGCCATCTGATTCAGACAAGCCCCATGGTCTGACACGTCGGGAACTGGTCCGACTACTGGGCACATCGGCCGGTCTGGCCTGTCTCGCCCCCCTGGCCGGCTGTGGCAGCTTCTGGGAACGCCAAGCGGCCATCCCCGTCGATAGCTGGCACAAGGGTGTCTGCCGATTCTGCGGAACCGGTTGCGGCGTCATGATTGGCCTCAAAGACAACAAGGTGGCGGACGTCAAGGGAGACGACGACGCCCACAACCGCGGCCGCCTCTGTATCAAGGGCCTGGCCACCCGCGACATTCTTTATTCAGAGGGCCGCGCCCTCCACCCGATGATCCGGAAGAACGGCGAGCTCCAGCGTGCGAGCTGGGATGAAGCCATGACGCTGGTCACCCAGCGGTTCAAAGAGGCCATCCAGACCCACGGGCCGGACAGCGTCGCCTTCTACGGCAGCGGGCAGCTCTACACGCAGGAAAGCTACACCGCAAACAAACTCTTCAAGGCCGGCATTGGCACGAACAATGTGGACGGCAACCCGCGGCTGTGCATGGCCTCGGCGGTCACCGGCTACACCACAACCTTCGGCAAGGACGAGCCAGCCGGCTGCTACGAGGACATTGACCACGCCGAGTGTTTCTTCATCACGGGCTCGAATACCCTGGAGTGCCATCCGATCATATGGGAGCGAGTGCGGGACCGCAAGCGGAGCCATCCCACCACGAAAATCATCCTCGTCGATCCACGCAAGACCCCCACAGCACGACACGTGGACCTGCACCTGCCGATCCTACCCGGCACGGACGTCTCGCTGTACAACGCGATGATCCACGTCTTTCTGGAAGAGAATTTCATCGACGCGGACATGGTCGAGCACTACCTGTCGTTCCAGGAGGGCGAGCAAAAACGGACCTTCGACGACTTCAAACGACACATCGCGAAATATCAGCCGGAAACGGCGGCTAAAACCTGCGGCGTGACCGCGCGAGACATCCGCAAGGCGGCCTTCCTGTTCGCCTCGTCGAAAGCTACCCTGTCGCTGTGGACGATGGGCCTGAACCAGCAGGTGCAGGGGACTGCCTCCAACCGCTTGGTCAGTGCCATGCATCTCCTGACGGGGCACTTCGGCCGACCCGGCGCCACGCCGTTTTCGTTGACGGGCCAGCCGAACGCCTGCGGCGGCGTGCGCGACACCGGCTCGCTCGCGCATGCGCTGCCGAACGGGCGCCTCGTCGCCAACCCGAAACACCGCGAGGAAATGGAGGACCTGTGGAAAGTCCCCCGCGGACGAATTAGCCCCAAACCGGGCTACCACACCGTCGCCCTGTTCGACGCGATGAACCGCGGAGCCGTGAAGTGCTGCCTCGTAATGTGTACGAACCCCGGTCAGACGCTCCCAAACGTCACAGCCTACCGGGAGGGTATGGAGAAAACCTTCTTGGTCGTGGTGGATGCCTTTCATCCGACGGAAACGACAAAATTCGCCGACGTGGTGCTGCCTGCTGCACTATGGGTGGAGAAGGAAGGAGTGACAGGCAACACAGAACGGCGATACCACCTCTACCCGAAGCTCGTCGATCCGCCAGGCGAGGCCAAGAGCGACCTGGAGATTCTCGTCGATCTGGCGACCCGTCTTGGCCACGGTGATCTGATCGTGACCCGCACGCCACGGGACGTCTGGGACGAATGGCGTAAGGTGTCGGCTCACTCGAAATACAACTTCGAGGGCATCACCTACGAACGGCTGCAGAAGGAACGCGGCATCCTCTGGCCCTGCCCCACGGAGACGCATCCGGGCACCAAGCGGCGGTACGTCCCAGGACAGGACCCCATGGCCTCAGGCACTGGCCGGTTCGACTTCTACGGCAAACCGGACGGCCGGGCCGTGGTCTGGCTCGATCACCAGGAGGAACCACTGGATCTGTACACAAACGAATACCCGCTGATCTTCAACACGGGCCGGATCCTGGAGCACTGGCACACAATGACCATTACCGGCCAAGCGCCGACGCTCAAGGACATCCATCCCGACTACCTAGAGATCCATCCCTACGACGCCAACCGGTTCAAGATCACGGACGGTGATCCGGTGATCGTGAAGAGCCGCCGCGGGGAAGTCGAGTTGCGCGCCCGCCTGTCCGATATCGTGCAGCCCGGCATGGTGTTCGCGACGATGCACTCGGCCAGGCACCTGATCAATCAAGCCACCCACGATGCGCACGACCCCTTTTCAAAACAACCGGCGTTCAAGCGGTGCGCGGTATCGGTCCGGACGAAAACGGCCTAGCGAAGGACGGACGATGGCACGGACGCACCAGCAATCCCTCATCGCATTCCTGACCGTGGCCAGCCTGTGGGCCGTACCGGCCTGGGCGGCCGGCGCGCACGACGTTGTATCAAGCGAGGACATCATCCGCAGCATCGGCATCGCCGCCTCGGTGGCCGGCATCCTGCTGCTCATCCTTGTGCAGTACGTGTACCGGGAGCGCCTCCCACATGGCACCTACCACCGGCTGCTCCTGGTCGGCGTGTTCCTCCTGCCCCTCGCCGCAACCTGGAGCACGACGGCAACGGTGATGGAAGGCACCAAGTCGGTGCAGGCCTGTAGATCCTGCCACGTCATGCATCCGTTCGTGAATGACATGACCAGCGCGAGCAGCCCCACGCTGGCCGCCCGGCACTACCGAAACAACTGGATCGCGAAAGACCAGTGCTACGCCTGTCACGTCACCTATGGCGCGACCGGAACTCTGGCGGGCAAACGGGACGGCTTCCGGCACTGGTTGCATTATGTGACCAACACCTACCCTGACCCCATCCAGTACGTGGGAAGCTACGCCAACTCCAATTGCCTGTCGTGTCACCAGGGGACCGAGAAATGGGAGCGCGTGAAAAGCCACCAGACACTCGTGGGGGAACTGTGGGCAGATCGCATCGCGTGCATCACGTGCCATGGACCGCCGCATCCCCTCCCTCGCGAGCGAACCGTCGCGGTGGCGAGCCGGGATGCGTCGCGCGGAACGGCGGGAGGACTTCATGGACAGTGACAAACCCAGAGCCTCGTATCAGACGTCCACATGGGTGACCCGGCAATTGACGCTAGCCGTCAACTGCGCCATAGTCGGCCTCGCCTGTATACTGCTCTTCCTCTGGCACGAGTTTGGGGCCTGGACGATCGGCCTGGGCACCTTCGTTGGCATCCCCCTGCTGGGGGTCGCCGTGCTGCTCTACATCGGCGCCGTCATCACCGACCTGAAAACGAGGAATGCGCTGTAAGGCGACCGTCCGCCGGAGCTTGCCTCCATCAGTCAGCCGCGCGACGGCCGGCCACTACAAGGGCCCCCTCGTCATTTCCTCGCCTGGGTCCGAAGGGGCCGTGAATTTGAGGATGGAAAAGCTGATCCTGCCGGAAGTGGGCCACTTGGTGCAACAACTCTCGAAGTGAGTCCTGAGTGCTGGGCGCTGAGTATCCGGAGCACTCAGCTCTCAGCACCCAGCACTTACATTAGTCTTGTCCGATCTTCGGCTCCGAATACCCCATCTCCTGTGAAATCTTAGACTGTGCATAACGCTTATAATGCAACAGCAGGTCACGCACGGAGACGATTCCGACGATTTCACCGTTTTTTGTGACGCCGAGATGGCGCACGCCCAACTCAGCCATCATATCTTGTGCATCATCGACCGTCTGACTCCCTTCGATTGTACAGATCGGAGTCGTCATGATCTTCTCAACCGTCAACTTGCCCAGTGGTTTGCCGCTCGCGACCGCGAGGCGCACGATATCCGTGTCCGTCACGATGCCGGTCAATTGCTTTCCCTTTTTTACGAGCAGAGAGCCAACACGAGCCTGACGCATCGCCTTGGCGGCGCTGGCGATTGATGTCTTCGGCCCGATGGACTTTGGACGTTTGGCCATAATCTGACTCACAGTAGACATACGTTTTCCCCTTTCATGTCATGTGGTTGATTGTCAATCTTTGAACGCTGGCCATGTTCGGTCTGAATGAAACTAGGGTAGCACAGAACACTGGGAAGGCTCAAAACGGACAGTGACAGAATCCAGGCCACTAGCGGCGGGTGGCGCAAGGTTGGAATGCTCAACAGGTGAGTACGATCTTGCCGAAAAACTTCCGGCTCGCCATCAATTCTTGAGCTGCACGCGCTTCTTCCAAAGGGAAAGTTCGATCAATGACGGCCTTCAAGCGCCCTTGGCCCATCAATTCTGCTGCTTTCACGAGTTCAGCTCGCGTACCCATATAGGATCCCTTGATCGTGAGTTGTCTAGAAAACACGTAGCGCAAGTTCAACTTAACGTCTCCACCGGTTGTCGCTCCGCAAGTGATCAACCGTCCACCTTTGGCAAGGGATTCAACGCAATTGTCCCACACCTCTGGTCCGATGTGTTCGACGACGACATCGACCCCTCGCCCATCCGTCAGTAACCTGACTCGCTCCGCGACCCGTTCCTTGGCATGGTTGATCACGGCGTCAGCTCCCAGAGCCAGGGCTTTAGGAATCTTGTCGTCGCTCCCGACCGTCGTCAGGACGCGTGCCCCTGCGAGTTTGGCCATTTGCACAGCCATCATCCCGACACCGCTCCCCGCCCCCATGACAAGCACCGTTTCGCCATGCTGAAGCGCGGCCAAAGGAAACAGCATATGCGCCGCCGTCACAGAAACGAGAGGAAAGGCTGCCGCTTGTTCGAAGCTCAGATTTTCAGACATCGAGAGCACATTCCGAAACGGCACCTTGACATATTCGGCATAACCACCATGGGTCACGGCTCCGAGAAGATTATAGGTCCGGCACATGTTGTCCCGGCCCTCCAGGCAATACTGGCACTGCCAGCAACTGATTCCCGGCGACAAGAAAACCCGTGCTCCAACGGAAACGCCTTCCACTTGGGAACCGACCTTTTCAACAATCCCTGAGACATCCGACCCTCCTACATGCGGTAACGGCATGGGGTAGGCAGGGTTTCCTTGCCTGATCCAAATATCGAGATGGTTCACCGCACAGGCCTTTACTCGAATCAAGACCTCTTGCGGACCGATCTGCGGCATCGGCATGTCTTCATACGAAAGCTTATCCGGCCCACCGTGTTCCTTAAATGCAACAGCTTTCATGTGGATATTTCTCACCTCACCGTTATCCAGCGTCGACACTGTGTCGGAAGAATCTGGTGAGATCTTGAGGGAGTTCCGGGCACCAGACTCTGAACCCCGAGCAGAAAACCGATTCTCATCCTCCTGCTTGGGACTGAGTACCAGGCATCTTTGTCAGAACGTCAGGGTCCCTTCCACCACCATCACACACTGCCCACCGACCTTCACACCTTGGATCACGTCGTCGTCCGACACAACTTGCACCAGAATCCGTGATGGCCGATCGATTTCGTAGCCCTGTTCGATGAGGATGTCCGTTGTCGGTCCGACTTCTACGACGCCGTTATGAACCAGGTAGGCGCCCAGGGCGCCGCCGGCGCTGCCAGTCGCAGGATCCTCCAAAATACCGATCTTGGGTGCGAACATCCTCGCGTGGACGGAGGCAAACGATTCAACCGTCACCGTCGTGAGGACCATGATTCCATTGGCTCCGAATCGCTCGCAGACGTTGATGATGGCCGACGCATCAGGGTTGATCGACCGAACGGCCGTCAATGTTCGCACCGGCACGATCAAGACCGGCAAGCCGGTCGACACGACTTGGAGGGGCCATTTTGTATCGGCGATCACATGCTTCGGCAAGCCAAGGGCTCCACCGACCAGATGCACATCCTCAATGGCGTCGATAGGATCAAGAAATTCCGGTTTAGGTTGAGACATGACGACCCGTACCACATGGCTCTGTTCCGCATGCAATTCGACAGAAAACAACCCGATATTACATTCCTGCGTGACATGGGTCACCGGTTCCCGAGTGGAAATCCTTCCGAGCTCAGCCAACACGTAAAACGTCCCCAACACCGGATGGCCGGCAAAGGGAATTTCCTGTGTCGGGGTAAAGATCCGCAATCTGGCTACGGCAGCAGGATCGGTCGGTGGAAAGACGAACACCGTCTCCGAGAGATTCATCTCCCGCGCAATCTGTTGCAGCTCGTCGTCCGTCAGTCCATCCGCATCAGGAAAGACCGCAACAGGATTGCCGCCGAAGGGTTGAGAGGTAAAGACGTCAGCCTGATAGAATTTTAGAGCCCGGTGTTCAGCCATAGTCACTCCCAAACTCGTCTGGATAACATCTGAGAACCTGTTCGTACCGTGAGCAAGCATCCGCCATCATTTGACAGGTCTCGCCCTCTTTGGCAGACTCCGCCCATGGATCGCATCACCGAGCAGGACGTCGCCCATGCGCTGGACATTCTGGGCCTCACACTCCCCATCACCACTGAAGATCTGGAACGGGCGAAGCGGGTCCAGCTCTACAACTGGAATCCCGCACGCTATGCCGGCCTCAGCAACAATCCAAAGCAATACATGCAACAGTATCGGAAAGCCGAGGAGATGACTCGGACGGTTGAGGCCGCCTATGCGCTGATTTCAGCGGTCTTTGTTCCCGACGACTCCGGACCGTAATCGTCAAACGCCACTTGTCATTCGTCAATCGTGGAGCTGGAGATCTGTCCATCTCATTAACGTGCGGCGTCTCCCCCCTTCACCCGGCATCGTGACTGGTGACACGTGCCATTCCCTCGTCGCCTTGTGTATGGGCCACCGGCCAGGTAATTAAGCCTGACACCCCCTCGGGAGATCCGACCGGCTGCGTCTGCTGGGCGTAGATTTGTGGCAACCGGTTCGTCCCAAACTTCGAGATATAGAGGAAGACATGCTCACGCGAGTTCACACGTACGGCCCAAGGGTGAAAATCATGCTTGTAGAATTCTTCGCAGAGCTGCATCGCGTCGAGACATGACAGGGTACTGGGGTCATTCAAGGTGTAGTAGTAGTCCAACGGCAGATCGTACTCGTCCTGCTTGTGAATCGTAATGCCGAATTTTTCAGGGTGGCGAACTATCGGCGTATGGCGATAAGCCACAAAGTAGAACAATTCCAGCGAGTGAATCACCGGCTGGTTCTCAAGGACGAACTGCCGGGTTTCCATCGCTTCCTCAATCGTTTCGCCAGGAAACCCGTAGAACGCCATCACATGGTTCCAAATCCCGGCTTTCGCCGCCATCTGGAGATTGCGCTCGATCACGCTCTTCTTGGCGTGTTTGTCCATGAGATTCAAGACCCGTTCATTGGCCGATTCCATCCCGTAATAGAGTGTGCAGCAGCCGGCCTTGGCCGCAAGATTCCACGTGGCCTGATCTTGCAGCGTCTCTTCAAAACGAATGAGTGTTGTCCACTTAATGTCCACGTTCTGATCGACGAGCATCTGCGAGACCTTCTTGAACAGCGCCGGCGGGTAAGATTCATCGCTGAACAAAAAGTGTCGGCAGTGGTACTTGTCTCGAAGGGCCTTAATCTGGTCGACCACGAACTGGGCCGGCATCCCTCGATACTGATCGAAGTAGCCCTGACCATGGTCGCAAAAGGTGCAGCGGCCCCAATAGCAGCCACGTGTCGCTAGGTAGGGAATGATCAGTTCCGGGACGAAGTAGCGATCCAGCGGCATCCCATCAAAATCCGGCAAGGGAAGCGAGGTTGTTTTCTCGGTATAGATTTCAGCATTCCGATGCAGGCCAGACTCATCCCGATAAATCAGGTTGGGTACGGAAGTGAGTGGTCGTTGCCCGTTCAGAGCTTCGATGAGCCACAACAGTGCATGCTCTCCCTCATAGAGAATCGCTGAATCAAATACTTCCGTGAAGAACCTCTTGTGATTGATAAGGTCTTCTTGCAGTCGAGTAATGATGTTGCCGCCCACTACCACGTAGATCTGCGGGAAGGCCTCCTTGATCAACTTTGCGAAGGTCAGGCCCGCCAAGAGCTGCATCTGCGTCCCAATAGAAATCCCGATCACATCCGGTCTCTCCTTGGCCACTTCGGGCATGACCAACTGATTGCAGAGATCCCGATAGACGTTCACCTGTTCATCTTCCAAGCAAGCAAACACTTCCTTCGAGACTCCGGGGCGGTAGCCTAAATTGCTTTCCATCGGATAGAAGACAAGCGACGCAGGATAGTAGGCAGCGGAGATATAGGCCATCGTCTCACGGAACGTGTTGAGCGCCCCGTCCAATATCTCGGCGTCATAGAACCGTTCGCCACGAACGATCCGCTTAGCATCTTCCGCTCGATCCGCGAGATAGAACACATCGACGGCATCGGCTTGCTCCACCACCGCCTTCTGATCTACATCCCGTTCTGTAAGAAGCCCGGCCTTCTCTTTGTCCTGTAGCGCCTTGAGCTGCATCCCCAGCCGGCCCTTCACCCAAATCAGGAACTCCATGCTAAAGAAATGGTCCCACATCCCGATGTTGATGTCGCGCTGAATGACCGTATGCCCCGCTTCCCGCAGCACTGCGGTCAGCGAAGGCAGAGCGAGATACGGAGCCGTCGGGACCCACTCAGGCGGTCTGTACAAGACCACTCGCGCTCATTTTGTCATTCGTCAAATGTCAATCATCCTTCGTGAACCGCCTCAGCACTCCGGACTCACCATTGCCAAGTCTCAGCACTCAGGTCACATCTTCCCGGCTAATGTGTGCGTAACCCCTGGCATCTTCACAGCTTGATACTGTAGATCCGGCAACTTTCCTAAACCAAACTTTGAGATATAGAGAAAGATGTATTCGCGGATATACAGCCTCAGATCCCAGCCCGGATGATGGTTCCGTTCAAATTCTTCGAACACCCGCTCGGCCTCCTCGATGTTCATCCCGTTCTTCACCGTATAGTAGTAGTCGAGCGCCAAGTCCCACTCCGGATTCTTGTAGGCCGTCACACCCCACTTCTCCGGGTGTTTCGCTACCGGGTTGTGCCGCCCCAGATCGAACGTCCCGAACCCGAGTGAATGAACATGGTCCTTGTTCTGCTCGAGGAACTGCACCGACTGCCAGGCCTCTTCCTTCGTCTCACCAGGAAAGCCGAAGAAGCCCATGCAGTGGTTCCAGATCCCCGCTTCCGCCGTGAGCTTGAGATGTTTCGCCATCACCTCAGTCGTCGTCGCCTTGTCCATCAGCTGCAGCACCCGCTCAACTCCCGACTCGTAGCCGAAGTGCAGATAGCGGCAGCCGGACTTCTTCGCGTCTTGCCAGACTTGTTCATCGAGCAGGCTCTTCTCAAACCGCATGTGCGTCGTCCAGAAGATACCCATCCGGCTCTCGATCAACCCGCGCGCGAGCTTGCGGAATAAGGCCGGCGGATAAGACTCGTCAGTGAAATGAAAATGCTTGGCACCGTACTTGTCGCGCAGATAGGCGATGTCGGCGAGAATGTCCTGGATCTTCTTCGATCGATAGCCCGCCGTATAGCCCTCGCCATGGTCGCAGAACTCGCAGCGGCCCCAGTAGCAACCGCGCGTCGCCAGATAGGGCAAGATCCTCGTCGGCACAAAATACTTCTCCAGCGGCAAACCGTCAAAGTCCGGTGGCGGCAGTGTCGCCAGATCCTCCGCGTAGCTGGTGGGTGATGTATGGATTCCGGTTTCGTCCTTATAAATGGCGTTGGGTACCTCAGCAAGACTTCGCTTTGCGCCCACTGCCGACACCAGCTGTACAAAAGCCGTCTCCCCTTCATAAACCACGGCACTGTCGAAGTACTGGAACAATGGCGACTGCGGCAGTACATCGCGTAGGCGCGTCACCGTGTTCCCGCCGATCGCGATATGGATGTGGGGAAAGTGCTGCTTGATGAGGGCACAGAAGGTCATGGTCGAGAACATCTGCTGTTGTAGAACGATCGAGATGCCGATCACGTCCGGCTGTTCTGCTTTAATCGCCGGCTTTATAAGATGATCGAACACATCGCGATAGATATTCACCTGCGTATCGTTCACCGCATCCATGATCTCGGAGGAGACATAGACCTTGTACGACAGGTCCGTCTCCATCGGCGGCATGCAGATTCTCGCCGGGAAATAGACCATGGAGACGACCGACATAACATCGCGAAAGACTTGAATAGACCATTCTAACTTGTTTATATTATAGCACTGTTCACTTCTAATAATGCGCTTCGCTTCCTCAGCGTTTTGAATTAACTTCGCCATCCGTTGATGGGTCACGTCGCAGAGCGCCAGCTGCAAATCCATCTCGGCTTCACTCAGCTCCCGCTTCTTCGAGAGCTTCCGGAGCCGATCCAACTGCTGCGGCACCCGGCGCAGAACCTTCTTCAAAAAGTCCTCGCTGAAGTACCAGTCCCACATCTCACAGTTGATGTCTTCTTGAATGACCGTATGACCGGCTTGTCGAAGAACAGCGGTAAGAGAGGGCAGCGAAAGATAGGGTTCGGAGGGAAACCAATCAGGCGGGAAGATCAGCATCACCTTCATCTTCCGGCCGCTGAAGGCTTCAAGCTGTTGGCGATTCAATAGGATGAGTTCTTTGGAGGCTCGCTCACCCTTCGAATACTGTATTTTCATCGAGAGCTAGCCCTTCCTTATCCAGGATGCTCAAAACGGCGTCTCGCTAGGCCGCAGGCAAGCCAACACCGGAGGCGTACCCTCTGGGGTACGTTGAGGATGGTGGCGAGCCGAGAACGACGCGAGAGGTTGTTTTCAGCATCCTGCTGGAGGCCCGTTCGCCCTTGGAGAACTCAATCTTCACGTCGGCCTGATCCTTCCCAGAAACTGGCCCAAAGTGACAGCAAAGCCAATGGGTTAGGCTTAGAAGAAGTATTGTACGGGGGTGAAAGAAGGAGATGCAAGGGTGGGACTAGGCTGGACTCGCTCAAGGCCAGAGCCCTGCTGCCCGCTCGACCAGCCGGCTTAGCCCTCATTGTCAGAGGGAAAAGCGGAAGGTGGATGGAACCGCGGGCCCAATAGCAACTGGACGGGGGGATGTCGTATTTTTTCTTTGAGTAATCCCCGTTCGGTGTGTCTGGTGGAAGCACGGAGTGTTATACGGACCATAGCAAGCACCACTTTGGGTAAAATGTCTACTAGCATTACCGCCTCGACCCAGCTCCCATGACCAGTTGAGTTGGTCCTAAGCATCGAGTTCATCAATTGTTGCGACGGAGGAACTTTCAATTAATTATTGGTCGTGGCAAACCAATTCCGAACTGCTCTGAGAGGACCTGAACCTGATACCCGTCTTGGATTAGCTTTTTTCCAAACGTCTCCACATGATCAGCTCCGCAAACGAATAGAATATTCTCTGTTCGATGCGCATTCAGACGGGCCAACCAATAATTCTCTCTTAAGGCAATGTCTTTACCGATACCTCGTTCTTTTCTTTGTGCTCTAGTTGGATCACAGAAGAGATGTCTTATTCCAAGTTGTTTGGCTATTGCTCGGACTGTCGACTCCGAAGCACAGCTGTCTTTCATGGCATCCTCATTGAACTCCTCAGCCAATAACGTGACATTTAAGGTCTTGGCCTTTGATTCTACAAAGAGAGAGAACTGGGCCATTGCTTTTTCTCTTTCTGGAATCATTGTAGGACCATTATGTTGGACCTGATGATCAACACCGACGCAATAAATTACTGGCGCCTTGCTGTGCCTCATACCCATCAGCCTAATACATGAGTGACAAAATGTCAGGGATTGTCAGACTTACACCCCCAGCAGCCGCCACACCCTCAATTCCCACACCTCGCCATAGACCCGCCCACTCTGAAAGCATAGAATGTCCCCGTGGCCTAATACTCAAATTTGTTTTTTGGATAACTCCATGGAAGAAAAGGTCTCAATTGAGCAAGCTACTGCCGAGGGATTCCTCCGCATCTATAACAAGGAAACTGGCGGTACATTCACGATCGTCCGAGTTGCCGATAGCCCAGACGTAGAATGTCGCGACGAGCAGGGAAACCTTTTGAATCTTGAAATAACCCTCACGGAAGATCGCCCAGGTGACATCGCAGCAGCCCTAGGCCGTTCTGATCAGCGGAGTCCAGAAGCACTTCGGGAGCATTTGCAGCTGGTGCGCGAAGGCAAAGCGCATCCTCTTGATCGAACAAGCACTCTCAGTGGCAATGTCGCTGCAGCGATGGAAGCTCGAATTCGGGCCAAACTTCAGAAGCGGTATGGTGCCAATACAGCATTAGTGATTCGAGATACAACCGGCGTCGACTGGGATTGGGATTTCGAAATTCCCGACATTCAAAAGAACCTTGCTGACATCAAAAATCCGTTTGATAAAGGCGTGTGGATTCTCAACAGAAGCAAAGACCGTTTATTTCAAGTCTTATGAGGAAGTTATCGGGCAGGAATGAGGAGGAGCCGGGCATCATGAAATTTGGTGGTAGGACTTGAACCCACAAGGCCCAAAGGCCAACGGCCTTGATGCAGAAAAGGGGTCGGGAGTCTTTGCTAACAAACCATTTCCCAGTGCGCTTGCCATCGTAGAGTCACGACGCGTGGCGAGCCGATGCCTTCCCCTCTTCGCTCCTCCCCCATCGCATCAGGAATGATGGATTGGTCTCAAACTTTGCAGTAGACTTACCGCAACAAACTTAAATGGGTAAAGATCACAGGAGGGGCATGGACGTTATCACACAGTCGGTCGTGACCTGCCCTCGCTGTGGTGTGGGGACAGAAATGGAGATGCCAACCGATGCCTGCATCATCGCCTTTGAGTGCAAATCCTGCCGCGTCGTTCTTCGCCCGAAGTCCGGCGACTGCTGCATCTTTTGTTCCTTCGGCAGCGTTAAGTGCCCACCTGTTCAGCTTCGACAGGGATTCGACGGTGCTCCATGACCTGCACGAAGCCTGGCCAGATACAGAGTGTGTCAGGAATCATGTTCCGGCGGCTGGTCTGGAACTCATGCATCTGGTTGCTTCGCCCTTCCTGTGAGTGGTTCGACCCGCGAACGAGACCCTCCTGAAAGAAGATTTCAGACCCCCATGGTTTAACGATTTTGGTGAAAGGCTGGTGATCGATGCGGCGTTTCTTTTTGGTAATGCTCTTGGTGCTGACCTGTGCGGCAGGCGCGAGTCCCCAGTCCGCTGGGTGTCGGAATAAAAGGGTCGGGAGTCTTTTAATTGACTGGATCGCAGTGTTTTCGGTAGAAGACTCGCATGCCTCGTCGTCCACGCCTCGCTGCTGGAGACCTCGCCTATCATGTCCTGAACTGCCGAGTCGGGCGACTCCCCTTGGTTGACAAGAGAAGCACGGGGACATTCTAGATTTCGAGAAGTGAGCAAGCCCGCGAAATCACTTCGCGGTGCATATCAGGCCGGCAAGGTACGTCGTTCATCGCGATCCCAAAGAATTTATCGCTCATCGTTCAACGCTCATCATTAGCGATCGCCCCCCTCACACATGCGATGGACTAGGCCGACGATACAAAGTAGAATGGTCCCGGTTTCTCTCCTAATCCCGTCGCATGACGTCGTCATAAATCTGTGGACTTCACCTCGCTAGCGGGGATAGGTCAGTATCCCGGGGAGCATGCATGCAAAAGACCCGCATCATCTGCACGATCGGCCCGGCCACGGAATCCTACGAGATGTTGCAGAAGATGTACGAGGCCGGCATGAATATCGTGCGGCTGAACATGTCCCACGGCGACCACGACTCCCACGCCAAGGTCATCCAGCACATCAAGACACTCAACAGGAAGGTGAAGTTTCCCATCCCCATCCTCCTGGACACGCAAGGCCCGGCGATCCGCACCGGGGACCTCTCCAGCGATCTCGATCTGCAGCAGGGCGCCATTGTGTCCGTCACCACGCGCGGGCCGATGGACGTGGAAGAGAGTTCCATCCACATCGACTATGCGGACTTGCTTGAGGCGGTCAATGTCGGGGATAAGATCACCGTGGACAACGGGCTGATCAATTTCGAAGTGCTGGAGAAGCAGGAGCGCTTCATGCGATGCCGCGTCTTGGACGGTGGGCTCTTGAAGAGCAAGCGTCACGTGAATCTCCCCGGCATCCGGGTCAATCTGCCGGCGATCACGCACAAGGACACCAAGGATATCCTGTTCGGCCTGGAACGGGATGTGGACTTCATCGCCCTGTCTTTCGTGCGCGAGGCCGCGGATATCAAGCAACTCAAGGCCCTCATGGGTGACAAAGTCGGAAGGGTAAAGATCATCGCGAAGATCGAGGACCAGGAAGGGGTCCGAAACCTGGAGGAGATCATCAAAGAATCGGACTGCATTATGGTCGCGCGTGGCGATCTGGGAGTGGAGATCAACGTGGAAGATCTGCCGAATGTCCAGCGGACGATCGTGCAAAAATGCAACGAGTACGGAAAGCGCGTCATTGTGGCAACCCATCTGCTCGAATCCATGATCCACCACCCGCACCCCACCCGCGCCGAGGTCACCGACGTCGCCAACGCGATCTATGAAGAAGTCGACGCCGTCATGCTGTCCGGGGAAACCACGGTCGGGAAGTATCCCGTGAAGTGTGTTGAATACCTGCGCAAGATTGCGCTTAAATCCGAAACGATACCCGGATTGCAGTTTGCAAAACACTTGCGCAACGCGGGAAATAAGCAGCAACTCGCGGTGGCGGCCGTTCAGCTTGCCCAGGGAGTCAAGGCCAAAGGAATCGTCGTGATCACCAGACGGGGACTCATGGCCGATCTCGTCTCAAACTGCCGTCCTTTCTCTACCAACATCTACGCCTTTACCAACATGAGTCAACCGCGACGGACCATGATGCTCAACCGCGGTGTCTTTCCTTTCAAGATCGATTTCAGTTCGGACCCTGAAAAGACTCTGCAAACGGCGTTCCGGATCCTGAAGGACCGTGAACAGTTTCAGGTCGGGGACAAGGCCGTGATCATATCGGACGTCCTGGCCGAGCAACGGGTCGACTCGATTCAGATTCGTGACGTCCCCGCGGACGACATCCCACCCGAAGCATCCCACGAGCCACAATGAGCTAACCCCACTTTCGAGGACGTTCGCAAAGGGGCACAAGAGCCCCTTGCTGTTGAACATGAAACGGTGTCAGGACTCATTTCGCGGCGGAAAGAACAGGGATCGGGAATCTGTGTTTGGCGGCCTAGACTAGGACAAGTCTAGGTCGCCGACACCCCCAGCAGACGCCACGCCTTCAGGCTGCAATTTTCCGCGGTTGCACTGCTCTGCGATGCTATGCTCGGCGGGAAACTCCGGCAGTGATGTAGCTTCGCCCGACCACCATTTCTTTCACTTCGCCAGAGCGGCCCGAGTCAGAAGCCCTTGCGTTCGAGCATATCCCCCGTGATACGTTACATAAGAATAAGGCTGAACCATGACGGAGAGTACGTAAATGAAGACAAACATCCTTGTGACTACGTTGCTCTGTTGTGCAACGATCGTTGCGGCAAGTCATGCAGAGGAAGTTGGGAGTGTCGACACAGAATTCAAATGGTTGGGACCAGATCACAAGATTGTAGTTGAAGCATTTGACGACCCAAAGATTGAAGGCATCACCTGTTATCTGAGTCGATCAAAAAAGGGTGGCTTGAAAAGTATGGTTGGATTAGCAGAGGAAACCTCCGATGCCTCACTGGCCTGTCGTCAAGTCGGTCCTATTCGCATTGTGGGTGAGCCGAAAGAAGGGGAAAAGGTATTCAGTGAGAGTCGGTCCCTGATTTTCAAGACCCTCCAAGTGGTCCGATTTTTCGACAAGAAACGTCAGACATACATTTATCTCGCCTATAGCGATCGAGTGATCGAGGGCTCGCCACAAAATGCCATCTCCACCGTGCCGATCCAATCCTGGTCAAGTCGATAAAAACCAGGCGACAATTTAACGCAAGTGTTTCACGGTCGAGTAAGAGGCGTCGGGATGCGCTGGCCCTGGTTCCATGACCAACTGGTGAATGGATGGCAGAACGGTTTCCGTGAATCCAAGTAACCGAACCTGCCCTCTTGACTGTCTTCTCTCTATCCTGCTCTTTCTGGAAGGATGCTTCTCCAAACCACCTCGCTCCGGCGTGCACTTTCCAATCACCAGTGGCTCCCATATGCTTTTGCCAAGTGAGCGGCAACGCATCCTCATCTGGGGAGATCCTCTCCTGGCCCGCGTGGCTGAAGAATGGCTCCGGTCTCATCACTATTCAAACATCCTGATGCCGCATCAGATTCCCCACACTTCATCAGATCGCCAGGCGACGCTCGTGGTCGCGGCAAAGCTGAATGCAGAGTTTGTGCTCATTTTGGAGCGGGAAGAACTGAAGGAAGGGGCACTAATTCAGCCGAACTGTGGCGCACTCTTCAACATCAATCTCAATGTGCGAGGCCTTCTAGTGGAAAACCAAGAAAATATCCTGCGCGGCAGCGCCCATTACCCGCACTGCGTCGAACGTAACGACCAGACCTTTCAGAACCTAACTTGCCAAGCCCTTGCCACTGCCTGGGGATTTCGTCCATCAGGACAGCTTGATATTCCCTCGCACCTGGCATGCACAGCCGGCCAAAGCCAACCCACACCGAGCCACTAAGTTCACACACGGGAGGAGTCAAAATGGTCAGGACTCCTTTCGCGATACCGATCCCTCGTTCCCGAAACAGCCTTACACACAAACTGCCGCCGCGTTTCTTTCGTATACAAGCTGACAAAACATTGACAAGTTGACCTCCTTACACCGTCAAGTTTTTGAAAACACTCTACCCTGGTCAACTACGTAAAACTTAAGTAGTTGACATACTTAAGTATATACATTTGGCTCAGCTCTTGCTTATGTTCGTCGTCAGCTGTGAACGCAATCACACTGGAGGGATCAATGGAATGTCCGAAGTGCAAAGGGATGATGATGTTGGAACGGTTCTCGGATTTCTTTCTCGTGTTTTATGCCTGGAAATGCCTCAATTGCGGCGCCATTATTGACCGCACCATTTCCAATAACCGCCGAAAGAGTCTGTCCGCCCGGGAATCTCAAGCCGCTGCCGCGCGCTAAGTTGGTAGCAATGGAATCGGGAGTCTCCACATTTCAGCCGCAATACAGCTCGGCTAGAAGATCCCCTATGCTACGCCCTCTAGGCCTCGCTGCCGGATCCCTCGCCTACCATGTCCAGACCCGTCGGGTTGGGCGACTCCCCCTCTTTGAGGAACCTACCAACTTCGCGACGCATAAAAAGATCCTGGCCGGGTTTGAAGAACAGAGGGACAGGAGTCTTCCCTGACGAACCATTTCCCGTTGCGCTTACCTCATAGCGTCTCGAGGCGTGCCGATCCGATGCTTTCCCCGCCTCCCATTCGCCGCTCCCCCATCGCCTCTGCAATGATGAATTGACCTCCGACTTAGCAGTAGACTTACCGCAAGAGACTTACATGGGTACACGTGGCAGGAGGGGCATGGACGTCATCACGCAGTCGGAAATTACGTGCCCTCGCTGTGGCGTGGGGGCAGAAATGGAGATGCCAACCGATGCCTGCATCGTCGTCTTTGAGTGCAAATCGTGCCGCGTCGTTCTTCGACCGAAGTCCGGCGACTGCTGCATCTTCTATTCCTTCGTCAACGTAGAATGCCCTCCTGTCCAGCTTCGACAGGGATTCGATGGTGCTCCATGACCTACACGAAGCCTGGCCAGATACAGAGTTTGTCAGAAATCATGTTCGGGCTGCTGGCGTGGAACTCATGCATCTGGTTGCGTCACCCTTCGTGTGAGTGGTTCGACCCGCGAACAAGACCCTCCTGAATGGAAATTTCAGACCCCCATGCTTTAACGATTCTGTTGAAAGGCTGGTGATCAATGTGGCGTTTCTTCTTTGCGTTGTTCTTGGTTCTGACCTGTGCGACAGGCGCGAGCCCACGGCCCGTTGTGGCCGCAGATTCTCTTGAGGAGGCGGAATTTGCGTATGAGCGTGGTGAGTATACACAGGCGGCCCGCCTCTTCAGTCCCCTGGCGGAGCAAGGAGTGGCATCGGCCCAATTCTATCTGGGCTTGATGCATGAAAAGGGACGAGGCGTCAGACAGGACTACCAAACGGCACTGACGTGGTTTCGTAAGGCGGCGGCGCAGGGCTACGCTGGTCCGCAGAGCAATCTGGCCCTGATGTACGAGAGAGGACGGGGTGTCCGGAAAGACTTGGTTCGCGCGCTCATGTGGTACCACATCGCTGGCGCCATGTTACAGGGCGATGAGGGGAAGGCAGCCTTGAAGCGCCGAGACTATCTGACCTCACAAATGACCGCCGCGCAGATTGAGCAGGTGCAGGAAATGATACGGCGTTGTCAGCAGTCCCAGTTTAAGGAATGCGACTAGATCAGGATACTTGCAACGGGAAAGCGGACAGACAAGGAGTGTGAATGCAAGGTTGAAGCGCAACACATGCGGCTCTGAAACAGAAAAAGGTTGGGAGTCATTCTTTGCATAAAAGGGGTCGGGAGTCTTTACTTGACAGCCGCGCCACAGTTCGAGTAGAAGGTCCCCTATGCCACGTCGTCCACGACTCGTTGCCGGAGACCTTGCTTACCATGTCCTGAATCGCCGTGTCGGACGCCTGCCGCTGTTTGAGACACCGACTGACTATATCGCCTTCGAGAAGATCTTGGCAGAAGCGCATGCCAATTCCGGCATTCGCATCGCCGCCTATTGTCTGATGCCGAATCACTGGCATCTGCTCCTCTGGCCCAAACGCGATGGAGAACTCTCCGAAGCGGTCCGCTGGATCACCGTGACGCATACACAACGTTGGCACGCCCACCATCAGACGGCGGGAACTGGCCCGGTCTACCAAGGCCGGTTCAAATCGTTTCCGGTGCAGGCCGATGAACATTTTCTCACTGTTGCCCGCTACGTGGAGCGTAATGCGCTGCGGGCGAGGATGGTCAAGCAGGCAGAAAACTGGCACTGGTCCAGTTTGTGGCGACGAGCCCAAGGCGATCCCAAACTCACGACCTGGCTGAGTGACTGGCCGGTGGACCTGCCACGAAATTGGATCACGCGGGTGAATCGTCCTGAGACCGGCGAGGAGCTGGAAGCCCTCCGCCTCAGCGTGCAACGAGGCCGACCGTTTGGTGAGGAAGGCTGGGTCGGACGGATAGTGAGACGGTTTGGGATGGAATCAACCCTCCGACCACGCGGCAGGCCGAAAGGATCCTGACACGGCGACTCTGAACCGCTTCTTCCAACAAGACAAGAGGGGGGAATTCAGAGAGCGCATCTCGTTTTCAGGGTAAACCGCTTCGCGAGATGCGCTCCCGAGACACGGCAGGAAGAGTCTCTCGGTTGACCGTGCGCCCTTACGTTCCTTTCTTGTAGACCCATACGCCAGCACCCACCAGCCCAATCAGCGCTACGATTAATGTGAAGAGATTCGCATCCATGGTAGCTCCTTTCTCCATTTATATTGTCTTACCTAAACCATAGGCGCTTCTCTGCAGCTTAGCGAGCTTTATAATGTGCCCTGCCTGGACAATGCGTTTTCCCCTTCTCCTTCATGATTTCAGCCACTTGGCCTACGATGAGGATGGCCAACGAGACAAAGGTCTAAGGTTGGAGGGGCACTATTCATCGCCTGCTGA
>JARFPM010000083.1 GCA_030444405.1 Nitrospira sp.
GGGCGATGTGAGCTTGCGGGCATCGGCCTTGGGGCGGATCAGTTATCAAGACAACGGCGCCGTGCTCCACGCCGTGAGAAACACCTCAGGGCTCGTGCAGCCCTCGATTGCCATTGGGCAGTACCGGGCGACCGCGACGGGTGAAACGATCCCCACATGGGAAATCGAATTTGCACTCATGTGGGACTCCGGGATTTTTGTGAATGTGGAAGGGGTGAGCCAGAAGCAGTTTGCCTGGTCCATTGCCGGCTCATTCGGGCCGGTACGGTTCGAAACGTGGAACGATAGTATGGGGAACATCGTGGAGCGCGACTTCGGCCCGACCTACGGCGCGACTCTGACGCTCGATATCCTGCGAGTCTGGAACTACATACATTGCCTACGATCAAAACCTTCCACCGACCTGCCGGCATCGTCGTAAAGTTCATCACCCCGTTTGGACCCTAAAAACGTCTGGCGGGGTATTCTGCAGTCGGCGACGATTCCGACAAACCTGTCTTTCCCCGTAGAACGTCGACGTTCTTAGTGCGACTACACCACTTCCGTTGGACTGTCCCCCCTCTAAGAGAGGTCAGAACAGTTCCGATCCGTTGGTACAATCGGCGCGCAGACATTACGTAACGATTTTACCCGAAGGTCGCGAACTGAATGCTCGCAAAGATCGGGAACCAGGTCAATTGCTCCATAATTCGGAGCCACGAAACGTGGTAACCATTTCTTTGGCTCGCTGAGTCGGCACAATAGTGGCTCCCATGCACAATTCGAGACCGCAACAGGCGAATAATAGTTCCACCGCTTCTGTGAATGGAGTGCCGGTGGACAGCGGTCTGACCTGTCTCCTCATCATCGCTCGATTTCATGACCTTCCCGCCGATGGCTCACAGCTACGGCATCAGTTTGCGCAGTTCGGGCAAGGCTTCTCCAACGTCGATCTCCTCCGTGCCGCTAAACATCTCGGATTGAAGGCAGGTCTGCTCAAGACCACCTGGGGCACACTCCAGGGGACACCGCTGCCTGCCATGGCAAAGCAGACTGACGGCCGCTATGTCGTGCTGGCGAAGGTCGAAGGAGAGAAGGTACTTGTCCAGGATCCGGTCGAAGCACGACCGCTCGTCCTCTCTCGTGAGCAATTCGAAGCAACATGGATCGGCGAACTGCTGCTCTTTACCAAACGAGCCCGTGTCCGTCCGCAAGATCTCCAGTTCGACTTCACCTGGTTCATCCCGGCGATCGTGAAATATCGCAAGTTTTTCGCCGAAGTGCTGATCGCGTCGTTCTTTCTTCAACTCTTCGCCTTGTTGACGCCGCTTTTTACACAGGTCGTCATCGACAAAGTACTCGTACACAAGGGGTTCACAACGCTCCATGTGTTGGCGATCGGTATGATCACGCTGGCGATCTTCGAGGCGATTGTAGGCGGGCTCCGGACCTACCTGTTTTCGCATACGACGAATCGGATCGATGTCGGTCTTGGAGCCCAACTCTTCCGGCATATCCTGGCGCTTCCCATTTCCTATTTTGAAGCCCGACGCGTTGGCGATACGGTCGCCCGCGTCCGTGAGTTGGAACAGATCCGTCAATTCTTGACCAGCCATTCCGTGACGGTGGTGCTGGACCTCGTGTTCACCGCCGTCTTCCTGATGGTCATGTGGTTGTATAGTCCCGCGCTCACGCTCGTCGTCATGGCTTCGCTTCCGGTCTATGCGCTGCTGTCGATAGCCATTACTCCTGCGATCCGAGCGCGCTTGCATGAAAAGTTCAACCGAGGCGCCGAAAACCAGGCATTCTTGGTCGAAACGGTCAGCGGAATCCAGACCGTCAAAGCCATGGCGGTCGAACCACCGCTTATGCGGAGATGGGAGGAACAACTGGCCGGCTATGTGCGAGCGAGTTTTCGCGCGACGAGCGTGATGATGATAGCCGGTCAATCCGCGACCTGTGTTCAAAAGGCGACCACCGTCGCGGTGCTGTGGTTGGGTGCCTATCGGGTGATCGATGGAGATCTGAGCATCGGGCAGTTGATCGCATTCAACATGCTGTCGGTGCAGGTAACAGGGCCGATTCTTCGGCTGGTGAATCTCTGGCAGGAATTTCAACAAGTGGGCGTCTCGATGCAACGGTTGGGCGATGTGCTCAACACTCAGCCCGAACCATTGTATAACCCGAATCGAACGACGTTGCCTCGGTTCCTGGGGCAGGTACGATTCGAAGAAGTCACGTTTCGGTACCGGCCGGATGGGCCGGAAGTCACTCGGAAGATGTCATTTTCCGTAGAGCCGGGGCAGATGATCGGTATCGTCGGACGTTCAGGATCCGGAAAAAGCACCATCGCGAAATTGCTGCAGCGTCTCTATGTACCGGAACGGGGGCGCATCTTGGTGGACGGAGTGGATTTGGCGCAGCTCGACCCTGCATGGCTGCGCAGGCAAGTGGGAGTCGTACTGCAGGAAAATTTCCTATTCAACGGCTCGATCCGAAGCAACATTGCGCTGACCGATCCTGGGTTGGCAATGGAGCAGGTGATCGAGGCGGCGAAAATGGCCGGGGCCCACGAGTTCATCCTGGAACTGGCGGAGGGCTACGACACGCTGATCGGCGAGCACGGATGCACCCTCTCAGGCGGGCAGCGTCAACGGATTGCCATTGCACGGGCCTTGATCGCGAATCCTCGTATCCTGATTTTCGATGAGGCAACCAGTGCATTGGACTACGAATCCGAAGCGGTGATCCAACGGAACATGGCGCAGATCTGTAAGGGGCGTACGGTCTTTATCATTGCGCATCGGCTGAGTACGGTGCGGCCCGCGCATCGCATCTATGTCGTCGACAAAGGAGAAATCGTCGAGGAGGGATCGCATGGTGAACTCCTTGGTCGAGACGGATTCTATGCGCGATTACAGCTGCATCAGATCGGCAAGGGATAGAGGGCTCACAGATGGCCTTTGGTGCGTTCGGCAGACATTGGACGGTGTGGAGGGCAGCGTGGCGGACCGCATCAAGCCGACCAGGCGGTTCCGCTGTTTCCGGCGGACTAATTATGGAATTTCTACCGGCGGTGTTGGAAACCCAGCAGGCTCCCCCCTCCCCAATCGGCCGTGCGCTCCTCTGGACGATCTTGGCCGCCTTCACAGCGGCAGGGCTGTGTACGATGTTAGGGCGGATCGATATTGTGGCCACGGCGCAAGGCAAGATCATTCCCAGCGGCTACTCGAAGATCATCCAACCGTACGAAGCGGCGGTCATTGCATCGATCCACGTGCAGGATGGACAGGCAGTGAAGCAGGGCGATGTGCTGATTGATCTCGATTCGACCCTCAACCGTGCCGACTATGACCGGGTGTTCAATGAATACCAAGCAGCCAAGGTGGATGCGGCCAGGTTGTGGGCTCTTATCAAGGGACGCGCCACTTTCGAGGCACCTCCCGGTGCAGATGGGGCCTATGTCGTACTGCAACAGCAGTTGCTGCGAAACCAGCTGGCCGAATACCACGCCAAAGTTGCAGCGGCGCAGCATCTTGTGGATCAGCGCCTCGCAGCGATCGAGCAAACCAGAGAAGATATTCTCCGTTTGGAAGCTACAGTACCTATGGAGGTCGAACGAGCCGAGGTCTATAAAAGATTGCTCGAACATGAGGCAGTGAGCAAGATGGACTTTCTGCAAGCAGAAGAGCAGCGGATCGACAAGGTGCAGGAACTCGCCGGCCAAAAGAAGAAACTCCAACAAGATCAGGCCGCGCTCGCGGAAGCCGAAAAGCACTTTCGAGCCATGGCCTCGGAATTTCAGCAGACAAAACAGGCGGAACTCTCGGCCCTTGAAATCAAAGCCGCCTCCCTTGCGCAAGAGGTCACAAAGGCCAATCAAAAGGCTGGTTTGCAGCGATTGACCTCGCCGATCGACGGCGTCGTGCAGCAGTTAGCGGTGCATACCGTCGGTGGCGTCGTCACCCCAGCGCAGCAGTTGCTCATTGTCGTGCCTCAAGACCATCCGGTCGAAGTAGAGGCGCAAGTCGAGAATAAAGATGTGGGGTTTGTGCAGGAAGGACAGCCGGTTGAGATCAAGGTCGAAACCTTTCAGTTCACGTTGTACGGCACGATTCCGGGTCATGTGCTGACGGTCTCCGACGATGCGGCTCCTTTCGAAAAGATCGGACTTGTCTACCCAACCAGAGTCAGTATGGACCAGTCGACGATCCAGGTCGATGGCAAGCAGGTGAATCTCTCGCCTGGGATGGCGGTCACTGTTGAGATCAAGACCGGTCAGCGCCGGATCATCGAATATCTACTGAGTCCCTTGCTGAAATCCATGAAAGAAAGTCTGAGGGAGCGCTAAGGGATGCCCCCATCGCCGGCGCTGCTCGGACTCTGTCTGCTTGCCGTGCCTGTACTCGAACCGGACTTGGTACAGGCCGGCCTTTCAACTTGAGAATCCGGTAGCCCAGCTCAGTCATGCACCTGTATCGTTGACTTCCATGACGGTCCAAATTATAGGTCTAGAGTCTGCATTACCTTGACTTGATCAAGCCCTTCACTCACACTCGCCCTATGTACGACCGTTCTGAAAGTGACCTCTTGCGCATGTTGGCAGATCGAACAGGGATTGCTGCCGACTATTACGACATCGCCGGAACGCACCATGTGACGACGGACGAAACGCGACGGGCCATCTTGGCTGCCATGAATCTGCGGGTTGCGAATTGCGAGGAACTAATTGCGGAACTAGAGGCGTGGGATAACCGTTGGTGGCTGCGAGGCTGTGAACCTGTCCATGTGCTTCGGTTGGGACGAGACGCAGGTACTTGGTCGTGGTATGGGGCTTGTGACAGCTCTGACGATTCGGCTCTTCACGTCAAGTGGTCACTCTATACGGAGAACGGAGAAGCACAATGTGAGCGAGCGGAGGGGCCTGGCCTCAGAATAGAAGAGACTCGCACGATTCGGGGACGCAGGTTTGTTCGTGTCGCGTTGGCGTTTCCACAAGACCTGCCGCTTGGCTATTACTCGGTCAGAGCCTACGCAAAGGGAGGCGGCACGAATATGGAATCTACATTCCGCCTCATCGTCGCGCCGGAGCGCTGTTACATTCCTGATGAACTTCAGCAGGGTATTCGATGGTGGGGTGTGGCCTTGCAGCTCTATTCATTGCGGAGCCATCACAATTGGGGCGTCGGCGATTTTCGAGATTTGGGGGCCGTCATCGAATGGGCAGGGAAACGTCTGGGCGCTGCGGTGGTCGGGCTGAACCCGCTCCACGCTCTCAAGAATACCAAGCCCTATCATCTCAGTCCCTATTCACCCACCAGCCGCCTGTTTTTGAACGACTTGTATATCGATGTCACCCAGGTTCCCGAGTGCTGGACGGACCCGGATGTCCAAAGCAGGCTTGCGGACCCGGTATTTCGTGGAAGGATCGAAGCGGCTCGGCGATGCGAGTTCGTGGATTACGACGCGGTCAAGTCGACGAAACGCGAGGTGCTTGAGCTCTGCTATCGGACATTTCTGCAGGACAACTTCGAAGGCGTCGAACCGGAGTTGAAACCAAAGACCGATCGGGGGAGAAGCTTCCATCGATTCACGGAGCAGGAAGGGGAATCCTTGGCGTATTATGCGTTGTTTCAAGCTCTCGAGGAGGCGCGACAGTCCACGCCCTCGGCTTCGACGATCTGGGAGGACTGGCCGGAGCCCTACCGAACGCGGAGGTCGGACGCCCTGGAAGAGTTTCGGCGTGAGCAGATGCCGCGGGTGCGATTCTTCCAATATCTGCAATGGCTGGCTGCGAAACAGCTGCTAGATGCGGTGAAGAAGACGCACGAAGCCGGTATGCCGATCGGCTTGTACCATGACTTTGCACTGGGAAGCGAGCGCTATGGCGCCGATGGGTGGCTGAATCAAGATGTATTGGCCTTCAAGGCCGATTGCGGTGCGCCTCCCGATGCGTTTGCCCCTGAGGGCCAGAATTGGGGAATTTCTCCACTCGATCCATTGCGTCTGCGCGCGAGCGGTTACCGGTACTTTATCGAATTGCTGCGCAATAATCTCCGTTATGGAGGGGCGATACGGATCGATCACGTCATGGCGCTCTTTCGACTGTTTTGGATTCCTCGTGGTCTCCCACCCGCGATGGGGACGTACGTGCATTACCGGGATGACGAACTGCTGGCGATCTTGGCGCTGGAAAGTGTGCGGGCGAAGGCCGTGGTGATCGGCGAAGATCTGGGAACCGTTCCCGATTGGGTGCGCGACCGACTCGGAGCAGCCGGAATCTTCTCGTACCGAGTCTTCTATTTTGAGCGAGAGCACTGGGGAGGATGGAAGCCTCCGGCCCATTATCCTGCCCAATCCCTCGCTGTCGTGACAACCCACGACCTTCCGACATTGAGCGGGTATTGGGAAGGCGTGGATATCGAAACGCGTTCCGCGCTGGGCTTTTTCCCCTCGGAGGAGTCTCGAAATGCGATATGGGCGGAGCGGCATCGAGAAAAAGGGGGGATCCTCGCTGCATTGAGGTCAGAAGGACTGTTGCCTTCAGGGATGCCCGATGATCCGGCACAGGTGCCGATGATGACGACCGAGTTGATGGAAAGTATTCATCAATATCTGGCCCGCACACCCGCGTCGATCGTCTTAGTCAATATCGAAGATGTCATCGGCACCCGATGCCAGACCAATCTGCCGGGGACGGTGGACCAGCACCCGAATTGGTGCCGGAAGTTGAGTCTGACCGTGGAGGACTTGGTCCAAGACTCTCGATTTGAACGACTCGCGGCTCTGTTGCGTTTGCCCCGCCCTCTTGTGTAAGTACTTCCGTGAAGGAACCCACTCGTTATCGATGTTTTCGATTCAGAAGCTATGATCCTCGGCTTGGCGGAGCGAGTCGATGACTGCCATGACGCATCGTGACCGTCTCGTGCTCGGCATCGCGGCTGCCTGTTTTCTCATCATCTTGATTATTGAAGAATTCGCCCCGGCCAACGTCGTCGGCGCGTATGGGTATGTGTTGCCAATCATGTTGGTAACCACCCTGCGGAATCGAACCATCATGTTGGTGACGGTGCTGGCCTGTGTCGTTGCCACCTATTCGGGTCTACTCCAACCGACGAAGCCGGGGCGATTTCAAGCAGCGGTCATTAATCGGAGCGTCGTCGTCGGCGTCTTGCTGTTGGTGGCTTACCTGGGCATGAGTTGGGAAGAGCGCAAGGCGCGAGAAGAGGCGGCGAGGGTGGCGCTGGCCCAAGAAACCGAGAATCTGCTCAAAGCCAACACGCAACTGGTCCAGGCGAAAGATCAGCTGAACCGGTCGGAACGGTTGGCTGCGGTGGGACAGCTCGTGGCGTCCGTGGCGCACGAGGTGGGCACGCCGCTACACTCGATCGCCTGGCATGTCCAGGCTCTGGCCGAGGAGCCTGGTACGACACCGGAGATGAGGAGGCGGGTGGCGATCATCGATGACCAACTCACGCGAGTGGTTCGTATCATTCAGGATTTACTGTCTTCTACCCGGCCGCGCCAGCCTGAGCCGCAATGGCTTCCTGTGGAGGAAGTGATCAGCCCCGCTGCGGTCCTGATGGAACCGGCCTTTCACGAGAAAGGGATCGCACTGACGATCGACATTCCAAAGGACCTTCCTCTGGTCTGGGCGGACAAGGAAAAAATCCATCAAGTATTGGTGAATATTCTGGCCAATGCGCTCGCCGCAACCCCCACACAGGGGAATGTGATCATTATGGCAGGATCTCGGGAGGCATCGCCGGATGAACTGGATCGCGGTCGGCTGGTCGCAAACAGCATGTCGCTGTTGGTGATTACGATTGAGGTGCAGGACACAGGATGCGGTATGTCCGAGGAAGACGCACAGAAAGCCTTTGAACCGTTTTTTACGACTAAGGCGGTTGGCAAGGGAACCGGCTTGGGGCTATTCTTGAGTCGAGAATCGGTGGTGGCTCATGGCGGCAGCCTGGCCCTGACGAGTGAGATCGGGCGTGGCACGACTGTAATGATGACATTACCGGCGATGCAACGTGAACCTATTCATACGAGAGAGGAGGCGTAATGCAACCAGCGACGATTCTGGTGGCCGACGACGATGCGGTTGCACGCGAGCTGTTGGCGGAGGCACTCAGGAAGGAAGGATACCATGTCGAGGCCTTTGCCAGCGGAGAAGAGGTGATCGCGCGTGGACGCCAGGGGCGGGTCGATTTGGTGCTGACGGATATCCGCATGGGTGCGGTGGATGGGCTCACGGTCTTGCGGGAGTTCAAACAAGTGAGTCCGAATACGGCCGTGGTGGTGCTCACTGCGTTCGGCTCTTTGGAGGGCGCGATCGAAGCAATTAAGCAGGGGGCCTACGACTACCTGGCGAAACCGTTCAAGAAAGAGGACATCAAGCTGGTGGTCAAACGGGGCCTGGATCACTGCCGATTGCTCCAAGAGAATGCGCGGTTCCGAGAAGAGTTGAAAAGTAAGGGCGAGTGGTCTCCGTTGGTCGGAAGCAGCACGGCGATGTTGGAGGTGTACAAGCTGGTCGCGCGTGTGGCGGAAAGCAAAAGCACGGTCCTGCTCCAGGGGGAAAGCGGAACCGGCAAAGAGCTCATTGCTCGGGCCATTCATACGAATGGTCCCCGCCGGGATAAGCCGTTCATCCCGGTCAATTGCGGTGCGTTACCCGATACTTTGCTGGAATCGGAAATGTTCGGCTATGAGAAAGGAGCTTTCACCGGGGCAGCGGGGACCAAGGTCGGGCTCTTTGAATCAGCCAATGGAGGGACACTGTTTCTCGATGAGATCGGCGAGCTCGGACAGGCCTTACAAGTGAAGTTGTTGCGAGTCATGCAGGATCAGGAAGTCCGCCGGGTTGGGGGCACGACATCCACCAGAGTCGATGTCCGGATCATCGCCGCGACCAATCGAGATCTTGAGCAGCTGGTGAAGGAAGGAAAGTTTCGGGACGACCTCTTCTATCGATTAAAAGTCGTTCCAATCACGTTGCCGTCATTGGTCGAGCGGCGGGAAGATATTCCGATGCTGGTGCATCACTTCTTGCAAAAATGCGCGGCAGGCACGGACCATGCGGTACGAGGAGTTCTACCGGAAACAATGGCGCTCTTAGCCCAATATCGATGGCCCGGCAACGTGCGAGAGCTTGAAAATGCGATTGAACGGGCCGTGTCGTTAAGTCAGGGGCCTCTACTGACGCCTGAGGATTTACCCGAAGTGATTCGCCAGAGTGCAACGGCTGAAGCTGATGCACAACTTTCACAAGCCGATCAGCTCGATGATGTCTATCTGACCCTGGAAGAAGTGGAAAAGCGCCATTTGACTCGCGTACTCAAGGAAACGAAGGGGAATAAGGTGAAGGCGGCGAAAATCCTCGGCATCGACAGGCGAACGCTCTACCGTATGGCAGAGCGTTTTGGCTTGGATCTGGGAGAAGAAGCTGAGGGAGCAGAAAAAGAGCCCGCCTAAGGCTTCGATCCGTAAAAAGTCTCTGTTGTGTACGTAGTCTGAACGATCTTCAACTCGTTCTTGATTAAGCGAAGCTTGTTCTCCGCACTTTGAGGAACTTGGGGCGGAGTAGGACCCCAGCGGTCCCACATTGTTTGCTTGCCTTCCGACGAGATTTGCAGACGGAGACGGGAACTCTGGTCAGTTTCTGGCGTCACGGACGCTTCAGCACGGCTCTTGACCACACCCAACCGTCCTTTCAGCATAAAGTCCCAGATACTGGATTGCTCATCCCGATACCCCGTTTTAAGCTGAGAGGCATCAGACCACTCCACATCGTAGTCATCTTCGCCTAGAACCTTTGTCACAGCCGCTTTCACCCGGTCTGCCGGTGCGGGCAATGTGACGTCGACGACATCAGGCTCGATGGAACGCTGAACCTTGGCACATCCAACGGCGAAGACGGCGAGGGCGACGATGGCAAGAAAGTCCTTTCGGATCATTTTGTTCTGGCCTCCTTCAGACGGTATACGAGGTGAGTATCGGTCTGCGTCACTCCTTCTATGCGATGTATGCGACTCAAGACCAGTTGGGTCAATGCATCTTGGTCCGGTATGTCAGCTATAGCGATGATGTCCGGCTTTCCCCAACAGGGGTCGATCGTTTTGATCTCTTTAATTTCACCCAACGCTTTAACTACGGCAGATGTCTGTCCGGGTTGAACATTGATCAGTACGTACGCCCGGTCTGACATACCTTGGTCTCCCGGAGCGGGACCATGAATCGTATACGGAATTGCCCCGGAAGTGGGCTGCTTTATAGCAAAGTCATGCTGCCCTGTCAACTCAGGCTTGGTCTTGATGGGCTTCGATGGGGACGCGAGAGAAGGAATCCTCTTTAAATTTGGTTTTGCCATAGTCTCACTTTGGCGCAACCAGCACTTCAACTCTGAAGTGCTCGCTGACGCTCGTTAAGGTTGTTTCCAGCCGCTTTGGACTTCCTGTACGGCCCTCCGGATCGTATACGAAACAAAACAAGGTTGAGCATCGCCGCTGGGCTCTATAATATGCCGAATCTGCTGTGACCTGATCGGCTAGTTCCTTCGCGGTTAGCCCGGCTTTGGTCTTCTTCGCCACGACAGCGATCTGATCCTTGTTCACCAGGAGCATTGTCCGTGGGGCCCCCGCTGTGTAGGAAGGCGTCCATTCATCGGTCGCGACCTCGTCGAACTCCACCTTCAACAACGCGCAGAGGAGGTCCTGCAGGTCATAGTCGTCGTCAACTTCCAGTGTCGGACGATAGTCTTTCCGAAGGCGGAGCTGGCGGGCCACAGCGTGAAAGCGAAGGCAGACTTTTCTGATGAGATGGAGGGGATCCTGGTCGAGTGTGGGCTCAACCACCCGAGCGATACTCACGCCGATCGCTTGCTTGTCTGATGGTGGGTCTTGCGGAGCGCGGACCACACTTTGAGACATTTCTGAGGAGATCGACCGGTTGTCTGCCACCTGGGTTGGGGAATCGATGTGGGGTTGCGTCGGTATTGAGGGAGGGATCGGAGCTGCGGCGAGTGATGGGGGTGCTTGCTTGACTTCCACTGGCTTATCAATCGCTGATGGCGTTGGCTGAGTTGCTGGTGCGGGAGGTGGGGAAGGGATGAAGCTGGCGACGGAGGGAGGTGGTGGCTGAAGTGCTACAGGGATGGGTGGCAGAGTCGGGGTTGGAGATGGCGGAGGAGTCGGAGTGAGCGTCGGTGCTGGAATCGGGGTCTGCGCAGGCGCAATGATCGGAGGCTCAGGCACAGGTGGTTGTGGTTGAGGCGTGGGTATCAGAGGAGACATCGACGGTCCTACATTTGTCGTCATGGCCACGGCGACTGTCATCGGCGAGTTGGTCTGCCCTGTGAGAGTGGTTGGGGTTGCAGACGAGACCAGCACCATGCGTGCTGTATTGCTGAGGTTCGTCTCGGGTGGTGGCTCGGGTTTCGGTGGGGGCTTGAGTCCCTGAAGTTCCAGCTTCCGGTCCTCCAGGGTGTGTATGAGGCCTTTAATGGCAGCAAGGCTCTGGGCCACCTCAGCTTTGTCCGCCGTACGAAGTTTGAAGTTTCGATAGGTCTGAAATTCCTGAGATCGCTCGCCGAACGCATGACGCAGGCACTCGCGGAACTGCAGCTCGGCTTTGCTTTGCGCGGCATCTCGATAGGGAAAACCTTCTTGGCTGAGATCATTGATCGCCGCCGCCACTTCCTGCAGCTTTGCGATTCCGAGTGTGGCCTCTTCGATCAGAGCGGTTCTTGATCGGGGCCGCTGATGTTCCGCTGCGCGCGCGCGTGCCATGGCTGTGTGGAAAAAGTCTAACTTAGGGTCGGAGACCTGGCAAGAAAACAACGGGTTTTTACGAGTGATGAGTCCGGTGAATCGCGCTGACAATTGTGATATCCGATAAAGGACGCACAGCACGCGCGAGTCAAACAAAGAGGGCACTAAAGCTGGTTGTGTTTGTCCCGCCTGCATCCATCATTAGAGTACTCAGAATAGCCGGCGGTACGCACGAAGTGCGGTATCAAATGAGTGAGACACTGAAGGGATTTATCCGTGCGCGACAATTAGGATAATTCGATAAAGAGCGCACGGCACGAGCAAGCTTGGTTTGGTGCCCCCGATACGAATTGAACGTACGACCCGCGGTTTAGGAATTGTCTCTAGTCCCAACTCCAACCATCTAAGTCCACAAGAAACCAACGCAGACGACGCATGCGAGAAGGCTACAGATGGCCCGAGTTTGCCCTGTTCCGGTAGCACTGTGGTAGCAGATTCGGATCCAGAAGATCAGACCTGATCCACCCTCCCCGGTGGGGGTCGTAAAATTTCCGAGGGGGTGGCCCCAAATTCAAACCAACCGTTCAAGATATATAGGGGAGCCAAAAACCTATGGGGGCCCCAGCACTATATACGCCCCTCAGGAACCACCCACCACAAACCACCCAGCACCTCCCATGAAGCACCCAACACGAATAACGAGCTATGGGCAAGCGGGTTACATATTGCCTGCTGCGTGTCTCACATGCATGGCTAGAGCGTCGAAAGCACAGGAGTACTATTAGTCGAGTTGTACTTGCTCATAGGCTGGAAGTTCTGGCGTGCCTCGTTGCTGGAACAGTCACGATCCACCCCAGCACCATGTCGCGGACTGTCTTCCATCGCTCCCGAACATTTCGACTCCTGGAGCGGTTGTTGTTATGACGCCGAACGCTTGAGATGAGAGGCGTGACCCGGCCTGCCGGGGCACATCCTCTCGATTGAAGGGTTAGCCGTCTGGCGCCATCAGAGCACAGCCATCTAGTTCTT
>JARFPM010000148.1 GCA_030444405.1 Nitrospira sp.
CTGGCCTGGATGATGCCGCCGGAGCTTGAATTCCATGGCATTGAGATAGCGCCCGTGACGGCCCGGTTTCTTCGTCAGTCATGACTCGAGACGACCGACAGAAAGTCAGACCAGCTATCTGGTAAGATAGCCCGTCCTTCATGAGGAGAGAGAGGGATTGCGGAACGGCGAATGGCTGGATTGCCGTTGTTTGGTCCAGGTCCGTCTGGAAAGACAGCAAACGGAAGATTCTTACCAGGAGTGCGATGATCGGAGCAAGGGACAAAACCAGCGGGCGAGTGGAGGTATTTGTCCAATGCTCCCCGATGTCGATGGAGGCACAATAGCCGTGGCGAGAATGCATAACACGCTCAGTAAGAGCCACGTGATGGCTGATCGTATGGTAACGGTGAGCCGCCTGGAAGAGGTGGTATCCACGGCGGATGAGTTCGATCAGGTCGTCTCGCAAGCCTTGCCGGTTCTGTTGGATCGGGCTACGGGTTATACGAAACGGTTCTTACGGGAGACCGGCCAATGGAACGAGGATATCGAACATGAAAAATTTGCGTTGCGGTGGGGCTCTGAATATCTTGAACGGTTTCTGGTCTGTGGACGCAGCGAAGTTCCATGCCGGCCGTTGTTCCTGTTCGATTCACTAGTGGCCAAACAGCACAGCAAGCCGGAACCATTTTGTTATCATCCGGACTTGCTGAAACCGCTCGGTCGATTTCTCGACGGACTTGCGGCTCGGGCGGTCATCAGCCGTGACGCGCTGATCGCGTTATATCATCATGCTTATGGATGGGGCCCCGGGGAAGTGATCGCGGTGACCGGCCTCAATGGGTTAGAGAGCCAGCGCATCTATAAGAATTTTCGACGCTGGCGTGAGAGCGGCTGGCAGCGCACGATGGATGAAATAGGTCTGACGAAGGCAGAGCTTGCGGAACTGGGGAATCAGCAGCAGCGTCATCGACAACGATTCAACAGTGAGGCCGAGCGGCTCATCCGAGTCGCTCAGGCTCATTACCGAAAAAGCGAGCCGGACCATTATCCTTGTCTCTCGCGGTCTCAATGGGGGGAGATGTTTGCTCAAGGCTACGGCTGCGATTACCGAATTTGGCACCTGGCGCTCTGCCTTGATTGCATGCAAACGGCCTGGGGGCTGGGGTCAAGCGGATCAGCTATCGGAGAAAAACCGCGTTTGGAATTGCAGGTGCGACCCTAAGTGGGCGAGCCGATCCCCTGCGTGGTTGTGAGTTAGGGGATGGGGAACTGAGGAGAATATGAATAATAATGATATGAGTCAGGAAGAGGAACTGGATAGATATCGATCGCAACTCCTTGAATCGTTGACTTGCCGATCCAGCCGCCCTGTTCAGGGCGCATCGGATTCCGTTCAGGTCTATGTCAATGAGCGTCGTGTTGGAGAGCTTGAGGGAGCGGGAACCGGCGCGATGTTGCAAGTTCAGTGTATCGATCGCATCGAGACGGTACAGCTTCGCACTGAAGACGGAACTCTTCGGGGGGGGCTCGTTGCCCCCGAATGTGGATTTCGAACGGACCGTGTCCGGCTTTCCGCTGATACGATCGAGCTCTGTGTTCACAACACCGCACAAGGGGGAACGCTCAGTGCGCTGTTCATTCCTGCGCCGAGTTTCTGGAGTCGGGCCTGGAAGAACGTCGCTGATGTCGCCGACAGATTGGTGGCCCGCCGTCCGGATACAGCGATCGCATATGGAATGCGAACGGTCGCCTTTACGCAAGCTCTATTGGCGATTGCCGTCGTTGGATTGGTCGCTGACCGTATGACGACGTGGATGACGCCGGAGCGCATGCCGTCTCCGGTCGTCCAAACAGCGGCTCTCCCTGCAGCTCCGCCGGTAGAAATGGCAAGACTTGAACAGCCGCTGGAAAAACTTGCGCAGATGCAGGCAAAAATCGGAGAGGCCCTTGAGTCCCAACAGAATGGTATGGTGCAACTCCATCAAGCCGTCGCCAAACTGTCATCGACCCAGGAATCTGTGGCGTCCAGCGTCGTGATGGTCAAGGAAGGGGTCAAGGAAGAGCTTGAGAAACGGCTGGAAGCAATTGGTCGTGAGGCCGATCGCACGACACGACACCTCGCGAGCAAAGGGCGGGTTGAGCAAGAACAGCTTGAAGCGGCGATCCAGAGCCTCACCGCAGATAACGACCGACTGTCAAAGGAGGTGGCTGGGTTGGAAGAGCACAACCAAGCTCTGAAGACCAAGTTGCAGACGGCTGTTGCGAGTGCATCGAAAGCTGTCGATCCAAGCCCCGAGCGTCTCTTGAAAATGGCTGACAGCCTCCAGAGTACTCAGTCGCCGCCGTTTCTCTTCTGGGTGACCTTCAGTGATGGAACAAGTCAGGAGAGCATCGACAAATGGGTTCATGAAATGAAGGGTCACAAGGGAGCAGTCAGCGAAGGTTGGCAGGAAGTACGGATTGTTCCCCCGCCAGTCCCGCCCGATCGCTTCTTGGAGCAGATCAGAGGAGAAAAAATCGTAAAGGCTGCGCGGATCAGTCAGTAGGGACACGATCTGCGAGAGGGAACGTAATCTCCGATATCGTCGCGTCGGGCTCCATACATCGCGACACCCATCGGAGTAGCGCCTTCTCCGTGCCTCATGTGGCATAGTCAGTAGGTAACCTTCATCACGGACAAGAACGCTGACGCACATGACATCACCCAACCTGCACGACTCTTCATCATCTAGGTCGGGTGGAAACCATGAGAGGCTACGTCAAGTCAAGCGCCTTCGACTGGACATATTTTCATTCGCAGGTAGAGGTTTTGTCCGTTGAGCGGATGAAATGCGATGAGTAGCATGACGTGGGTGAGCGGACGGGAAGCACGAACAGGAACGGCATCGGAATTCGAGCAAGACATCGGTGGTTAACCTCCAGCAGAATCGTTGGACTATCACGATCAACCCGGCCAGCGTAACGCATACACAAGCGGACGACTGAACGACGCAGTCGATTACCAGAGAAAGAAAGGAAGACTCATGAGAATCGCGCAAGTGGCACCGCTGTGGGAGAGTGTCCCGCCCAAACTTTACGGGGGAACCGAACGAATCGTTTCGTACATTACAGAGGAGCTGGTTGCCCAGGGTCATGACGTCACACTGTTCGCCAGCGGTGATTCAGAGACCACCGCGCGGCTGGAAGCGATTTGTCCACAGGCGCTCCGGTTGAACACCGGTATCTTCAACAGAGACGCTCCGCTGATTATGCAGCAGGAGCGAGCCCTTGGAGTGACCGGCAATTTCGATATTGTGCATTCGCACCTCGATTTCCTCGGATTTCCCGTCGCGCGTAGAAATGCCGTCCCGATGGTGACCACGTTGCATGGTCGCCTCGATCTTCCTGAATTGGAGCCGGTCTTTCGCGAATTCAGCGAGATGCCCT
>JARFPM010000084.1 GCA_030444405.1 Nitrospira sp.
GCAGTCCGCCGGACAGGTCTTGAGGGTGATCGAAATTTTCTCCGATTGACGCAATCGAGCCGACAACTGTTCAGGGGTATCTTCCGCGACGATACGGCCCTTATTGATGATGACGACCCGCTGGCAGACTGCGGTTGCTTCCGGGAGGATATGAGTGCTGAGAATCACGGAGTGCGAGCCGGCCAGGCTCTTGATGAGCTCTCGGATTTCAATAATCTGTTTGGGATCAAGGCCGACCGTCGGTTCGTCGAGGATCAGCACCGGGGGATCGTGCAACAGCGCTTGTGCCAGTCCCACCCGCTGCCGATAGCCGCGGGACAGGTTGCCGATCAGTCGATAGCGGACGGAGCCCAGCTCAAGTCGTCCAATCGCGTGGTCGAGCGCTGACGAGAGTTTCGGTCCCGTGATTCCACGGAGTCGGCCGACGAAGGTCAGATATTCCGTCACGGTGAGTTCTTGGTAGACCGGCGGCGTTTCCGGCAAGTATCCGATCTGCCGCTTCACCTCTAATGGCTGGTCGGTGCAATCAAAACCCGCGACTCGGGCAGAACCTTCGGTCGCCGGCATGAAGCACGTCAAAATCCGCATGGTGGTGGTTTTGCCCGCGCCGTTGGGACCCAGGAAGGCCAACACTTCTCCCTTGGCCACCGAGAAGGTGACGCGATCGATGGCCGTATGATGGCCGTACCGTTTCGTAATGTTTTGAACGTCGATCACGAATGTGATATCGGTGCGAACAACCGCGGAGAATGGAGCGGTACCGCCCTCGAAACGACACCAGTATCGTCTGACCCCGGATATTACTCACTCCGTCCGAGGCAGTCAATATGGTGTGGGATATTAACATAGTGGATTGTCTACGTCATGTCAGGAATGTGGCAGCTCAAAGGTAGCTCGTCGTCACTCGGGCGGATGGGATCCTCTCCGTGAGGCGTACACGTTGGAAGCAGTCCTGTTTTCATTGCCTGCTCCGCGAGACCCGCAGGTGTTGAATTTAAGTTCCGGCTCATTTATAAAGAGGTCGCGAGGAAGCCTAGCCTTTGCGTTTTCGGTGCCACCACCTCTCGATCATGGGACGGAGGACTCCATACAGAGGGGGGGGTGGGACCGGTACTCTAGTCGGTATTGTCGAAGTTCCATACCTTTCGTACGCTGAATCGACCAGAGATCTCATTTGTTGAGGCCGGAGGGAGGCGATACCCACATGTACACAGAGCTTGATCACAGTCGGCTCTCATCGTCCACATCCTTCGCAATCATCCTGTGCCTGTCGTTGGGGGCCTGTTCTTGGGTACCCAAAGGGGATGCTCAGCTGGATGTCGGGATCAAAGATCGAGGAGCCGCTTCGTGGTACGGTGAACAGTTTCATGGTAGACAGTCGGCGAACGGCGAGTTGTTTGATATGGAAGCACTGACGGCTGCTCATCGAACCATTCCGCTCGGGAGCGTGGTGCGTGTGGTCAATTTGACGAATGGCAAACATCTCTATGTGCGGATCACCGACCGGGGGCCTTACGAGAAGGGCCGCATTCTCGACTTGTCCCATGGTGCGGCTGTCCAGTTGGGTATGGAGCGCGAAGGAGTGGCGCATGTGCAGGTTGAGATTGTGGGCGAACGACGCCCGGAGCTGATCTTGCTGTCAGAAAAATTCTCAGACCGAGCTGCTTCACTTCTTGCCGATACGGGCACGAAGACCGATCGGACGTCACATGGGATGGCTTCTCCGGCTCGAAATTTCCCCGGCGACCTCTGGATTGCAAGGCGGAATCGCTGGGCCCTTGCGATGCTCGCGGTGGCTCGTCCGGCCAACACTCCCGTCGCGGCGTTGGCCCTCAACTAGTTCTTGTGATACCCCGCAGCTTGCTGCGAGGAGGTTCATTCGACGGATGTACCGGCCCCTTCACCAGTAGTGCCAGGTCGTGGGACTACAGCACCAGAGTTTAGTCCAGCAAGCGCTGTTCCCACGCCGACGGAACGTCTGGTTTCGATCAGGCCTGACGAACCGAGAGAGACGATCAACGTGGCCAATGACCCGTCGCTTTTCCACTGGGACGACGAAGCCAGAAGAGCAATCTTTGTAGGTATTCCCATCGAACCGGCTCCGACGCTTGAACCTGAACCAGCCGAGAAATCTCAGTCGGTGAGCGATCTCCTGTTATCCAAGCTCGACGATATGGCGGCCTCGCCGGAGCAGGCCATAGACGTTTCCCAAGAGCAGCATGCGATTGTAGCTCGGATCGCCGGTCTTACGGGTACCAGCTTGTCGGTCGGATTCGTCACGTGGGCTCTCCGCAGCGGCACCTTGCTGGCGTGCTGTCTGTCGACCATGCCGGCCTGGCGGTACGTTGACCCCCTGCCCGTGTTAGGGCTCGGCCGCAGCGAGCGCGCACGGCGTCAGAAAGAGGCCCAAGTCGATCGGCAGCGAGAAGTGGCCGAATGCGGTTTTCGCCTTCCAGCAAGTTCTTCCTCTCAGACTTCCTGAATTTGGTAATCTCTTACAGTTTTCTTGTCCGAAGACACAGTGTAAGCTGAGATCATGTCGGTTCATACGTCAGCCCGGCGCTTCCCGTTGGGGAGGCGCCTCCTTATCCCGTTCCTTATCGTATGTGGAGTGGCGGTCGCTCTCGTGGGAGGGTATGGCGCTTTTCTTTCAACCAGTTTGGCTCTGCCCAAGAGTGACGAGCATCCGCCGCTGCTGATCTATGGCGCCCCATTTTTTCTGACACCGGGGCTCCATCCTGTCGATTCAGGATTGCTCGATCATTTGCAACGGCTGGACTACAAGCCGGTCGCTGCGGCACCGCGGGTCGCCGGTGAGTATTTCGCCACCAAGGACTCCATTGAGATCTTTCTGCATGCTCAGGAGGAGAACCGACTTTCTGCACGACCAGTTCGGTTGAAACTGATGAACGGCATCGTCACCGAGGTGTTGTCAGTGTCCGATGGGAAACCGCTTCCCTTGATGTCGCTCGAGCCGGTTTTGATCAGCGGGATGCGCTCCGGCTCCAGGCAGGTCCGGGAATGGATTCCCCTGGACCGTGTCCCCCCCACCCTGATTAAGACGCTGCTGATCATCGAGGATCGTCGATTTTTTTCCCATTTCGGGGTTGACCCTTTCGCGATCGGACGAGCGTTTTGGGTCAACATGACTCGCGGCGTCCTTGTGCAGGGAGGCAGCACGCTCACCCAGCAATTGGCCAAGAACCTTTACTATTCTCCCAAGCGAACCCTCGGGCGGAAACTCCGGGAAGTGATGGCCGCGATGGCGCTTGAATTCAAATACCGGAAAGAAGAAATCCTGGAGAGCTATCTGAATGAGATCTATCTCGGCCAAGCCGGACCGGTTTCGATCTACGGTGTGGGAGAAGCCGCCCATCGCTACTTCAGTAAGAATCTTGACGAACTATCGATCGATGAAATCGCGCTGATCGTTGGATTGATAAAGGGGCCTAATGCCTATTCCCCTGTAAAAAACGTTGTGGATGCAACGACGCGTCGAAATGTGGTGCTTCGCCGACTGAAGGAAGAGGGGATTGTGACGGAGGACGCCGTGGCTCAGGCCATGAACCGGCCGGTAAGGGTCATGCTGAATCAAGATGTGCTCACCGATGCGCCGTATTTTGTCGATCACCTGCTCAGAGAAATCGAGCAGGGGATAGGAATGGACATACCGGACGGAGTGCGAATCTATTCGACCCTTGATCCCAGGGCTCAGCGAATCGTCACACAAGTGTTGCAGGAAGGATTGACGAAACTTGAAAAGCGGTATCCGGCCCTTGCTGGAGTCGAGCTTCCGCTTCAAGGGGCGGCGGTCGTACTGGATGTGAAGACCGGCCATGTGCTTGCGATGGTCGGCGGCCGTAACTATCAACTGAGCCAATTTAACCGTGCGGTGCAGGCGCATCGATCAGCTGGGTCTCTCTTCAAGCCTTTTGTGTACCTGGCTGGATTTGAGGCAGCACGTGACCAAGGTACGACCGGACTGACTCCGGCAACATTGCTGGTGGATGAGCCGGTGACATTGGAATCTGGTGCAGGGTCCTGGTCACCTCAGAATTACGATCATCAGTATCGAGGGCCAGTGACGGTCCGAACGGCACTTGAGCAGTCCTTGAACGTTCCTGCCGTTCGGACGGCATACCGGATTGGGATTACGGCGCTCACGAGTCTGCTGCATGCGTTCGGAATTACCACACCGTTGGCGGACGATTTGTCCCTGGCGCTGGGTAGTTCTTCAGTCTCTTTGCTTCAGATCACATCCGCCTACGCCGGGCTTGCCAATGGAGGCGTGGTCATCCATCCGGTCGCGCTGTCCAACATGGTACGTGAGGGAGGAGAGACCATCTGGAGTCCTGCGCTCGATCGGCGTCAGGCAGCCACCCCGCAAGGGGCGTTTCTTGTTACGTCGTTGTTGAAAGGGGTAATGGATTGGGGCACGGGGGCCAAGGCCAGAGCGTTAGGGGTGCGGGGTCCCGTGGCAGGCAAAACCGGGACAACCGATGGGTATCGAGACGCCTGGTTTATCGGCTATACCCCGGATATTGCGATTGGTGTGTGGGTTGGTTTTGATGATGAACGCCCCCTCAAGTTGACCGGCGCCCAGGCAGCCCTTCCGATTTGGAGTGAGTTGGCGCTTCGGCTCATCCCGAGGGATTCTCCTGATTTTGAGGCGCCGGTTGGGGTTGTTCAGCGGAAGATTGATCCCAAAAGTGGGCAACTCGCGACTGCGCAATGTCCGGAGAAGCGAGTTGAGTTTTTCATCGCTGGGACCGAACCGACGGTCTATTGCGAAGTTCATGGAGGCGGGCTCTGGGAACGGATGAAGCAGACGTTTGGTTTGTCGCAATAAACAAGTTGGAGGTCGGTACAGAAATGCCGGATTCCATAAACTGTTAGGCATATCCCCGGTCCTCAGGTAACCTCGGGGAAGGTTGGCCTGCACCAAGGAGTCCCCATGAAAAAGACCGGGTATGTAGACGACGGCAATATTACGCTGTTGGCAAAAGGAGTCGAACTGAAAGGTGAAATCAAAGTCGACGGTACCGTGCGAATTGATGGGCGGCTCGAAGGTGATGTGCACACGAAGGGGGAAGTCATTGTTGGTGAGGATGGGGTTGTGAAGGGGGCCATTCACGCCGATTCACTGATCAGCAGTGGACGTATCAAAGCCACGGTCACGGCAACCGGGAAAATCCAGCTCCTCAAGACTGCCATTCTGATCGGCGAAGTCCATTGCCCGATGATGCTGATGGAAGAAGGAGCCAAATTTCAGGGGGTCAGCGATATGGGCGTCACAGGTTGGCCCGAAGAAACCCCTCGATTACCGAGTAACGTTCGCGACATGAACGCGCATCGTGGAAAAGCGGTTGCGCTGATCGGAAGGGAGGCTGACCTGTAAGCCGATTCCCGCCTTTTGCCCTCAGGTCCTCCTTACTTACGTCGGTAGGGCTTACTCCTTCTCCTCCCATTCTTTCCTATCGTGACAGACGCCGTCGGATCTGTTATTTACTCGATTCCCCTTCAAGAGACGCAGACATCTTCCATGACGCGACAACAGATCTTTTCCATCGTGTTTTTTTCTCTCCTGGCGTTGCTCCTCTACCAAATTGGGCTGATGCTCAGGCCGTTCTTGTTCTCGGTCTTGTGGGCTGGTCTGTTGGCCCATTGGGCATTTCCTCTCCATGTCCGTTTGACAAAACTGTTCGGCGGTAAGGACGCACTCTCTGCCGGCATGCTGACGCTCGGGGCGTTGGGTATTGTGGTTGTTCCCTTGGTCGTGATGGGGATGATGTTGGTCCGGGAAGCTGGAGCAGCGGAACAGGAGATTCGAGCATGGATTTCAGCTGGAGGGCTCCAACGACTGCCGGATCAGGTGGCCGGGATTCCTTTGGTCGGAGGTTGGTTGAAGTCGGCGGTATCCGGTACCGGTACGCACACCCTTTCCTTAGAGCAATCGTTAATGACCGGGGTAAAGGAACTCAGTCAATTTCTGGTCGGCGGGATGGGAGGGCTGCTGTTGAACACCTTCGCTCTCGTAACGAATTTCTTCATTATGTTGTTGGTGCTGTTTTTTCTCTTTAAAGACGGTCAGCAGTGGCTTGCAGCGTTATACGATTTGATTCCGATGGAAGAGTCACACAAGTCCAAGATCCTGGCCCGGCTGGATCAAACGATTCGGGCGGTGGTGAAAGGGATGCTCGTCACGGCGATCGTCCAGGGGATTCTGGCGGGGATGGCCTACTGGGCACTCGATGTACCGTTTCCCATGGGACTTACAGCGTTGACGACCGTGTTGGCGCCGATCCCATTCGGCGGAACTGGACTGGTATGGGGACCTGTGGCGCTCTACCTATTCTGGATGGGTGCGACAGGGAAATCGCTGGTTATGCTGGTTTGGGGAATCGGCGTCATTTCGATGGTCGATCAGTTTCTTCGCCCTTGGTTGATCGGCCAAGATGTACAGGTTCCCGTGCTGCTCCTCGTGCTCAGCGTGTTGGGCGGGTTGGCTCTGTACGGGTTGCTTGGGCTTTTCGTCGGTCCGATACTCATCAGTTTGTTGATGACCGCCGTACAGATCTACCGGGAGGAGTATCACCTCAAGCCACCCGTCGCTTCTGCAAGCCCGCCCACGCCTTCGTAACCTCCTTGTCAGGATACATCCGTGCACAGTGTTTTGGTTCCCAAGCCGACAACGACGCGTCGTGCCACCTCCTACTCAAGCGGAATCGTAATGGCAATCCCACCCATCACATCGTTTAACTTGAAATCCTGCTTCGGGCTCAACGGGTGATTGTTGTGGCAGGTGACGCAGGCAGACGAGATGGCACGGTCTGCATAGATGGCTTGGAAGTATTGCTTCTTGCCGCTTGAAACAACGCCGGTAATTGGCCGGTCAGGCTGTCGTCTGAGCACCTCCAGCGCTTTTCGCTCGAACTCGGTCGCAGGCGCGTTACGTTGATAGATCGGGGAGAACCCGATGAGCCTATAGCGGATGCCTCGTCCGCTCTCGGCCACTAACCGGCCGGAATGTTGGAGGAACTGGGCCGGGAGAGGGAGTGCGTTGTCCTGCTCCCAATGTTCGGTCGCGGCGACGATGCCTTTCTCCTGCATACGGTTGACGATGTGTGTCGTGTAGATCGTCCGATCGGCCTCCAGGACGGCATGCACGTAATCGGCGACTCTCTCCGGAGAGATGCTTCCGATGGGTGGGTTCTCCTTGGCTGCGTGAAGAGAAGCCCCGCCCCAGAGCCCCCCTAAGAGGAATGCGACGGTTGCGGCTCGGAACGTGACGCGGAAGCTGTCCATGGGCCTCCTTCGGGAGACATTGGAGAACTGATCGGTAACGTGACAATGCAGGTGGTGCCTCGACCTTCGACGCTCTCGATGCGGAGATCGCCTCCGAACTTCCGGATAATCCGCCTCGCCACCGTGAGCCCGAGGCCCGACCCTTCTCCCTGTCCCTTGGTCGTAAAAAACGGGTCGAAGACCTTTGACAGGTGCGGTTTGGAGATGCCGGGACCGGAATCGGCAATCGTCGCAGTGGCCGTATGGTCCGACACGGCGGTTGCCAACGTGAGCGTGCCGGTGCCCTTCATGGCTTGGACGGCATTGGTCACGAGATTCACCAACGCTTGCCGAAGTTGGTCTGGAAATACCAGCACAGGCGTTTGGCCCGCATAGGTTTTGTGGATCCCGATGTCTTTCATTTCAACGGTGGTCTGTGCCGTGGCCAGCACTTGGTCTAATATCTGTTCCAAAAATACCGGCACTTGCTTGTCGAAGGCTTCACGGTTTGTCACGCCGGTAAAATCTCGAATGATCGTCGCCATCCGACGGCCATGAGCCACGATGTTCCGGGCACACGTTCTGATATGCTCCAAGTCCTGCTCTTCCTGAATCGCTTCTCCCAACCCGATGATTCCGAACAAGGGATTATTGAGTTCGTGGCCGATTCCAGCGGTGAGCACACCGAGGCTTCCCGTCTTTTCAGCCTGGACCAGCTGGTCCTGCAGCCGACTCTCGTCCGTGGTGTCTCGAAGCACCAGCCCGATACTGTCTTCTTCTCCTGGTCTCGCGGGCAATCGGAACCATTGATAGTGATAGATGCGCGATCCGATGTGGAGCTCAGCACGATGGCCGGCCGATTCGTGATCGGCGCACGGCACAAGTGGATCTCTCGGTACCGTCTCGCGCTCAATCTCGGCTGCAGCAGAAGATGTATCGCCGTTGGTGCGGAACTCTGCTTGAAGCTTCTTCTGAACGGCTTGGTCGAGTGGAAGAATCGTGAACAGCGACGCTCCCGACATCGGTTCCTGGACCTTGAAGGATTCGCGGGCTGCCTGATTGATGTAGCGCACGACCTCGTGGGCGTCGATGAGGAGAATTGGAGTGGGAACGGCGTCTAAGATCTGATCCGTCGACTGCTGGAGGACCTGGACTTCCTGGGTTTTTAACTTGACCTGGTCGGTCAGTCCGGCGAATGCCGCTTTCAGCTGTTGGTTCATACGGTTGAACTCTTCAGCCAAGTCCTCCAATTCGTCCCCAGTGTGGATCTGAATCGGTGTCCGCAATTCACCACGTCCGATTGACCGTGCAGCCTGTTGTAGTTGCCGCACCGGCGTCACGATGCGGCCGGCGGCGACGTAACCCAGCGAGGCCAGCAGCACAACGGCGACGGCTCCGAACGCCGTCACCCAGGTGAACAGATGGCGAATCGGTGCAAAGAGTTCATCGGACGATTGCCAGACGAAGGTATGCCACGACCCGTTCTTAATCGAGCCGTTGGTCGCCCGGCTGGTCTCCGGCAGAGGAGCAAAGCCGATGACGGAGGTGGACTGTCCGCCGTGACCGTCGCTGGAAGCTTGCACCCAACCGGGGTGCTGCGGTGTGACGAGTGGGATTAACTTCGGATCGGACAACGGGACGCCGGTAGGAAGAATTGGGCAGCTGACGACGATACCGTTGGTATCGATCAACATGACATGGCCGGTCTTTCCAAATCGAGTGACATGGGTGGCGGGAGAAAAGAACTCTTTGGCATCGATCACGCGGTGAAGCACTCCGACGACTTCATACCGGAGACTATCCATGACGGGGAGTGAGATGGAGAAGACATAGGCGTTCACCTGGTCGTCGAAACGGACATCTTCGATATAGAGTTTGCCCACCGCTTTATTGAAGGCACCCTGCCACCATTGGGTATTCTGATGGCGGAACGCCGGATGGTCGGTCATGGTCCCGACGAGTGTGCCCTGTGCATCGGTCAGGAACAGCATCTTCGTCGATGAACGAACCACGTGCGGAAGCAATTGACCCGGCGCACTATGGACGCCGGTAAAGTATTCGTGGAGCAAGGTGCTGAGAGGGTTGTCCGTGATGGACTTGATGGCGGCAGCGTCTCGTGCTCTCCAGCGCTGCTCTAAGTCCGTGAGTGCCGTGGTAGATTTCTTGGAGTCGTCCCGCGCATCACGCCGTTGCTCCAACGCTCGAATGATCGTCGGGTCATTCGCGATGCGTGCGGTGTGCGCGATTTCTTCGGCGAGAAGGAGGTCGAGTTTGCGCGCGGCTTCAGTCGCCAGCGCTGCAAAGCTTTCCCCGCTGACTTCCCGGATTTCTTGAGATCCCTGCCAGAATGCCATTCCCAAGCCGACGACGAGCGGGATGACACCGACGAGCAGCATGGAGAGAATGACTTTGGCCTTGAGCCCCCATCTGGTGCCAGGCGGCGAGGATGTCGGCGTCTCCGTCATGGCCGAGTCCTCCTCTCATCGGCGCCAGACTCACCGGGAAATGTGAGGGTAAAGGTTGAGCCTCGGCCGACATGGCTTTCGAGCCCTATCGTGCCGTTCATGTGATGGATAACATTTTTGATATTGTACAAACCCAATCCGGTTCCCTTCCCGGGTGGTTTCGTCGTGAAGAAGGGTTCAAAGATTCGACCAAGTAGTTCGGGGGCGATGCCGCTGCCGGTATCGGAGACACAAACCTGTGTCGCGGCAGCCATAGCTTTGGTTTCCAGTGTCAAGGTTCCGTGGTGTTCCATGGCTTGGACAGCATTGGTGATGAGATTGACAAACACATGAAGGAGCTCATCTGGGTTCCCCTTCACGACGACGTCTGGTTGGTAAAGCTTACGAATTTCAATGTCTTGAAGGGCTACGGCATAGCGGGCGATTTTCAGGGCTTCGTCCAGCTTGCCGTTGACGGAGATCAAACAGTCTTGCCGTAAGGATGAGCGGCGAGAGTAGGAGGTGAGATCCCGACAAATGGCTGTCGTGCGCTTGACCGCGTCAATAATGTCTCGTGCTTGAAGATGCACGGCCTCCAGGTCCGTTTCGTCCGTCAGATTTTCCGCCAGACCGAGAATGAGCTGGAGGGGATTATTCATATCATGGGCGATACCCGCGGCGAATGAGCCGATTCCAGCGAGTTTCTCTGCGTGGAGCAACTCGGTCTGCAATGTCGATTCATGTTGCACGAGCAGCCAGAGAAGCCGCGAGGTCTGGCCATTGACCACGTCGGTTCCTGCCGGCACTTCCTTCTGAAGCACCGACTCCATCGCAGGATCACCGGTGACGTCCATCACGAGGTTGAGTCCTTGCTGCTTGATCAGGTCTGCTACCCGGTCATAGACCGGCACATTGAGCTCTTGCGCTCGTTTGAGCCCGGCAGCCGAGGGGTTCTGATCGGCGATACCGACGATCTGAATCGTGCGGATCTGGTGGAGCACATCGAGCAATGCGGTGCCCCCACGGCCCGCCCCGATGATGGCCACTCTCATCGGAAGCGGGACGGGAGTTGGTTCGATTCCCTGATTCTCGGTTTGCGGATGGGACATGGTCGGAGAAATGGTCGTCATGCTGGATCCCCATGCTGTGGCCCGTTCCCTCAGAGATGGGCCAACTCACGCTGTTCCATCGCACGAGCGACGGAGGCCTTCAGTTTCTCGCCTTCCACAGGCTTCACGAGATAGTCCACCACGCCCTGCCGGAGTAACGACGTAGCCATCTCGGTGTCCGGGAATCCGGTTAAGACGATCAAGGGCACGCGCGGATAGTTTTGACGGAAGTAGGCAATCGCTTCGATGCCGTTCACCTTGGGCATCCGGATGTCACAGATGATGACATCAAGGAGCAGCCGATTTTCACCGTAGTTGATGGTTTCAATGGCCTTTTCGCCATTCTCTGCTTCAAGGACATCGTAACCGGCTTTCTGCAAAGTCATCCGAACGACCTTACGGATATCGGGCTCATCATCCACAACGAGCACCCGACCATTGCAGCTCTCACCTCCGACAAAAAACCCGGATTTGAATTCGCTCATGACGACCTCCTTGGTGAAAGGCGGGCTGATATGTTTTCACTTGTGCGATAGATATGCGCAAGGTTGATGCCGCAATGTCATGAAGGTGGGTATGAAACATTTCAAAGGCTTGCTTGGTCAGAATGATTTTTTGCTGGTGGGAGCTGGCTCAAATGCACCACCACCATGCGGAAAACCACCACCGAGGATGCACATTGCGTTTCAGGACCAATTTCGGCTAGGGTATTGAAAAAGCTAGGGGAGTGGAGGCCGGTGATTACACCAGACGTGCTGACCGATTATATTCGCAAGTCTCTGCCGGATGCCGTGGTGACGGTGACCGACCGTACGGGAACAATGGATCACCTCAAGGTCGTAGTTGTCTCAGATGGTTTTCTCGGGAAAAACCTCTTAGACCGGCATCGAATGATATATCAATCGTTAGACGTGCCGATGAAGGACGGACGCATCCATGCACTCGAATTAACTGTGCGCACCAGAGATGAGGCATAGGAGGAGACCATGGTCGACCCGATCGAAGAAGAAATTCAGAACGAAGTGAAAACCCATAAAATTTTGATTTACGGCAAGGGAACGAAGACCATGCCGATGTGCGGGTTTACGAGAGAGACGATGCAGTTTTTCGACAAATATGGCTACCCTTACGAACTGATCGATGTCCTATCGCAGCCGGCGAAACGGGAAGCGCTCACCAAGATGACCAATTGGCCGACCCTCCCCAAAGTGTTTATCGACGGCACTTTCTACGGAGATACTGATATCCTCGACCCGATGGCTGCTAAGGGCGAGATCGAACCGCTGCTGAAAAAAGCCTTCGGGAAGTAAGG
>JARFPM010000085.1 GCA_030444405.1 Nitrospira sp.
GTACAGCCGTATCGTTCGTGAGTACCAGAACGGTAATTGAGGATGACGACACAGACATGAAGGCACCCACCCGAAGAAGAGGGCGGATTATTGCCTGGGGCGTATACAATGTCAATCGGATTTTATGGACATGACGGCCTTCCGACCTGCTTTCCGCCAGACGTTGCGGACATGAAATACACCGTAAAGAGAATGGTTTCTGGTTCGGTGACGACTTCCAAATTTCAGCGAAAGACATAGCTCCGCATCCTAAATACGTATGACAAATCTCAACCAAGGAAGCTTCTGCCATCTTGACAGGTCACAGGAGGAGAAGGTATACATGTCTCAATTCCTACCGGAATGATAAAGAATGAAAGTGTCTAAGCGTGCCACATACGGAATTATGGTAGCCGTTGATCTTGCGATACATGTAAAGGAAGCCCCGATTCAAGCGCGGACTATCGCGAGGCGCCAGGGGATTCCAGTCCGTTTTCTCGAACAGGTTCTCCATGCGATGAAGAACGCCGGCTTAGTAGAAAGCCAACGGGGTGCCCAAGGAGGGTATCTCCTCACGCATGAACCAGCAGCGATGTCGATTGCCGATATCTTCGAGGCGTTGGAAGGGCCGGTCTTTCATCGGTCATTTGTCGGCCAGCGGACACGCGATCGTCATGCGACCAAGCCGGAACTGCTGTTAGGTGACGTCTGGGAGCAGGTTCAGCAGGCGGAACGGAAAGTTCTCGAAAACATTACTATCGAACACTTGGCGCTGCGTCTACGGACGATCGAGGCTCAGCGCAATCCGATGTACCACATCTGACGTAAAAGGCTCCTCTCTTGAGGAGACTAAGGAGAGCGGTATATGAACCCAGTTGAATCCCCCATGATCCCCAAAATTGTTACGCATCCGATTCCACCAGCCATTCTAGAAGAAATAGAAACCTTCGAGGCTGAAGCCGAGCGAACCTTGTCCGGAGAGATCTCTACCGACCTCTTCAAGCCTTTCCGCCTGCAATATGGCATTTACGGCCAGCGTCAGTCCGGTGTGCAGATGGTACGTATCAAGATCCCGTTCGGCGGCATCACCGCGAATCAGCTGCGACGCGTGGCGGAGCTCGCTGATCGCTATGCGACCGGAGTTGGCCACGTCACCACGAGACAAGATATTCAGATGCACTTTGTGGAGCTGAAGGATGTGCCGAGTATCATGCGAAGGCTAGCCGAAGTCGGTCTGACCACTAGGGAGGCCTGTGCCAACACTGTGCGGAATGTGACGGCTTGTCACCTAGCCGGCGTGTGCCCAGGAGAAGTAGTCGATGTCACTCCCTATGCGAAGACGGTCGCCTATCATTTGTTGCGGAACCCCTTGAATCAAAGTCTGCCGCGAAAGTTCAAAATTGCCTTTTCCGGCTGCAAGCATGACTGTGCTCTGACTCCCATCCACGATATCGGCCTGTTGGCCGTCAAACGAGCCGATGGAGAGATCGGCTTTCGAATGGTGGCAGGTGGGGGGTTGGGTTCCGCTCCACGGGTTGCCCAACTTCTCCGTGAGTTCACACCGATGGAAGAGCTGATTCCCAGCATCGAGGCCGTTATTAAAGTCTTCGATACCCTCGGCAATCGAAAAAATCGAAACAAGGCCCGGATGAAGTTCGTGATCGACAAGCTGGGATTTGACGAATTCAAACGCCGCTGGAAAGCAGCCTATGTCACCATGGGACACACCCTTCCCAAGAACGAAACTTTGACCCTGCTTCAGCACCAGGATGACCCCCCCCGGCTCATCATGCCGACGAGAAACGGTGCGGCAGATGGAAACGGGCATGGTAACGGTAACGGGACCCACGCCATTGGCCACGAGACGCCGTTCGAGATGTGGAAACGGACCAACGTCGTGAAACAGAAGCAGGATGGGTACGTCACGGCTGCCATCAAGCTGTTCATGGGCGACATCACCTCAGAACAAATGTTGTTTGTGGCGGATCTTGCAGAACGCTACTCCAACGGCAACCTACGCACGACAATCAACCAGAACATGGTGATCCGTTGGATTCCCGCCGATATGGTTTTGAATCTCTACGAGGACCTGGCGTCCCATAGATTGGCAGATCCTGGTGCTGAGCTGGTCGAAGACATTATTGCCTGCCCCGGCACAGATACCTGCGGCCTTGGGATCACATCATCGAAAGGCCTCGCGCGGGCTCTGGCTGAGGTATTTCCGGCCGGACGTGTGCCGGAAGATCTTGCAGGAGTCGATGTCAAAATCAGTGGATGCCATAACTCTTGCGCACAACATCACATTTCTACAATCGGGTTGCATGGAGTCGGAAAACGCCTCGGCGACCACGTCGCCCCGCACTATGAATTGCATCTCGGTGGTTCGGTGAACGGCGTGGCCAAGATTGGCCAGATGACCGTGAAGTTGCCGGCGAAAGCCGTCCCTGCGGCGATCTCCCATTTGATCGACGTATATCGGCGTGATCGGCGAGAGAATGAGAACTTGCCGAAATTCATCGCACGCATCGGGAAGGTCAAGCTGAAGGATGAGTTGATCCCATACACCATCGTGCCCTCGTATCAAGAGGATCCTACGTTCTATTATGACTGGGAGGGCGAAGAGGAGTTTATCCTGGAGGATCTTGGTCCGGGTGAATGTGCCGGTGGCGCATTGGAGATGATTGAGAACGGCATCCTTGAGGCGGATCAAGAACTGTATCAAGCGAAGTTGCTGGTTGACAAACATCAATATTCCGTGTCGGTGAACAAATCGTATCGAGCTGTGTTGGCAGCGGCCAAGGCGATGTTGGTGACAGAAGGGCTTGAGCCTTCGACTGACTCAGAAACCTTCATTGAATTTGATAACCGGATCGCGCAGAAAGGGATCATCCCTGCGCAGTATCGCGAGCTCAATAAGAAGGTTGGCGATCTCGGTCCGAAGGATACGACCGGGGAGTCGGCGCGTGAAAAGATGATGTTTGCGAAGGGCTTCGTCGATGCGTGCCGTGCCGCTACAGAACAGATGGGGAAAGATTTGAAACTTGCCCCGGTCCAAGAGATGGCGGCTTCCGTGAAGGAAGTGATGGCGTCGGTGGCTCCGATCGCCATCGAAGTGAAACCAACGGCCCCGACCGGTGCCCCGGTGTACGATCTCCGTGGCGTTGCCTGCCCGATAAACTACGTGAAGACGAAATTGAAGCTGGAGATGATGGATGCGGGTGAGAAGCTAGAAGTGTGGCTCGACGCAGGCGAGCCAATCAAGAACGTGCCGATGAGCCTCAAGAACGACGGGCATAAGGTGCTGATACAAGAGGCCTTGGAACCAGAAGCGTCGCATTATCGGATTCTGGTGGAAAAGGTCGAAGGATAAAGGGATCTGATTCGCCATGACCGTAAATGGCCATTCCGAACTGGTCGAAGAGCTCAAAGCCTGGAGCGCTTCGTTCGAGACGAAGCAGCCCCAAGATGTCCTGGTGGCTGCTATCGAGCGATACGGCCAAAAGATTGTGATGGCTTGCAGCTTTGGAGCGGAAGACGTGGTCCTCGTCGACATGGTCCATCGCATCAATCCATCGGTGCCGTTGTTCTATCTCGATACCGATTTTTTGTTTCCTGAAACCTATGCCACAAGGGACCGGATCATCGAGCGGTATCAGTTGAAGCCGGCGCAAGTCATCCAAGTGAAGTCATTGCTGACACCACAACAACAAGCGGAAAGCTACGGTGATGCGCTGTGGGGCAGGAATCCAGATCAGTGCTGCCAATTGCGGAAGGTCGAACCGCTGACCCGCGTTCTGCGAGGATACGATGCATGGATTACCGGTATCCGACGGGATCAGGCACCGTCCCGAGCCAATGCCGGATTGATCGAGTGGGACCAGAAATTTGAATTGATCAAGGTGAACCCACTGGCCCGATGGACATGGGCCGATGTGTGGACCTACATCAAGGTCTACGAAGTTCCGTACAACCAACTGCACGATCAGCATTATCCCAGCATCGGCTGCATCTACTGTACCGCTCCAGTGGCACCCGGCGATGATCCAAGGGCCGGCCGCTGGAAGAATTTCGCCAAGACCGAGTGCGGATTACACAAGTCGTAACATGCCGATTCAAGACCTCCTCGCCAAAATTGCCAAAGGTCCCAAAGCTTCCAAAGACCTCACATGGGATGAGTGCAAACAGGCGATGAAGGCGTTGATTGAAGGTGCGGCGACGCCGGCGCAAGTGGGGGCCTTTCTCATCGCCATGCGTTTCAAGTCAGAGTCAGTCACTGAACTCGCGGCGTTGACCGCTGCGGCACGGCAGTATGTGCCGCCCCTCGCAGTCCCGAAAGATGTAGCACTCGTCGATGTGCCGAGTTATGCCGGGAAGCAGGATACGTTTCATGCGATCGTTGCCGCATCGATCGTTGCCGCTTCAGCTGGAGCCGCCGTATTGATGCACGGTTACGACGGCATTCCTGGGCGCCCAGGCAGTGCCGGGGTACTCAAGGCCTTAGGTGTTCCGGTTGATGCGGAACCCAAGAGCGTTTCTGAACAATTACACAGGAACGGCTTCGCCTATCTCGATATCGGACTCTATCATCCACCCGTTTACCGATTCTTGGAGATGCGCCAAGAGCTCGGTGTCAGGAACGTGTTTCATCCGATTGCCAGGCTGTTGAACCCAGCTCGGGCTAAAGTGCAGGTGGTGGGATTGTCGCATCCGCCGCATTTCGAGAAAACGGCTGAAGCGCTACGAATGCTCGGATGTCCGCGTGGGATGGTGATCCGTGGGGTTGAGGGCGATCCGGAGTTGTCTGCATCGATGGCGACGAGAGTTCTGGAGCTGCGCGATGAACGCATCATGCCGCTGGGCGTGGCTCCGAAAGATTTTGGGCTGGCCTTTATCCCATCGCGGGAGATGGCGGGGTTTCCGCCAGATCAGCGAGAAAAAGAGGCGGATCTGCTCCGCCGCATTCTTCAGAATCGGGTGCAGGGTGGGCCAAAAGAGTGGGTCCTTATGAACGCCGCGATGTTACTGTACGCAGCGGGGAAAGGGACGTCGTTATCGGCCTGCTTCCCGGCGGCGCGCGCAGCCATTGAGGGTGGCGCGGCGGTGCGTAAGCTTGATGATTTGGTGCGACAGCCGGTCGCAGCGTAGGACGCAAGGCGGAAGGATTTGGGGTATGAAACACCTGCGGCAACTGGAAGATCAAAGCGTCTATATTCTGAGAGAGGCCTACAAACATTTCGACAACCTCGCCATGCTCTGGTCAATGGGCAAGGATTCAACCGTGTTGCTGTGGCTGGCTCGCAAGGCCTTCTTCGGGCACGTGCCCTTCCCGCTCCTGCATGTCGATACCAGCTACAAAATTCCGGCGATGATCGAGTACCGTGATCGTCTCGCACGAGAATGGCGATTGAATTTAGTCGTCGGTCAAAACAAGGAAGCCTTGGCGGCGGGCATGAACTACACGATGGGCCGCGTCGTCTGTTGCACCGCGCTGAAGACCAACGGCCTCAAGCAACTGTTGGAGAACAAGGGGTACACCGGCGTGATCCTCGGTGTTCGTGCGGATGAAGAGGGCACAAGAGCCAAGGAACGCTATTTCTCTCCACGGGATAAACACGGAGATTGGGATTTCCGAGATCAACCGCCGGAGCTCTGGGATCAATACAAGACGACATTCCCGCCCGGCACCCATATCCGCATTCACCCGCTCCTGGATTGGACCGAAATCAATATTTGGGAGTACATCAAGCTCGAAAATATTCCCTTTATCGATTTGTATCTCGATAAGGGCGACGGGACACGTTACCGCAGTCTCGGCTGTGCGCCTTGCACCACGCCGATCAAATCGACCGCCAAGACGGTAGACGACATCATCGAAGAACTTCGCCATACCACTGTGGCGGAGCGATCAGGACGGGCACAGGATGAAGGACGAGGAATGGAGTTGTTGCGGAAAGATGGGTATATGTGACCATGAAAGAGACGACGAAACCATCCGAGAACCTCAACATTGTCATCGTCGGCCATGTGGATCACGGTAAGTCTACTTTGCTGGGCCGACTCTATGCCGACACCGGTTCACTGCCCGACGGCAAGTTGGAAAAAGTGCAGGCCATCTGCAAACAACAGGGGAAGGAATTTGAATATGCCTTCCTCTTCGACGCCTTTCTCGAAGAGCAGGAGCAGGGGATTACGATCGACACGGCACGCACGTTTTTCATGTGGAAGGGCCGACAGTACATCATCATTGATGCGCCGGGGCACAAAGAATTTCTCAAGAACATGATCTCCGGCGCAGCGCGCGCTGAGGCCGCCGTCCTACTTATCGATGCCCTGGAAGGAGTCCGAGAACAGTCCAAGAAGCATGGCTATCTCTTATCGCTGCTGGGCGTCCGGCAGTTTGCGGTGGTCGTCAACAAGATGGATTTGGTCGGCTACCGCCAGGATGTGTTCGAAGGGATCGAGAAAGAGTATCGAGAATTTCTAGGTCAGTTCAAAGCCGTGCCGTCGCAGTTCATTCCCGTGAGTGCCAAGCTCGGTGACAATATCGCCAATCGCAGCGAGACAATGCCCTGGTACAGCGGCCCCACCGTCCTGGAAACACTCGGTGCGTTCAGCAAAGAAGCGGCCCGCTCGGAACAACCCCTCCGATTGCCGGTGCAGGACGTTTATAAGTTCGACGCTCGCCGGATCATCACCGGTCGCATCGCAGCGGGACGTTTGAAGGTCGGCGATCACCTCGTCTTTTCTCCCTCCAACAAGCGAGCCAATATCCGGACGGTGGAAGCCTTCAATATCGAACCGCAACCGACCGAAGGCCACGCTGGCCAATCGATTGGCGTGACGCTGGATGAACAAATTTTTGTGGAGCGCGGGGAAATCGCCTCACATCAGGAACACCTTCCATCTGTGTCCACGGCCTTTCGAGCCAATCTGTTTTGGCTCGGCAAGAGGCCGTTGGAAAAAGGGCGCAAATATCTCTTGCGCGTGGCGACTAAAGAGGTGGACTGCGAGGTGGCTTCGATCCATCGGATTATCGATACGATGGACCTGGCTCAGCAACAGGGTAGCAACACCGTCAATAAGAACCAAGTGGCTGAATTGACCTTGCGCACGAAAGCTCCTGTTGCCTTTGACCTTTCGGCGTCGTTCGAGGCAACCGGCCGCTTCGTCCTGGTGGACGAATACGACATCGCGGGCGGCGGCATCATCACCGAGCTGGTCCACGATGACCAGGAGTTCCTCCGTGAAGAAGCCAGGCGGCGTGACTTTGCCTGGGTCAAGGGCGAAGTCACGGTTGAAGACCGTGCCCAACAGTACGGCCATCGTGCGGCGGTGGTCCTTATTACTGGCGGGCGGCACACCGGCAAATCGTTCCTGGCCAGAAAGCTCGAAGGACGACTCGTGGCGGATGGGCGCCATGCCTACTTGCTGGACGGGGAAAATCTCCGCCGCGGGCTGGACGCAGATCTGAGTGAAGAAGAGCGAGGGCAGACGACCGAAATGGCACGGCGATATGGCGAAGTGGCGCGACTCCTTACCGATACAGGCCTTATCGTCGTGTCCACCACGAATCCTTTCGGTCTCGCCTATCGAGAAGCCTCACAGGCGATCAGGACACTTGTTCATCCTGCACCGGTCATCGCCGTCCATATGAGCAAGACCGAAGAAGAGCCCCCGCCGAATACCGATGTCGTCCTCACTGGCCCCACGGATTTCGACGCAGCCACCGCTAAGATCCTCGAAGAGTTGAAGCGACGCGGAGTCTTGGCCCAGGCCATCGGAGCGAAGCCGATTTTCCAGTATTCCATCTAAACTGATGGATCCAACCAAACGGACTGAAGTGCCGCTCAGGCCGGCCAAGGTTCCACATCAGCCGCCCGGTTCACCTATCGGGAACGCAGCTTCCTTCACCAGAATAGCTTTCTTGTAGCTAGTAGCTAATGGTACTCATTGGGTGAATCGCGCAGATGGAGAGTAAGCAGGTTACGTTTGTGCGGCGAAAACCTCTATCACCGAAAATGAGGATTTTCGTCAGTGGAGTCTCCTCACCAACCACCCATTCAAAGGAACCTAAGAGGTTGTTGAAAAACTCCTTCTGCTAGATGAATGGTTATGCGTACATCCTCACATGAGCGGTAATGAGAGGTTCATTCGGGGGCCGGACCGTGTCAGTTGTCGATGAATAAGATGAAGAATGACAAGTAGATAAGGATGTCAGCAACCAACGAAGGCTGCGCATGAGTCATGTGGAAAAGCCTCCTGCTCAGGGTTTCACCTAGTGGGGTTATGATACGCCAACCTCTCTCATTCCTTACAACGATCATGTTGATAAGCACTGAGCTTGCCTGTCCTAAGTCGTCAAAAACGCTCCTAATTGGTCAAAGGTAGCAGAATGAAACATTCTGGCAGATACATCGCTAGGCATCCAGGTTGCCTTTTGTGAACAGAGATTGAGATAGCCAATGCAACTGTTGTGGTGAACGAGAAATGAAAGTTGAGTGCAGGCCAAATCAGGATGATTCCTAAGTGGTTCATAAAACAGGCGATTGACTCCGTTACTTCTTAGCTGCTAGGTATCACCATGTGTGATGTGAATGTCCGAGCGGAGGTGAGGATAGATCTCAGTCTATCGTGAACGCGGACAGCATCCTCGGCAGCGCCGGAGACTAACCAGGTAGAAGTATTAAGCCCAATGCGACTGTTCAAAAATAAAGGGATGCTTTTCCTTATTGTCGGCCTTCTTGTGTGTTGCGTCGTGATGCAGATCGTCGGCATTCGCGCCTCATTATGGGATTCGAGTCACATTGCAGACAATTCCGTGGAATCCTCAGTTAACAGCGCCAGCGCTCTCGTCGCAGAGGGTGGTGATGTCGGTATATCTTCCACGGTTCAGTTTGGACCCATGTTTTTTCCCATCCTTTATCACAGGATGTTTGAGTACTTCTTCGATCACCCTCCTAATCTTCTCGTACCTCGTTTCGTTCTTACTTAGCAACCACCATCTTGGTACCACATCTCATGTAGCGGCTGCTTCGTCTCTAGAGGCGCACCGGAAATAAAATACAGAGATGTTTCTCGCCAATAGGGTGGTGAGCTGTCTACTTTGCTTGGGGGGCACGACAGGATGAACGTTACCATCATCGATACCATCGACCAATTCAATAAGCTGAGAACAACGTGGAATGACATTCATGCGAAGGATCCAGATGCGACCGTCTTTGATTCATGGGCCTGGCTTCATGGATGGTTAGAAAGTACCCCTCGCAAGTGGTTGGTCTTGGTGGTACAGCACCATGATTCGCTGCAATGCGCACAGGCAAATCACGTGCACGGTGTCACGACTCAGATCGCGAGCGAACCCTATGTGGCGTTTGTGGCCTTCTCTGCACTCGAGCACGAATCGAAAACTATTTTATCGATGGGCGGCTATCCTCATGCAGATCACACGGGATTTGTCTGTTTGCCCGAATATGCCAACGAGGCCATTCCGGCTTTGGCGGTCTTCATGAGGGAGCAATTGCAATGGGACACGCTCCGGTTAGCGAATGTGTTCGACCCACGGTTGGATCTGTTCTTAAACCATCTTTCGTCAAAACGGATCAGTATTGAAGAAGGGAAGGGCACGTCCTGTCCGTATATCCCGTTGCCTGAGACGTGGGATCAGTACTTTAACGAGTTTCTCGGTAGCAGCACTCGCAGGAATTTAAGAAACGACCTCAATAAAATACAACGTCTCGAGGGCTTTCATGTCACCGAAATCCAGAACGATAACGCGGAATCTCACATTGAAACACTGTTGGCCCTCTGGCAGTCGCGCTGGGAGCTTAAAGATGATGATCTCTACATGAATCTGAGGCTCGAAGATGTGCTCAACATCAAACGGTCATTCCTCCGCTCCTGTTTCGAAGAGAATCGACTGTGGTTGAAAATCCTATGGGACGGAGAAACGCCGATTGCAGGGGGTGCGATGTTGTTGGATACCACTAAGAAATACTTTTGTATGCATAAAATGGCGGTGAATTACCAGTACGCCACATACTCACCAGGCAATATATATTGTTTATATGCGATTCGAGATGCCATCGAAAAGGGATATAGAATCTGTGATTTCGGGAAAGGGACGGAGACATATAAATTCTCCCTTGGAGCAATAGAACGATTCAACCGCAATGTGGTAGCCGCCAAGGTGGGTCTAATAATGGCGATGAGAAAACGATTGAAAATACGGACCCGACTAAAAAGATTGACAGAATCTTTGGCAGCTTCTTGAAGAAGGCGATACGACAGGCTGTAGGGGTGCGAAGCGGCATACTAAGCCAGAACGGTGTCAGGGACACAGCGACGCAAGTTGCCAGCAGAGTTCAAACGGGAAGCGGTGGCGATGTTCGGAAGAGAAAGAGAGTAAATCTACCCAAAGTCTTTTACAGAATTCACGGCCGCGGGTCGGATGTCGAACTCAGCGAAGAGGAGTGGGGGCAGACCAGGGAGATGGCCCGGCGCTATGGCAAAGTGACCGTCTCCTCACCGACACCGGTCTGATCGTTGTCTTCACGACCAATCCTTTCGGTCTCGCCTATCAAGAAGCCTCACAGGCGATCAGGACACTTGTTCATCCTGCACCGGTCATTGCCGTCCATAATGAGCAAGTCCGAGGAAGAACCGCCGCCGAATACGGATGTCGTCCTCAGCGGCCCAACGGATTTTGACGCAGCCACCGCTAAGATCCTCGAAGAGTTGAAGCGACGCGGAGTCTTGGCCCAGGCCATCGGAGCGAAGCCGGTCTTCCAGTATTCCATCTGAACCTATCACCACGTTAATCATCCCACAGGACTGCCTGGCCAGGCAGTCCCGCTTGTGCAGTGGAGTTGGGAGACTGGTTCCCCAACTTGTAGGCGATGGATCGAAACCGGCCTCTTGACGGCCTTCCTCATACAGCCATATTCTGCTTCGGCGTGCTACGTTGCTCTCCTGAGCGAAGGTGACTGTCATGCAGGGCAAGGACCCGTACTTGGCACTCCTCGGGTTATTCATCCTTGGTACCGTGTTCTTCTTCTGTGGTAAAGGGTCGGTTACGGCACCTCCTCCGGTCGCATTGGAAACCCCGGCTGAAATTCCTCCAACGGCACCGAAACTCATTGAGCCGCCGCCATCGACACCATCATTGCCGTCGGTGTCTGCGCCGGGGAGAGCCGCCATGATGTCTGGGGACTGGACCTGCTGGCTCTGGACGGTGGTGGGAGCTGGTTTCCTTGGGTGGGGGATCAAGGGGATGGTGCTGGGGCCAGTGATGGATGACAAGCGTCTTGAGGTGGAACGCCTCATGAGTAAGGTCACCATGCTCACCAATCAACCGCCAGAGGTTCGAACGGTTGAGAAGCGGGTCGAGGTGCCGGTCGAACGGGTGGTGGTGAAACGTGTGGAAGTACCGGTGGAGAAGATCGTAGATCGGCCGATCGACAGTCCGGAGTACCTGGCCCGGATCAAGGCGCTGGAAGGCGAGGTGGCCGTGATTGCTGGACTGCTACCCCAGATCACTCAGCTCCAAACCATGTTTTCACAGGCTGGGGGGAGGAGTATGGAAGGGCGGGTGTTGGTGCCGGTCGACAATCCGGAGCAGCTAGCCCGGATCAAGGCCATAGAAAGCGAAGTGGCCGTGATCGCCGAACTGCGTGCACAGATTGCTGAACTCCGGGCCGTGTCGTTGCAGGCCAATGAAAAGGTCGTCGAGAAGCGGATCGAGCCTCCCGCGGAAAAGATGGTCGTGAAGAATGGGGACGTGCCGGTTGAACCGATCAGCGAACCAGCCGTGGATCTGGACTATGCCGGTGCCGTTGAGCCGTCGGATGAGGGACAAGCGGATAGACAGTCGCCCGATGACCTGAAACACATCCGCGGGGTCGGGCCGGCGTTAGAACGGTTTCTCCACAAGCGGGGCGTCTTCTGGTTCCGTCAGGTGGCGACCTGGAGCCAGGCGGACATCGACAAATTCGAGTTCCTCTTACCCAACTTTTCGGGGCGCATCCAACGAGAACACTGGGTGCGCAGTGCGC
>JARFPM010000149.1 GCA_030444405.1 Nitrospira sp.
GGTTTGACGTTTGGGGCGGTCGTTTCTCCTAGCTCCTTCAATCGCTCTCGGATCTATTTGCCGAGTCGCGCCTGTGCCTTGTCGTCCATGACCAGCCTTTCAAGACCGAATTCCTCCCCCCTAACCCGCATTATTCATGAACGCTTCTGCTGCAATCGCCGATCCGCTGTTCTGACGAGCCTGCGGCCGGCGGGCTCGCCCGTCGAACCCTCGACGTACTGCACGGGTACACCTCAGGTCCTCTGGCTTCCGCACGCCGGTCTCACGACGCGGCTTGGCGATTTCGAGACGAACTGTCATGAATAATGCGGGCTAACCCATCGCACGATCCCCGCTGTAACCGAGATCTGCTTGTTCGTAGGCAGAATCATTTGCAGCGAGCACACATCACCACGTTCTAACGGAAGATTGCCCTAGAGTTGCCATCCCATCGGCGAGAGATTCCAGATGATGCCTTCTCCTTCTCGCCATCCGTGTTCGTAACTCACCGGGCAGACGACAGGAAACCCACGGTAGGGGCGGAGGACAAAGGGCATGATTCAAGGACTAGTGATAGGAATGGGGCTTATTGAAGGAGGGCACCTGCTTGGCGCAAGGCGTTGCAGCCAGCCCCTTAGAGGGGGGGGCCGTGTAGGAAACTAGCTCCTCCAATCGGCACCGCCTCAACCCGGCTGGGCTTGGGGCCCTTATCAGGAATGCGCCACCGGGAATATGAGTGCGGCTTTGTCGGGGGATCGGCGACAGCTCATCCTCAACCTCACCGAAATGATTGGTCGAGATGCGCGATGGCAACGGAGACTGCGTGATCGAGACTGGCGCGCAGGGTCGCCTGCAGTTCCGCGTCGCTCCCGTACCGTTCCCACTTGCCCGGCGGGCGAACCGGCATGATCCGTACGATATCGTAATAGAGGACCTCTCCTGTCTCCACGGCAATGATCTTGCTCGAGACCACCACCGGTGCCATCCGCTCAGAATACCGAGCCAACAATCGGTCCCGCCATCGTGGTTGGTCGATCTGAAACATCACCAGACTATCCGCACCAAGCCACCTCCCGATATGCATGGCACTGTCGTCCGCCACTCGACCGGAGACCTGGAGTCGTTGCTCGTCTCTCACGGTCTCAAGATACCGCCGCTCCACGATCCTGATCCCCGACCGGCGCTTCTTGAGGTGGACGGTCGCTTGCTCCAGCTTCATGTACCCATACGCAACGTCACGGTCTTCTGTGCTGGGATACCAGACGGCTAATCGCGTGATGTGAGACGGGACTCGATCAGGTTCGGGCACCAACTGGTCTGAGAAGTCCCCGACGCTCCCGCTTGGGCTCAACCGACAGGCCGTCAGTGACCACGCGGAGAGGATGGCCACAGCAGTCGCCATACGGACCACGTGTCTGGTTCGAGCGAAGGCCACCATGGCATTAGGGTATGATCAGCGGCTGAATCTGGCCATTCTACGTTTGGAGGGAGCATGCCCTCAAAGCATGACCACGGCGAGGCGGTGGTGACGGTGGATGGTGTTGGAGCAACTTTTTTGATGAAGATGAGTTACATGTTAGCTACGGAGCCAAGGCATAGAACGGCTCAGTTGGCGTAGTGGGTACGCTTGGAGAACTCCGGCAGGAACAGAGCTACGCGCACTTTCTCGGTGCTCGAAGAATGAACGGAGGGCTTTTTGCCCGGTCCAGGCACTCGCTGACACCATCGTGCACTTCTATCGGCTCACCACGTCCTGTTTGAGATTGAACGGGCTAATTCACGGCATTACACTGATACCCTCACAATGGTTTCCCCGCTGGTCAGATTTGGTACCTCGACCTGGACTTATGAAGGATGGCAAGGACAGGTGTATCTCAAGCAGTACGCCAAGACCACATTTGCCAGGGAGTGCCTCGGAGAATACTGTCAATATCTCTACAAGGGAGAACCGCTCTTCAGGACCGTCGGCAATGATTCAACCTTTTATCGGCCACCCACTGCCAACCAGCTCCGCCATTACCTGAAGCAGATCCCCGAAGATTTTGAGATCTGCTTCAAGGTGTGGGAGTCCATCACGATTCCCACCTTTGCAAAGCATGCTCGCTATGGGGCACATGCGGGCCAACCGAACCCGCGTTTCCTCGATGTCCAGCTGTTTAAGGATCTAGTGCTCATGCCTTATCGAGAGGCAAAGTTTCGCCCGCATACCGGTCCGTTCTTGTTTGAGTTTCAACGGCATGGGATGGGAAGTGAAGAGTTCTGTACACGGCTCGATGCCTTCTTCGGCCAACTACCGAAAGATTTTCAGTATGCGGTTGAGATCCGCAACGCTGGATTGCTGGGCCCCGAGTATCGCAACATCCTAGAACGCCATGGCATCGCCCATGTGTACAATCATTGGTCCTACATGCCGTCGTTGGGTGAACAACACCAACGGATGGAGCGCTTTACGGCCCCCTTTACCGTGCTGCGTCTCCTTACGCCGCTGAAGATGACCTATGAGGCGGCCAAGAAGCGGGCAGAACCCTATAACAAGATCGTGGGTGAGCTACCGGAAATGCGACGAGAGACGGTCAAGCTAGTGAGGAAAGCCGTGGGGGACAATCGACGGGTTTACGTCTTGGTCAATAATCGCAGCGAAGGGAATGCGCCGTTAACGATTCAAGCCTTGATGAATGCGCTGCAGGCCGGCGTGAGTTAATCGCATTCAGGAATCCTGAGATTACCGCGGAGTTCCTGCGGAGTCAGGTAGAGGCGCAAGACTGTTTCCCACCAACAAACGACCTGCAATCATGGTGGTGACGATGAAAGCGCTGCTATCCAGCCATCCGGTGAGTGTCTGCGCACCAAGTAGCACACTGCTGAGGTTGAAGAGCCAGAGCCCAACTCCCAGAAACAACATATGAGAGATCGCCGTCGTGCCGATCACGCGCAACGCCACTGCAATCCCAACTGCCCCGCTGAGTATAGCGAGGAGCGGATAGAGAGCCTGATCGGTCTGGGGCGTAATGCCGTTGGCAAGCAACAACAAACCGGACACAAAGCTTATGCCATAGGCCACAGCGACACCACGCCCAATAGCCTTCCATGGAAGGGATGAAAATATGACGGCCATGCCATGTAGGCTACAGATTTCATGATTTGAACGGCCATCCTACCGAAGAGGGGCCTGAACAGGATTTTGGTTCCGGGGCCGACGAAGATGCTCGTTGCCAGCTGAGGGGCGTACAATGACCGACCGGTCATTGCACAGGAACGTCATCGGAACAATGCGGCAGAGGCACCCTCGGCCTGCAGGAGCGGGGCATTCTGACTCTGCCCCACACGAAGGCCGGTCATGTGCAGTATG
>JARFPM010000086.1 GCA_030444405.1 Nitrospira sp.
CCCACCACCAGGTTGACCTGCTGAGGTTCTTTTGATAACGAGACAAGCTGAAGGTCCTTGTTCTTTGCCACGACTGCCGAAGGGCCCGTCAGAAGAACCCCGCCACAGACCAGGGCTACTATCCATCGCACTCGAGTGCTTGATCGATGATGTGTGAACTGCATTGCCGATCCTCCCTGACTCCTAGAACTTAATTTCCTTACGAACATCGCCTTTAATGACTTCGATCCGGATGCCACCCTCGCCGTCTTGAGATTTCTTCTCCTTGAAGGAACTGAGCAACGCTCCGACATTGGCGCCTTTTGTCAACACTCGTTCGCTGTTCAACGGATTGCGAAGTGCCAGTCTTAACCGTCCTTGCGTTGAAGCCAGCGCCAGCTTCTCGGCCTCTTCCACATCGACCTCGACGGTAATCACCTGCACCGGCTTCGGCTCTTCATCCTTTCCCTTCCGCTCCATCTGAGTACCGGCCGCCAATACCTTCACGTTCTCTAGGATGGTCTTGGAAACGGCATGCTCCGGCTTTCCAGGAGTCGGTTCGATCGTCACCATGACATCCACGCGATCGGCGGGCTTGATGAAGCCTGCGACTCCGATCACGTCATCGACCTTGACCGACATGGCCCTCTTGTTCACATCGGTCACGGCGGCGACTCCTCCGCCTGTCGTCCCGAGGGGCGCCAGTTTCGACTCCAGGAGCATCTCGTTTCTCTTCACATCCACCAGCAACACACGGTCCTTGATCGGTCCTTGATCGACTCCAACGTCGTAAAGTGTCCTTCAGGAATTGCGCCTGGCGGGATCTCTTGCATCAGCACCATCTCGGGAGTGAGTTTCGTCCCCCAAGCTATATCGGCATTTGCGACCAAGACCTGTACATTCTTGCTTGTGGGCAATGTCGCCGCCAGCAACCGGCTCTTCTCGTTCTGTAGCCACGAGAACACGAGGACGCTGGTGACGACACCCAGGACCACCGCCAATCCGAAAAACACCAGAGGCCGATACCGCTTCATTGCCCTTCCTCCTCTTCAGTCGATGCCGCCTGATTGCTGACCTGATTTGCATTCATGGTTCTCATTGCCGCTTGTCCAACCATAGCTGAGTTCTGCGTGATGCCTACCCCCCGAAGGGTTGGATTCCTCCGAGGAAAAGTAGGGTGCCGGCGGCAATCGCCAATCCGTACCGAAGCCGAAACGGCAACCGTAAATCCCCTACCCCAGTCGATCCACCGATAACCAGCGTGCCATAGGTGGCACATGTCAATCTCCGACTAGTAGCGACGACACCCCACTGATAGCTCATGGCGCCGAATGCGTAGAGCCCTCCAACCAGAACTGAAAGCGCGGCAATGGAGATTGCGCCAAATGGACCGAGCATCGAGCCGATAGCCGCCATCAATTTCACGTCGCCGGCTCCGATGGCTCTACAAACAAAGGGAAGCAGGAACAGTCCCAGCCCCACGACGAGCCCAGCTAGGCTGGTCGAAGCTCCCTGCAGTCCACCTATCCAGACGTGAACGACAATACCGATACCCATTGCCGAAAAGGTGAGCCAGTTCGGGATACGAGACCAACGAAGATCGGTATAGATTGCGGTGACTAGCAGTAATGTCAGAATTATTGTCAGTATGAACGGCATTATGGCCTCTCGAATATCTGTCTATCCCATCCGCCTCCGGGAGACACAGCCTGCTGAACTCCTGTTGCCGCAACCATGAGCTGCCCCACTAGCTCCGTGTTGGATGTCAAGTCGCCACTCTGTATGAACCAGCTGGTCTCGTTGAAAAAGACCAGCCAGTTCCATCCTTCTGTGGGTTCGCCTTCTACTTCGCACCCACTGCAGCAACTATTAAGTAGTACCACCACCACCAGGCACAAGGACACCCGCCGCCGAGTTAATGGCGTTGGTGATATTGGTGCCAAGCAAGGTCACAGCTCCGACGATGCCGAGAGTAATAATGGCCAACAACAGCGCGTATTCGGCTGCGGATGCGCCATCTTCTTCCTTCATAAGCTGGCGAATGACGTTCAACATGGTCTTTACCTTTCGTGTTGTTTAAAGTTTGAGCCCATTACCTACGAACTACTCTGCCCATTCATTCCTTATCCGGCCTTGGCCTGCGACCGTTTACGCCGTTCTGAAACTTCCTCACCTCCTTTGTCTTGGTCGTCGCTTCGCAGTAAAGTCGGATGTCTATTGGTTCAGGCAATTGCAAATCAGTGGCCAGATCATCAACCATCCCAACTCATTGTTTTGGCAGCGCGTGCCTGCTTGTTCTTCCTGAACTGCGGTTCTTGCGCCTCAGGCGAGACCCACCAAACGAGCCGCGGATGCGGCTCCGGAGCCGCATCCGCAGGACACGAACGACGTCAGTGCCATGACTGAGAGGAAATAGGGTTTTGTTTGACCACCGGGCAACATCGCGGCATGCTGGCTCTACGCGACTGGTTACTCACACAAGAGGGAATGGAGCGATGACCTGTACACAATCTCGGGAGTTGTTGTTTGCTATTGGTCTTGTTGCCGGCGCCTCTTCATTAACCGCATGCTGGGGAGCAAAAGATCAGGCCACGTCGTCGTTCGATATGGCGGAATATCGCAAAATGATGGAAGAGCAGAAGAAACAACAGGAACGCCTGGCGGAGGCATCCTCCTCAACCTCAGAGATGACGGCGGAGGAGCACGAGCGCAAGGGAGATCTCGATGCCCAGACTCGGAATTATCCGCTGGCAAGCCTGCACTATGACAAGGCCTTGAAGGCCGATCCCACTCGCAACTCAGTCAGACTCAAGCTGGGGCAGATGTTTTTGCAACAAGGCCTTCTCGACCAGGCCCTGACACAGTTTCAGGACTTACGAACCCGTGAGCCCGAGTCAGCGCCGGTCCATGAGGGCCTCGGTCAAATCTATCTGATGCAGGGCAAGTTGGCGGAAGCGGAAACGGCCATAACCAAGGCCATCACGCTCAATCCATCCAACTGGCAATCTCACAACATCTTGGGTCTCGTGTACGATCAGGAAAAGCGCCATACTGACGCCATTGCGTCCTATCTCACGGCCCTGACCTATCGACCGCGCGAGCCCAACGTGTTGAATAATCTCGGCCTCGCCTATGCGCTGAGCGGGAATTACGAATCCGCCATCGATGCCTACGAACAGGCCGTCGCAGCCGGTTCCCGCTCTCCAAAGCTCTATAACAATTTGGGCATCGCCTATGTTCAGCGCCGCCGATATGTCGATGCCTTCAACACGTTCAAGAAAGCGACGGACGAACCACGCGCCTATAATAACCTCGGTGTCGCCCTCCTCGGCGTGAGCAGCCCGAAGAAAGCTGTGGCCTGCTTCGAGAAAGCCATAGAACTCAGCCCGCAGTACTATGAGAAAGCCTCGGAGAATCTTCGGATTGCTCGCCAAGCCGTTCCCAACGCTGCTACCGGAACGACAGCTGCGCCGAATATGGCTGAGACCGGCTCTTGCCCATAGAGATGGGACCGTCCGGCCTTGGTGGCCGATTGCGCCAATGGCCTTACTTACTTGAATCGAAAAGCTGTTGCAGTTCCGTTCTTCGAGCTGGGTTCAAGCCATAGATCTGATGGCCTGACATGCTTCCTCTCCGGATAAGCCAGTCCCTTTCGACGAGGTCATTGAGTGCGTTCCTCACACCCATTCGACCGATATCGGCTCCATTCGCGCGAAGCCACCAGTTCTCTATTCCCTCGGCTGTATCCTTCGCGTCTGGATGGGAACAGAGATACCCCAGTAGCAGCCATACCACTCTGTTGCTGGTTGAAGACTGAGCCGGCCTTTCCACGATAGCCGGTCGGGAGCATGTTTAATGCCGAGCCAAGCATTCATGCAACAGCTCGGAATCTTGAAGAAAGTTCCTTCGAATCATCACCCTGCGGCGACTACTCCTCAGGCGACGAGCTGCCACTCGTCATCCTAGGCCGCAGAGAAACTACGGCGATCGAGACCGTGCTTATGGAGCAACCGTTGGAACGCACGGCGCTCTTTTCGCGCAGCGCGTGCAGCTTTGGAAATATTCCCCTGATGGGCCGAGAGAATCTGACTCAGATATGTCCGCTCGAATTCGTCGATCATCTTGACCTTCATAGCCTGAAACCCGCCTTGATCAGCCGGCATTACTTCCTGTACAAATGTCGCCGCTAATTCGCGCGGCTCATGATCAGGCAAGTCAAGGTCCGGACCTTCAAGTGCATTGTTTATCGCCATCGCTGCCGCGCGATGGATCACGCTTTGTAACTCCCTCACGTTACCCGGCCATGCATAGTCCATCATCTTCTTTATCGCGTCGGTAGACAGTTGGATGCATCCCTTGCCAAATTCCTCGGCAGAACGCTTCAAAAACTGCCTGGCGAGCTCGGGGATATCTTCCCTTCTGTCACGCAGCGGAGGAAGCACCACGGACAACACATTCAACCGATAGAACAAGTCTTCGCGGAACTGACGAGCTTCAACCAAGTACCGCAAGTCCGTATTCGTCGCGGCCACGATCTTCACATCGACGGCTCGACTCTTTGTAGAACCCAGCGGTCTGAATTCCTGATCCTGAAGCACACGGAGAAGTTTGCTTTGGGCCGGCATATTGAGACTATTGATTTCATCGAGAAACAAGGTCCCACCGTCTGCCTCATGAAACAGCCCGTGTTTCTCCGCGAGTGCCCCGGTGAACGCACCCTTGCTATGACCGAACAGCTCGTTTTCAACCAAATGATCGGGCAAGGCTGCGCAATTCACGGGCACGAACGGCTTCCCTCTCCGCTCGCTCGAATAGTGAATCGCCCGTGCAAACAGTTCCTTTCCTGTTCCAGTCTCCCCTGAAATCAACACCGTCGACTTGGACTTGCTTAGGAGCGGAATCATGCTCTTTACCTGAAGAAAACACCGGCTGGTCCCGATCAACGTTTCATCCCATGTAGACATGCTCGTGCCTTCTCCTCTGTGTCGGAACTCCAAAGTGCCGTCTCTTCATCTTGGAAGAATCCAACCTTGTGAACAAGCCTAGAACAGAACCGGCTTTCTGCGCATACCGAACTCGTAGGGGGTTTTGTGCACAGAGTGGGTACTGCTTTGGAGGGGATCTCTCGCGGGGATTTGTGAGGCCAGAACTGGGCGGGAGCTACAACTTGGCTATGGCCAATTAGCCGCACCCTCGATTCTGATTCTCAGGAATCGCTGGATTTCTATTTGGGTGTTGCTACCTTCAGAATATGTTCTCGAAGATGGCCGTGAAGAGTACAGCGATCGCTGCAATAGTTAGCGGCTTCGGGGGTCTGTCCATACTCCTGTTTATGACAGTACCCTTCAGTTCCACCGTTCCTCGGCAGCCCTCCGTCTCGGAAACGAAACCACAAGTGGTCGCCACGGTCGGAACACGCTCTATCACTCTGGCGGAGGTCGAACAGGCTGTCGCTCTTCCTCTGTATCAGGTAGAAGAGCAACGGACGAAGCTGCTGCACGAGTCGATTCAACACCTTATCGAAGAGGAACTACTTGCGGCCGAAGCGGCCAGAATAGGCACAACCGTTCCGGACCTCATTGAGAGAGCAAGTCAATCTGAAGCGGTAGCCAAACTGGCCGATCTGCCAGACCTAGTTCAACGGGCAAAGCAGCCATCTCATGAGCAGATACTCTCACCCCTCTCTCAGACGACCGAGCAACTAGCCAGAATACGCCAGGCGCTACTCGTTCAATTACGACGGAACACCGAAATCCATGTGAATCTCCCGCAGGCCACAGTACCCGTGCTGAACGTCAGCTCCGACGACGATCCCTGGACCGGAACAGCCCAGGCACCGGTGACGATTGTCGAGTTCTCGGATTTTGAATGTCCCTACTGTAAGCGCAGTGTGTCAGTGCTGAAGGAACTCCTGGCAAAATATCCCGGCAAGTTGAAGCTGGTGTACCGCGATTTTCCCGGGCCGAATCATCAGCAGGCTCTATCGGCCGCCGAAGCAGCGCAATGCGCCGCAGAACAAAGCCGGTTCTGGGAATACCATGATACCTTGTTCACCCGACAAGCACCGGCAACCGGATGGAATTTTTCCACTCTCGCCGAAGAGGTGGGCCTGCGCCAATCGCCATTCGACGTTTGCATGAAAGAAAACCGTTACCGCCAAGAGGTTCTGAAGGATCTGCAGGATGGGCTGAAACTTGGCGTGACGAGTACCCCGACGTTCTTCATTAACGGACGCCCGTTGGTCGGGGCACGACCGCTGGCTGATTTTCAAGCCATCATCGACCCACTTCTCAACATCCACTCTTCCTCATAAACCCTCTTGTAAGACTTCGCGATGCTGGACTACCCTCATCACAGGAGGATTGCTCTATGGAAGACAGTCGGCTCACAAGAACCAAAGAACAATGGGCCAAGGCTCGGCGAGGAGGAGAAGAGCGCGAAGTCTTTTATGAAGGTGATGCTCGTTTACCTCCAGGTCAACACCTCGTCGACAACTTTCCTATCCTGGACCTAGGCTTCAAGCCGGAGATTCCTTTAAATGAATGGAGGCTCAGTATCGGGGGATTCGTCGCAGCACCCGTGATGTGGACATGGGAGGAATTTTTGGCACAACCCCAATTCAAAGACCGGTCTGACTTCCATTGCGTCACCTCGTGGAGCCGTTATGACAACGACTGGGAAGGCGTGAGCTTCAAGCAGGTCATTTCCCTCGTGAAACCGCTGTCGCTTGCCCGATTTGTCCTGTTCAAATCCTACGACGATTACACGACGAATCTACCACTTGATGCCTGTGACGATGACGATGTGCTACTCGCGCATAGGTGGAACCACACCCCCCTCTCACGAGACCATGGTGGGCCGGTACGAGTGATCGTCCCGAAACGTTATGCCTGGAAGGGGGCGAAGTGGGTGAAGGAAATTGTGTTTTCAGATAAAGATGAGAAGGGATTTTGGGAAGTCCGAGGATATTCGAACACCGCGCTCCCGTGGCAGAATGATCGCTACGGATAGGGGTTATTTCTTGACCCACCCGCCCGGACCTTCAACAAAGTTTCCCGGCTTGGTATTCTTGACCTCGCCCCCTTAAACGGGTCCAGATCCTCTGTGAGGGTCGGGACGAAAGGAGGGCCGTATGCCGCGTCTGCGCCACACCATCGAACAGATTCTCGCCAAACTGCGTGAAGCCGAAGTCGCCCTGAGCAAAGGGGAGCCGGTCGCCCAAGCCTGTCGGAGCTTGGCGATCACCGAACAAACCTACTATCGGTGGCGCAATGAGTATGGCGGCCTGAAGGTTGATCAAGCCAAGCGCCTCAAAGAGCTGGAGCGCGAGAACAGCCGGCTGAAGCGGGCCGTCGCGGAATTAACCGTCGACAAGTTGATCTTCAAAGAGGCAGCGGAGGGAAACTTCTAAGCCCAGCGCGCCGACGGCAGACCGTGGAGCGCTGCTGTGGGACGCTGGGCCTTGCCGACCGTCGGGTCTGTCGGGTGTGGGGCCAACCCCGCTCGCCCGAACGCTATCAGCGGGAGCCGCCGGATGATGCAGCGCCGTTGACCGCCACTCTCGTCAAGTTGGCGAGTCAGTATGGGCGCTACGGCTATCGGCAGATCACCGGGTTGCTGCGCAACGACGCGTGGTGGGTGAATCATACGCGCGTGGAGCGCATCTGGCGTCGCAAAGGCCTGAAGGTGCCGAAGAAGCAGTCGCCACGTCGGCGGCTCTGGTTCACGGATGGATCCTGCGTGCGACTCCGAGCGGAACGGCCCAATCACGTGTGGGCGCATGACTTCATGGCCACGCGGACGGAGGATGGACGCCTGGTGAAGCGGCTGACGATCGTCGATGCATATACGCGGGAGTGTCTCGCGATTGATGTCGCCCGTCTCTTGCGATCCGATGATGTGTTGTTCCGTCTCGCAGAATTGTTTGTTCAACGTGGGACGCCGCAGCACATCCGATCCGATAACGGCCCCGAGTGTTCCGCCAAGGCGGTGTGCGAGTGGCTCCAGCGTGTTGGGGGACAGACGTTGTTCATCACGCCGGGCAGTCCCTGGGAGAACGGCTACATCGAGCGCTTCAATGGCCGGTTACGGGATGAACTGTTGAATCGGGAGCTGTTTGATACATTCTGGGAGGTGCAGATGCTCGTGGTGCGGTGGCGTCAGACCTATACCACGATGCGGCCACATAGCGCGTTGGGGTATCGGCCACCGGCACCGGAGGCCATCGCGCCACGTTGCGCCTAACTGACATTCACGTTGGTACAACTACAGGGGGCAGGACATTTTGCGACGGTGGCCATACGCAACCTTCCTTCATTGGGTCCTACGACCCTCACAATATCTGGGATTCACGGTACCATCGAGGCCGCCACCAACCAAGTAAATGGGGCCTTCGTGACGGAGGAGAATAGACGTGCAGAATTTATCCTGAGGTCAAAGAAGGCTCGGCAGGCGGTTCCTCACACTTCTTGCAATTCAGATGGGTACCCAAATACTGGTCACGTCCAGTGACGGTGAGTACCCAAGGGCGATTCGTGAACGGAGGCTGATGCCGTACATGTTGTCCATGACCACAGGCCAGGTCTGCAACCCAATCGCCATAGTCATCTTGGTGATATCCGATGATCGGCTGTTGCATGTCGTGAGGACTCCCGTATTGCAGGAAGGGCGTTGGAATCGAGAACCACGATCAGGTCACTTGATGTTGATGTTGTTTCTTCGGCGATTCTTGTCGGTCCGAGCCTGCCTCAACGCTTCTCGAACGGCAGTTCAGCCCGTTGAGCGGCAGAAACATACGTCCAGTGCTTGCTTTCATCTTGGTCGAAGCTACCGATAAAAGTGACGTCTCGATCGAGATGGCGAAATTCGGAAAGGCTCGTTTGGCAGGTCTGTGAATCGATGATGCGCGCATCATAATGCCCGACCACATATACGCTTCCCTTTGACGCCTGATAGACGTTACGTCGACCGGCATAGCCCGTATCCGGAAACAACTCGGTGGAAGAAGAGCAGCCACTCACCCCTCTGACATTCAGAGTGAGATTAAATCGCTGGAGGAATGGATCCGTCGCCGTTCTCACAATCGTCAGCCGCACTCGTGTGGAGGCTATTTCAACCGAAGCCGGCTCGGGAGTATTACTGTTGCACCCTGTGCAGAGAAGCACCATGCTTCCGAAGACGGCAGACCATGTTAGCGCCTTCACTTTGACGCTGGAAGCTTCGGAGCCGCACCGATCGCATCCAGCCCATCTTGAGCGCAAGCGTCATCGAGATGGGCACCTGGCGCTCCTCCGACCCCAATGCCCCCGACCACTTCTCCTCCGATTTCGATGGGCAGCCCCCCGCCCAAAATAAGAATATCGCCGTTGATATCACGAAGGGCCTGAAGCGTGGGAGTCTTCGCGATGAGGTCGGCTATTTCACTGGTAGGGCGTCGCACACTGGCGGCAGTATAGGCCTTTTTCCGGCTGCTCTCGACCGTATGCGGCCCGGCTCCATCGGCACGTCCCATTGCGCGAAGGACGCCCGCACGATCCACCACGGAAACGCTGACTCGATACCCGTCTTTCTTGCAAGCTTCCAACGCTGCCTGAATCGCTTTGTACGCCAAGTTAAGCGGAAGCACAGACTCCTTCGGTAACTCGTCGGCAAAGACCACGCGAGGGGTCGTGAAGCCTAACAGGGACAACATCGCCAGGCCAGCAATGACCGTCAGGCCATTTCGGTTTGGTGTGACGCGTGCCATGGTGCTGAATCCTCCCATATATCATATCCTGGGCATCAGACTACGGATGCCTCCGAACTCTGTCAAGAGAGCAAGGAATGATCTGTTCCGATTAAGCCTTATTCGCGGCGCGATGTTCTCACCTACCCCCGGCCATGTCGAGACGCGGCCTTCTCCACGCAAGCACCGTCCGTTGTCTGACTTGTTATGGATCTTTTGTGGACCTGCGACGTCCTACTCGCCGGACTGCTGGATCAACTTGGCAACAAGTCCGGTCCACCCTGTCTGATGACTGGCCCCGATACCGGCACCATTATCACCATGAAAATACTCGTAGAAAAGAATGGCGTCTCGCCAGAACGGATCTTCCTGGAATTTGTTTGTGCCTCCATAGACCGGACGTCGGCCGGTTTTATCACGGAGGAAAATATGAGTCAGCCGGCGCGACAGTTCGGAAGCCACCTCGTTTAAGGAGACGAATCGACCGGAGCGTACCGGATACTCAACCCTGTACTCATCGCCGAGATAGTAGTGGAACTTCTGGAGCGATTCGATCAGCAGATAGTTGACCGGAAACCAGATGGGGCCTCGCCAGTTCGAATTCCCTCCGAACAGCCCCGTGCTCGACTCGGCCGGCTCATAGCTCACCCGATAGTTCCTGCCTAGGATAGAAAGCACATAGGGATGGTCCTTGTGGTAGCGTGAGAGAGCACGTATGCCGTACGGGGAGAGAAATTCTTCTTCGTCCAACATATACCGTAGCACCGATTTCAGCCGCGAGCGATTCACCAGCGACAGGAACCGTCGCACTTCTCCATCTTGCGATTGCGTTTCCACATGAATGCTGAAATCGGGGCGATTTTCGATGAACCACTGCATGCGGTGCTTAAACCGTGGCAGGCTATCGACTAACTCAGAGTCCAATGTTTCTACGGCGAAAAGCGGGATCAGTCCAACGAGAGAGCGGACCTTGAGCGGAAAGGTTTGTCCATCCGGAAGGTGCAGCACATCATAGAAAAATCCGTCTTCCCTATTCCAGAGCTCGATTTTTTCCCCGCCGATGTTGTTCATGGCTCGGCAGATATACACGAAGTGCTCAAAAAACTTGCTTGCCACATCCTCGTACGCCCGATTATCACGCGCCAACTCGAGGGCGATTGAGAGCATATTGAGGCAATACATCCCCATCCAACTTGTCGCGTCCGATTGTTCGATATGACCACCGGTCGGCAATGGGGCACTCCGATCAAAGACGCCGATGTTGTCGAGTCCCAAAAACCCGCCTTGAAAGATGTTCTTTCCCTCGGCATCTTTTCGATTGACCCACCACGTGAAGTTCAATAACAGCTTATGGAACACTCGCTCAAGGAAAACCCGATCACCGACTCCTCTTCGCTTTCTCTCGATCTTATAGACTCGCCATGCAGCCCAGGCATGAACCGGCGGATTGACGTCACCAAACGCCCACTCATACGCCGGAATCTGACCGTTCGGATGCATGTACCATTCTCTGAGCATCAGGATGAGCTGTTCTTTGGCGAAGGTTGAGTCAACAAGGGCGAGTGGAATGCAATGGAATGCCAAGTCCCAAGCCGCATACCAGGGATATTCCCATTTGTCCGGCATCGAGATCACGTCGGCATTGTAAAGATGTGTCCAATCGGAATTCCGTCCATGGAGACGTTCATGGGGAGGGTCCGGCATCCCTGGATCACCGGCGAGCCAGCGTTTCAAGTCATAATGGTAGAACTGTTTGCTCCACAGTAATCCAGCGAACGCCTGTCGTTGTACCAGCCTTGCATCCTCGGAGAGATCAGCCGGAGCCAGTTCGTCATAAAACTCATCGGCTTCATGGATACGTTGCGCAAAGAGTTTATTGAATGCTTGAACATCAAACCCCGCCACCTCTGTTCCATTGGTCAGACGCAGGCGAATGATCTCCGATGCTCCCGGAGACAGTGATAACTGATACTGGGCAGCAGCCTTTGAGCCGACCTTCTCAGGATTGACCGCATCCGTTCGATTGTGGACTATGTAGTCATGAAAACTATCTTTCACATATTTGGCGCCATCTTGGTCACCGTATAACCGGCGCGTATTCGTCTCATTCTCAGTAAAGAGTAGCGGCGGCTTCCCTCCACACCATAAGCGACGTTCACCATAATACTCGTGATCCAACTCAATCACGCTCATCTCACCGACAGCTTTTCCTTCGCGCATTCTCGGCCGACGGGCATCGATTCCCCATGACCAAGTATTCCGGAACCAGAGAGTGGGCAACAGCGTCAATTCGGCACAATCCGGCCCTCGGTTCGTCACTTGAATACGAATGAGAAGCTCCTCCGGCGTCGCCTTCGCATATTCCACCATGACATCGAAGTAGCGATTGTCATTAAACACTCCTGTGTCGATCAGCTCGTATTCCAACTCTCCACGTCCGCGACGGCGATTTTCCTCTGCAAGCTTGGCATAGGGAAATTCCGTCTGTGGATACTTATAGAGATACTTCATATATGAATGGGTAGGCGTTGAATCTAAATAGAAATAATATTCCTTTACATCTTCCCCATGATTCCCCTCGTTACCGGTCAAACCGAATACACGCTCCTTCAGAATGGGATCGCGCCCATTCCAAAGAGCGACGG
>JARFPM010000020.1 GCA_030444405.1 Nitrospira sp.
GACGGTGAGCTGCAACAACGGCAACGCCGGATCCTTTGCGCTGGAACGTCAATAGCAGGATGTTGAACAAGTCCGCCAGCGGCGTTGTTGTCGTAAGAATTGCCTGCCTCACGGCAGCACTTTGTCTGCTGTCCACTTCATTCGTTCCACATGATCTCTGGGCGCAAGGCAGTGACGATCTGAAACGCGGGGTGGTGAAGATCACCGCGCAGGATGAGGGGCAGCAGCCTAAAGTTGGTACAGGAACTCTTGTACGAGTGGATCAGAATGCCGCGTACATCGTCACGGCGGCACATGTGATTGAGGGAGACCCCAAACCCATCGTGACGTTTTTCCCCAACCCTCAGCAACCGCTCGTGGCTCAGGTGGTCGGGATTCAAGGTGGAGATCAGCATGGGCTTGCGGCGTTGCGTGTAGCCGGGCCGATTCCCGACGGCGTGGTGGCGTTGTCGCTGGATCTGACAACAAAAGTGGTCGGCGGGGAGGCCCTCACGTTCATAGGCTTTCCGCGGACGATGCCTCCTTGGACTGTCTCGACGGGGAGTCTTAGCGGGATGAACGGGCCGACCCTCGCGTTTCAGGCTCTGGTCGAGGAGGGCCATTCCGGTGGACCACTCTTGCTGAACGGGCAGGTCATCGGCGTTGTAAGCGATGCCAGAGGACGGCTGGGGTATGCCGTACCGGCATCGATTCTTGCTGTCGCTCTCCATGGATGGCGGATTGAGGCGCGTGCGAGCGACTCCATGGCGCCGCCGGAAAAACTCGATGCGGACAGTGTGCCCATGGTGCTGATTCGGTCTGGACGCATCCCGACCAAGATGGTGGAAGTCTATATCGGAGGGAGGGCAGAAGAAGTTCAAGGTCCCGCGCGGTCTGTGTATCTAGCGGACGATCTGTATGTCGAGAAAACGCTGGTCACGAACGCGCGCTATCGCCGATTTGTTGAAACCACCGGCGGAACGCCTCCTCCCGACCTGATGGAGGATGGCGCGTCGCTTGGTCCCGATGGACCGGTGGAAGGCGTGATGTGGCACGATGCCGTCGCCTACTGCCGATGGGTCCGCAAGAGGCTGCCGACGGAAGATGAGTGGGAGAAGGCGGCACGTGACACACAGGGGCGGATCTTGAACAACCAGGTGTATGAGTGGACGGCCACTACGTACCAAGAGTCCAGATGGAGTCCCTCGCCGCCGGAGGACCAGACGCGGAAGGTGCTTCGGGGGAGTCTTCAGGCTCTCGGCATTCAGAACGCTGTTGGCGACCTCGATTATCAGGTCCGCATGTACGCGAGCGCGTACGAGGGAGCGCCAGCCAGAGGCTTTCGCTGCGTGGAAGATATCAGAAAAGGACAATGAGACTCCCCCACCTTGCCCTTCCTCTCAAAGCCCCTTTACAATGCTTTCGCTATCACGCGTGAAAGGAGGCTCTCATGAGTCTTGCCGATAATAAATGTGTGCCCTGTCGTGGCGGTGTGCCCCCGTTGCCGAATGAGCGCGCTCAGGCGTTATTGAAGGAACTGGGGCGCGGTTGGTCACTCAATGGGCAAGGACATCTTGAGCGGTTGTATACGTTCAAGGATTTCGCTCAGGCGCTCGCGTTTGTGAACAAGGTTGGCGCGGTCGCAGAGGCCGAAGGTCATCACCCCGATCTCTATCTCGCCTGGGGCAAGTGCAAGGTTGAGATTTGGACGCACAAGATCGACGGCCTAACGGAAAGCGACTTCTATCTAGCAGCTAAGGCCGATCGGGAGTTTGAACCCTATCGATCCGCTGTCAGTTAACCACCAACGCAGTTTCCTGCCATGAACGTACGAGGCGGTAGATGAGCGAAGGAACCCAAATAGCGCTCGTCAACATGCCGTTCAGCTACGCCAAGTATCCGTCGATTCAACTTGGCACGCTCTCCGCCCTTCTGAAGTCCAACGGAATCCCGGTCGATTGCCACCATTTGAACGTTCGGTTCGCACACCTGATCGGCGTCGAGTTACACGAGAACATTTGTGAGAAGCGAGGGCTGTTTGGTGAGTGGCTATTCTCTTCACTGCTGTTTGGAGACAACCCGAAACGGGCGGAGTACCCACGAATATTTAAGCCGGTCTTTGAACAGCTGTCCCAACAGTGCGGCAAACCGATTGGCTACTTCGAGGAGATGGCGACACGCATCGCGCCGCAATTTCTCACCTGGGCCCTCACAGCCATCAATTGGGGGCAGTACAAACTGGTCGGCTTTACCTCGACGTTCGATCAAAACGTCGCGAGCCTGACCATGGCCAAGTTGATCAAGGATCTGTACCCAGATGTGACAATCGTCTTCGGCGGAGCCAACTTCGACGGCGAGATGGGGCTTGAGCACTTCAGAGCGTTTCCCTTCATCGATCATGTCGTGGTTGGGGAGGGGGAAGAAAGTTTCCTGCCGTTGGTCCGTCAGGTTCTGGCCGATAGGACAGGGGACTATCCGAATGGCGTGACGTACCGGCAGGGCGAGAAGATCATGCTCACGCCGAATGCGTCGCTTTTTTCAGATTTTGCGAGGACCGGACCGCCAGATTATGGCGACTACTATCACCTGCTTGCGGAACTCGGCCAGACGGCGCAAGGGTTAGATCGCATACTGCTGTACGAAGGCTCTCGCGGCTGCTGGTGGGGAGAAAAGCATCATTGCACATTCTGTGGACTCAATGCGCAGAGCATGAAGTTCCGAGCAAAGAAACCTGAGCAGGTATTAAAGGAGATCGCCGACCTCTCACAGCGCTACGATGCCGTGCGATTCCGCCTCGTCGATAACATCATCGACATGGCCTATGTCGATGATCTCTTCGGCAAACTGGCGCAGGACCATTGCGACCTGGATGTGTTCATCGAAACCAAGAGTAATCTACAGAAGCGCCAGATCAAGACCTTGGCTGCCGGCGGGGTGAAATGCATGCAGCCTGGGCTGGAAAGTCTGAGTCTCAATCAGCTGCGCGCCATGGACAAGGGCGCCACGCCGATGCAGAACATCATCTGCCTCAAGTGGAGTCTCTACTATCATGTCACGGTGCTGTGGAATATCTTGCTCGGTTTTCCAGGAGAGACCAACGAGGATTACCAGCGGCAACTCGACCTGATTCCGTCATTGCTCCACCTGCAGCCGCCGGAAGCCACCGGCAAGTTCTGGCTGCAGCGCTTCAGCCCTTACTTCACGCGGCCGCATGACTATGGAGTCCGCATCACCGGACCTGGGATGGCGTACGCATATGTGTACGACGCGCGGCAGGTCGATTTGAAGAAGATCGCCTACGACTTCGAGTACGAACTCGACCACTGGCCCGTCGATCCACATGTCTATCAAGAGCTGGTCGCCGCGATCGAGGGCTGGCAGCGAATGCATAAGTCCGCAGATCGGCCGTTTCTGTATTATTCCAAAGCGCCGAACTATGTGACGGTCTACGACGGTAGGAATCCAGGAGCGCCGACGCGTCGACGGTATGAAGGGCTAGCGGCTTTGGTGATCGAAATCTGTAATGAATCGGCCAAGATTGCTGACCAGATCCGAGTAGCGGTAGCGGACCGAGCTGATTGCAGCGATGTGATCCTCTTGCCAGTTTTAAACGATCTCACGGCCCAACGTGTCTTGTACGAAGAACGGGGAAAATACTTTACATTAGCCATCCCTGAGAACCCGTATTTGTGATTCTTTTCCCCTCCTACATCGACAGCTTCTCGGCCACGTTTCGCATCTGCACGCCATGAATCAGCGACGCACCGCCGCGGATCGCACAGGCGACGTGGACGGCCTCGGTCATTTCCTCAACGTTTGAGCCTTTCTCCAGCGACGCCTGCGTGTAGGCGTCGATGCAATAGGGACATTGCACGGCATGGGCGACTGCGAGCGCAATGAGTGCCTTTTCACGCTCTGTCAGCGCACCCTCGGCAAACACCGCGTCGTAGTAGCCCATGAACTTCTCCCAGAGGGCTTTGTTGCCTTTTCCGATGTCTGAAAACTTGCCCAAATCATGCGAATGGTAATATGAGTCCATAGAGACCTCCCATGTCATTTCAAAGGGGAATCATAGAGGAGAGAAGGGACAATAAACCCAAAACGGAAACAGGAAGACGGTCAGGCATTGCCCGGGGGCATGGGGTCGGCCTCTGACAGGGATTTGGAAAAGCGATTACCGACGATGTCGGTGGCCTTCGCCATGAGATCCATCACTTCTTGCCATTCATTGGGCAGCAGGTCTTGCTTCAACTGCGGATGGATCGCCCATTGGGCCTCGACCTGTGTTCCTCTGCGGCTGACCAGCACGCGGAGCAATTCCTCCTCCCAGGTCGGGTCGGCGGGATTATCGTTGGACGTCGACTTGTTCGGTTGGTCAGAAGGAGGGACGGCGCGTGCCATAGTCACTCCTCAGTGTAAATCATTCACACGACATACTGTATTCGCGATCATCTTATATATCAAGTGGTCTCTTGGTTGAGGACTGCGAGCATGGGCTCATGGATCTGTCCATTGCTTGCCACGAGTTCCTGCCCATAAATGGAAAGATCTTTTCCGCTGAAATCGGTCAGCCGCCCGCCGGCCTCTCGCACGATCACCGACCCGGCCGCCATATCCCATGGATTGAGCCGGACTTCCCAGAACCCATCGAAGCGCCCTGCCGCCACATAGCAGAGATCCAATGCTGCGGACCCCGTTCTCCTGAGTCCCTGGGCCTTGAGGGCAAATTTGACGAAATGATCGAGGTTATTGCGCGGCGTTTCTCTGATGTCGTAAGCAAAACCCGTCACCAACAGGCTGCTGTCGAGGGTCATCGTGTCGGACACATGGATGGGGCGGCCGTTCAACCGTGCACCTCGATGTTCAATGGCCGTGAACAGTTCATTCCGTGTGGGATCGAAGATCGCGCCAAGCACACAGCGCCCCTCGTACTCCAGGCCGATGGAGACGCAGTAGGCTGGATAGCCATGCGCAAAATTGGTTGTCCCATCCAGTGGATCGATGATCCACAGATAGGGCGATTGCGCCTCTTCGAGACGACCCCGCTCTTCGGCCAAAAACCGGTGGGTTGGGAAATGAGTCTTGATACGATCGATGACGCATTGCTCGGCGGCACGGTCTGCGTCAGTGACCAAATTGATGGGGTTCTTATACTCGATGTGGAAACCGGCTCCAGCATATGTAAGCAGTAGGGCACCGGCTTCCTGGCTGGCGGTAACCGCTGCTTCGAGGAGAGCATCACGCGAGATTGGTTCGTCAGAAAGGGGCACGTCTGATTGTAGCATGGCCGAACTATCGAATTGAGGAAATCATGGGCCTTGTATCAGTACAAGGCTTGTCAACATGACCTATAAAAGTATTACTTGCGCGCAACAAGACATAGTTAGAATGAAATACATGATTCCAATAATAAATCTTGACAGAGTTTACAAGCAATGCTACAATGCAAGCATGCTTCTTGTGGGGCGATTGTGGAAGAATTATCAGATATTCTCGTCGGGCTGGAACAGCGAATCAACGCCTACAAAAGCCGGTTCCAGGACTTGGAGAAGAAGCGCCGCCGGCTCGATGACGAGATCGCGACTATTAAGAAATACCTCGAACTTGCAGAAAAGCGTCCCTCAAGCAGCCTATGAAATCCTCCGTGAATCGAATCGCTCGATGCACGCGAAAGAACTGGTGCAGCGCTTAATCGAAGGTGGGTTGCAGATCAAAGGGAAGACGCCGCTCACGTCGATTGCGACGTCGCTCAAACGTGACAAACGCTTCAGAAAAGTCGGTCCTAATACGTTCGAAGCCTTGGATGATATGCTGATTCAAGCCGTGTAACGGTTAGTCGACGGGCTTAACTCGACAGTGAGAAGGGGGGTGAGACTCTTGGCAACGAAGAAGGCAGCGAAGAAGAAGAAGAAGTAATCCCCGCCATGACTGATACGCCGGGGGTAAGGCCACTTACCCCCGGCGTACCAAACTGCGATGTCCTGGAATGATAAGAACGTCCTATCTAAAGAACGGCCATCAGCCGAATCCCAAGAACGCCCAACTAGGAGACTAAGAAGCCTGAAGTGCAACGGCCGGCTGAAGGTGAAGCGCATGTACTGCCGATCGCTTCCCTTCTCCTGAGGACTCTGCATTCAAAATCACCCACTTCTCCGGCTGGGTCAAGATCTGCTGGACCAACCGAGTGTGGAGTGCATGTCCCGACCGTTCTGCGACAATATGACCGATAAAGGGCATTCCCAGAAGAGAGAAGTCACCGATCAGATCGAGCACCTTGTGGCGGACAAACTCGTCGCCGAATCGGAGGCCGGAATCATTGACGACCCCGTCATCCGACAGCACAATGGTGTTGTCCAGGGTCCCGCCTTTGCCGAGCCCTCGAGCCCACAATGCTTGGACTTCGTACAGAAACCCGAATGTCCTGGCCTCGGCAATCTCATTCTCAAACGCGCTGGCGGAGCAATCATATGCATAGGTCTGTGTCTTGATCAAAGGATGCTCATAGTGAATGGAGTACGTAATCCTCGGAGTGGAGGAAGGTTCGATCCGAACACGCTTCGATCCCTCGATCACTTCAATCGGCGCCATAATTTTAAGAAACGGCTGCTTCCGCTCCTGGGGGACGATGCCGACGGATTGAATCAGTCTGACAAACGGCGCGGCGCTTCCATCCATGACCGGCACCTCGCTTGCCGATACGTCTATGAAAACATTGTCGACATGAAGACCGGACAGCGCCGATAGCAAATGCTCAATGGTCTGAACTTGGAACCCATTGCCGCAGATGGCGGTGCACAATTCGGTTGGGACTCGGTGTTCAATGGAGGCGGAAAGATACGTATCAACGTCCGTCTTACGATTGACAAAAACCACGCCGGTGTCAGGCGGAGCGGGCCGCAGCGTAATCGACGCCGACTGGCCGGAGTGCAGTCCCACACCAGAACAGGTTACTGCCGATGCCAAAGTTTGTTGATTACGCACAAGTCCTCCCTCATAGAGACAAATGCTTAAAACACAGGTTTGCGCATCATACTGCTGAGCAATTCGTGTGCCTAAACAAAATAGTTACAAGTAGTTGTTATTTCAATTAAATATAGTAAAAATTAAAAAATATAACTGTATCCTAAAAAGCACAACTGTGTTTTTCTAGGAAGAGTAACCCGCGTTATTCATCATGGTTCGTGGCGGGCCTTCCTGCCAAACCGAGCTTGCTCATGCCGCCACGTTCGATCACATCGCGGCGGAGAGGTTCTTAGCCTTCGAGCTTGTACGCGGATCTGTCGAAGTAGCAACTCCGCGATTGCAGCAGAACCGTTCATGAATAATGCACGCCAAGGCACGAAAATGAAGTTAGTCTAACCAGAAAGGAGGCGGACTATCGAAAAAACTTTACCCTATCATGCGAGATATATCGAGGCAAGACCAAAAGATGGAGACAGTAGTGGTTCTACTCTCTCGGGTACTCCTGCGTAGCGATCGTGTGGAAAGATTTTCGCTCAACGTCGAAAAAGTTACTGCTGAAGGAGGGGGCAGCCAAAATAGCTACAACTATCTCCTCTCACGCCGCATCACTTTGTGGTTTGGCTTCGTCCTTTAACGTTCCGAACCTTGATTCATACTCGGTCACTACACGAGTGAGCACGGCAGCCAACCGTTTTGCCGCGAAGGGATTCAGCACGATACGGTTCGTCAGCTGGACTTGGATGTTCGCCTGCCCCCGCTCCCATACATTATTCACGCCGAAAGCCAGCACCACTTCTTCGCGAGTCGAAGACACATTACACACATTCGCGTACGAACTCTGAAGGTTCGAGACGTCGAACTGGACTGTCGGAGCAGCATTCGTCGGCCGAGTCGACTGAGAAGGGTTTGCTGAAGGCAAGCCCGTTGTATTCCCTGTAGGTCCCGTCTCCTTCATAGAAATCTCCTTGGGGTGGATGAACCTGTCGGCGACCGAAAGAGATGCATCTTCTCTCTGTCCTGAGCAAGTTACCAAGAAATATGACAGCCAAAAAGCAAAAACAGGCTTTGTGCGATCGTGCCTATTGCCATCAGGCTCGTGACGTTATCACACGATGAAACCTGCATAAAGTCTGCGGCGTGACCCTATTGCACCATGCTGATGCAGATACGTATCAAAAGCGGAAAAGTGATGACAAACCAGGGAAATTGAGTACGTTCGTACGAGAGCACACAAATATCCTGCCTGTTCAACCGATATGGAAGGCAAAGCCGTGTTTGAACGCACGGAGCGGAATAGTCTGATCGAACGAAAGATAAGTGGTGTGGTGAACGGGCGAAGTTCTTCAGCTCAACGACTGAGCGGCCTGGCCGGCCCGTTGCCGATGCTTATGACCATCATTGCCGTCATCGGAGTGAATGGGTGTGCCATTAAACCGATACCGTTGACGACGGAGGAGGTTCAGTCGCGGGTAAAGAAAGACCGGGCTGTTCTGACATACGATCAAGAGCCTCTCGCTGGCCCGGTGGATCTCTACGAAGCGATGGCCAGGGCGTTGAAGTATAACCTCGAGGCGCGTGTCGAGCTGATGCACAAGATGTTGGCGCAGACGCAGCTCGACCTGTCTCACTACGCGATGCTGCCTCGTCTCGCAGCAAACGCGGGATTCGACGGCCGCAGTAATTATTCCGGCGGCACGGCATATTCCTTGCTAACAGGGCAACAGATTCTCCAACCTTTCACCTCGGCCGAAAAGAACATCTTCTCTGCCGATCTGTCCCTCAGTTGGAACGTGTTGGATTTCGGCTTGTCCTATATCCGAGCTAAGCAAGCGGCCGACGACGTTTTGATTGCGGACGAAGAACGGCGACGAGTGGCTAATCGGGTCATGCAGGATGTGCGCATCGGCTATTGGCGAGCCGTCAGCGCAGAGCGAATTCTCCCGTCCCTCAAGCTGCTGGATGAATGGGTGAAAGCCGCTCTTGATAAGGCACAAGCCGTTCAAGACGAACGGCTGAATTCGCCGTTGGTTCCCTTGCAATACAAGCTCGATCTCCTCAATACACAGCGGTACATTCAACAGCTCTTCAGGGAGCTGAACACCGCCAAGCTTCAATTGGCCTCGCTGATCAACCTTCCTCCTGAGCAAGAGAAAGATCTCGTCCTGATCGTTCCTGAGCGAGAGGCCCAAACCGTGAACCTCCCGCCTGATATGGCGGTGTTGGAAGATCGGGCTCTGGTGGCCCGCCCGGAGCTCCGGATGATCGATTACCGTCGTCGCATCAACGCACAGGAGGCCAGAGCAGCTATTCTGGAGATGATGCCCAGCCTGAATTTGCTCGTCGGGGAGAATTACAACAGCAACAAATTTCTGTTTAACAACCACTGGGCTGCCTATGCGGCACGAGCGAGTTGGAATTTGCTGAACCTCCTTCGGTATCCGGCTCGAGCCAAGACTATCCAAGCGCAGGACAAGGTCTTGCACACGCAAAACCTCGCGCTGACCATGGCTGTCATGTCGCAGGTGCATGTCAGCGTGGCGCAAGTCGCTCATGCGAAGAAGGAGGTGTCGACGGCGGCTCTCTATTACGACACACAGTCTCAAATCACCGAGCAGACACGCCTAGCCTGGCGCACGGCCAGATTCAGCGAACAGGCGTTGCTGCGCGAGCGAGTGGCCCAAGTGGCGGCGCAGCTACGCTATGACGCCGTGGAAGCCGAGGCCCAAACAGCCTGGGCCGCGCTACTGGCTGCAGTCGGAGAGGATGTGTTGCCGAACGATCTGGAGCAGGAGCAGAGCTTGTCGGATCTCGCTCACCAACTTCGCGTCCGGTGGACGAAGAGCAAGGAGTTGTTCAAGTGACTCCCCGCGGCTGGCTGTTGAACGCGGGTGCTCTGTTGGGGGTATGGCTATTGATCTCACTGGTGCCGGCAGCAGCCGGTACAACCGGCACCAAGTTAGACTCTAAACCTGCGAGCAGCGCGGCTGAACTGAGCACGATCCGCGGAGTCGTAAAGGCGACGGCGCAAGCCACCTTGGCCAGCCAAGTCCAAGGCCGAATCAGTCGGCTCCCGTTTAAGGAAGGACAGCGGTTCAAAAAAGGAGCGCTCTTGGTCGCCCTCGACTGTTCAAAATACCAGGCGGAACTAGCCAGCGCTCAAGCTGAATATCGCGGCAAGAAGAAGACTTATGAGAACAATCTTCGCCTGTCCGAACATCAAGCAGTCGGACAGCTTGAACTGGAGGTCTCTCAGGCCGAAGCCGAAAAAGCCTTTGCTACCGTGAGGGCCGCGCAAGTCAACGTCAACGGCTGTACGGTCCTCGCACCGTTTCCCGGACGGGTCGTCAAAACAATCGTCAACGAACACGAGAACGTTTTCCCCAATGATCAACTCATCAGTCTCTTGGATGACAGTCTGCTCGAGATCGAACTGATTTTGCCGTCGAAATCGCTGGCATGGCTGAAAGTCGGCACGCCCTTCGAATACGCCGTCGATGAGACGGGACTCCGGTATCCGGCTGTGGTTCAAGATATCGGGGCAAACGTCGATCCAGCCAGCCAAACGGTGAAGGTGAAAGGCCTGTTTCGCACCCAGCCCGAGAATGTGCTTGCGGGGATGAGCGGGACCGCTTCGTTTGCTGAAATCCCACATTGACCACGCCGACATGGTGTCCGTAGAAGCCACGCCACGCAGCTCGCTCCCCAAAAACACCTCACTGGCGACACTCCTTCAGTTGGAGGGGATGGTTCGTGCCGCCCGGACTCAGCAAGAACTGCAATTTCTTTTCGTCAATGAAACGCGTCGACTCATTCCCTATCGGCAAGCGGTTTTGTTGAGTCCGCCGACTCCTGCGTCACCACACTATGAAGTGCGAGCCGCGTCCAGTGTTCCTCTCGTGGATCGCACTGCACCTCTTATGCAATGGATCGAACGATTGATTCGAGATCTGCGCAAGACGTCCACAAGCGATGACATTCGTCGTGTGATAGAAACCGATTGTCCTACCGATCTCAAATCAGATTGGCGGGAATTCACCGCAGGTCATGGTCTCTGGTGCCCACTGAAGCATCCGGATGAACAGATCCTGGGCGGCCTGTGGTTGACGAGGGACCAACCATGGCTGGATCACGAGGTGACAGTTCTGCAACGGCTCAGCGAAGCCTATGCGTACGCCTGGCGCGCCGTCGGTCCATCCACGAGCCACCGATGGCGATGGGGCCTGAGTCGCACCACGACATGGCTCCTCGCAGCAACGGTGTTGGGCGCACTCGCGATACCGGTTCCCATGTCAATATTGGCTCCTGCGAAGATCGTTGCCAAGGACCCCATGATCGTGAGCGCCCCTATCGACGGAGTCATTGCGGAAATTGTCGTTCTGCCCAACAACGCCGTGTCCAAGGGCGACGTATTGTTTCGGTATGAGGACACGACCTTCAGGAGCGAGTATCAGGTCGCTGAGCGAAATCTAGATGTCGCAATGGCGCAGTATCGACGCGCGGCTCAGGGGTCGTTCGTAGAAGTCGATCAGAAAGCCGATGTCCCCCTATTAAAAGCCGAAGTAGAACTGCGCGAAACGGAACGGAACTATGCCTACGAACGACTAACCAAGGTAGAGGTCAAGGCCGACCAAGCCGGACTCGTCCTGTATACGGACAAATCGGATTGGATCGGAAAACCGGTTGTAGTCGGCCAGCGCATCATGGAACTGGCGAACCCGCAGCAGCTGGAAGTGCGGATCGATCTCCCGGTGGAAGACGCCATTGTGTTACGGGAAGGCGCACCAGTGACGCTGTTTCTGAATGCCAATCCCTTTTCCAGCGTTCCTGCCACGGTGAGTCATGCGAGCTATCACGCTGAAGTCCTGCCGAACAATACCCTAGCGTACCGCGTGACGGCGCAGCTTGGGCAGGGGGCCTCGGAATTTCGCATCGGATGGCAGGGGAGCGCAAAAATCTACGGGGATCAGGTCACGCTGTTTACGTATCTGTTCCGTCGCCCGATTTCTGCCATCAGGCCATGGATCGGCTTATGAACCCGACGACGCATCAAGAGTGCAAGGCTTCTTTGCCGCCGTTCCGCGAGGATCTCCAGCTCCTCACCGGGGCTCCGGCGGCAGACGGGTCGCCGACCTGGGTGCTCGTTGATCCGGTCCGCGGAAAATATTTCCAGATTGGATGGGCTGCCTATCAGATGCTGTCACGCTGGAACGGCCGATCGGCAGAGGCAGTCCTGTCGGCGATCCATGCCGAGACCACCTGTCGCGTCACTCCCAAGGATATCGAGGATCTTCTGCGGTTCTTGTATGGCAATCATCTCATGAGGGAACCGCCGCAGGGAGGCTACCGAGCCTATGTCGCGCAAGCAGAAGCGGCAAAACCCCAGTGGCTCAAGTGGCTGGTACATCACTATCTGTTTTTCCAAGTGCCGTTGGTTAGGCCCGATCGATTTCTTCGCGCGACGCTGCCCTATGTCGAATGGCTCTTTGCGCGATCGACGGCCTGGATCGTTGGGCTCATCGGATTGATGGGGATCTATCTCGCCTCGCGCCAGTGGGACGCCTTTACGGCCACCATGTTGCATTTTTTTACCCTCCGTGGCTTCGCGCTGTACGTCCTATGCTTGGCAATCGTCAAGGTGTTCCATGAGCTCGGCCATGCCTACACTGCGACCCGCTATGGCTGTCGGGTTTCCACGATGGGAATTGCCATGATCGTCATGGTGCCCATGCTCTATTCAGACACCTCCGATGCATGGAAATTGACGTCTCGTCGCCAACGTGCCGCCATCGGTGCCGCCGGCATGGTGGTCGAATGTGGGTTGGCCGGCTTGGCCATCTTCACGTGGAGCTTTCTCGAGGACGGGGTCGCGAGAAGCCTGGCATTCATCATGGCCACGACGAGCTTGATGCTGGGGGCCGGGATCAACCTCAATCCCTGCATGCGGTTCGATGGGTATTACGTCCTATCGGACGTGCTGGGCGTTCCCAATTTGCATGATCGGGCGTTCGCCTTTGGCCAGTGGCATCTGAGACGGCTCCTGTTCGGTCTGGAAACGCCGATGCCCGAACCAGTGGCTCCAGCCCGCCGCCGCTTCCTCATCGGGTTCGCGTGGGCCGTATGGGTGTACCGTCTGATGTTGTTTCTCGGTATCGCCTTCGTCGTCTATCACTTTTTCTTCAAATTACTGGGGCTCATTCTGTTTGCGATCGAGATCGGGTGGTTCATTCTGCTCCCAATCATGCGCGAACTGAATGCCTGGTGGATGTTGCGTGGAGCGGTTCGCGAACGGAAGCGCGTAGGGGTCTCAGCCGGGGCCGCGATCTCCCTGGTGGCGCTGCTGTTCATTCCGTGGTCGGACCGGATCATCCTTCCAGCGGTGTTGGAATCCACCCCCCATGCCACGATCTATGCGCCCATGCCGGGGAGAATCGTCGAACTGGCACTCACCGAAGGGCGGCAGGTGGAGAAGGGGGACACCTTGGTCGAGTTGGAATCGCCGGCACTCGACAAAGATGTAGCCTTGACGCGCAAGCGAATCGAGGTCGAACAGTTGAGGGGGCGCCGTCAATTCGCCGATCAACAGGAACTCGCGAAGCATCAGGTGACGCTGGAAACTTTGAAGGCTCACCTCTCACAGCTCGAGGGGCTTGTGCAGCAGCAGCAGAATCTCTCGCTCACCGCGCCGATCTACGGGGTGGTCACCGACCGGTCGGAGGCCTTGCATGTGGGACGATGGATCAATAAGGAGTTGCCGATCGCGTACGTGGTCGATCCAGCGGGAGAGGAGCTGCATGCCTTGGCTCCTGAAACCGAGGTTGGCTACCTCCGTTCGGGCCAGTCTGCTCGATTCATTCCTGAAGGTCCGGAACGGCCGAGCTTGGAGGCGCAGGTCGTCGAAATTCGGGACATCGATGAAAGCAGCTTTACGGTTCCCTACCTGGCTTCTCTCTATGGCGGCGAGGTGCCGGTTCGAGAAGATGCCAATCACAAGTTGAGACCGGAAACCTCCGTGTATCGCATCACGCTGCGCCTCGTCGAGCCCTCTCCGCGCTGGAACCAGGCGGTGCGAGGGACCCTGCTGGTAGAAGGCCCTCGTATCAGCTTCGCCCAACGGGCCTGGGAGAAGGGGGCTCGGATTCTGATTCGCGAAAGCGGCGTGTAAACAGGATGTTGAAAAAGTCCTCCAGCTTCGTTCTCGCGTCGCTCAGAGGCTCAACATACAGACCTGTGTATGCCTCGCCTCTTCGCTCGCTGCGGCCTTGCTGGAAGGCCTTTTTGAACATCCTGCCCGCTCGACTGATTCGGTCCATCACCTCCAAGAGGTCGAAAGTTCACGAGCGTCAAAATGTCAAAATAGTGCTTCAACATTCTGCTAGAACCAGAGCGGCTGGTTAGGACCGGGAACCCTCGCTCCGACAGCATTGGACAAGCAAAGGGGGTCCCTCGTCACATTCTGTGACCCTCAACGAACCCCTCCGCAGTGCACAGTCTAGAGCCCTTGTATAAAAAGGTGAATTTGTTTCGAGAAATGGCACTTGCCTTGCTAGCTTCATTGGAATATCGGGAATGCAGGTCTTCCCAGTATTATGCGAATACTACGCCGATCCAAGAAGGCCGCCGGGGGATCCACCTGCGGGCGCCGACGCACGCCAATAGATCAGGGTGCAGCGGTCCCCACGTTTGGGATGTCTTGGCTCGCGCTCGAACCAAGGATCATGTTCGATGGAGCTGCCGTCGCCACGGCCAGCACCGTGACCACCGAACAGGTCGCGCAACAGCAGACGGATGCGGCTGCCTCGCCCGATGACGCGACAACGGCTGACCCCACGCCTGAGGCACCTGCGCCCACGGGGGAACCCCAATTCACCGCCGACGACAAGGCCTTGTTCGATGCCCTAGCAGCATACGATCAATCGACTGCCCGCCAGGAAGTCGTATTTGTGTCCTCCAGCGTCCTGGAGTATCAGAAGCTCGTCGACGGGATCAGCCCCAACGTCGAAGTGCATATCCTCGACTCCTCCCGGGACGGCGTGCAGCAGATGGCGGAGATCCTCGCCGGCCGGACCAACATCGATGCGATCCACCTGATCGGCGAGGGCACCGAGGCCGAGATGCATCTCGGGGCCAGCTTCCTGACCCAGGATTCGATTAGCACGACCTATGCACAATCGTTCCAGCAAATCGGTCAGAGCCTGTCACAAAACGCCGACCTCCTGATCTATGGTTCGAGTTTCGGCCATGGCGATGCCGGGCAATTGGCCCTGAACACGTTGGCCCAGCTCACGGGCGCCGATGTGGCCGCGAGCAAGGACCAGACCGGCAGCGCTGCCGAGCGCGGCAACTGGCAACTGGAAGTCTCCACCGGCCCGATCGAGACCGCCGTCGTGATCAGCGCCTCCACTCAAGCGACCTGGGACCATGCGCTGTCGACCTTCGCCGGCACCAACACGAACGATACGGGCGCGGCGAGCCAGGACAATCTCGTGGCAGCCGTGCCGCAGCCGGGAGCCACGCGCCACGAAATCGCGTTCGTCGACACCTCCATTAAGGACTACGAAGCGTTGCTGGCCGACGTCAATCCGAACGCCACGGTGGTTCTGCTGGATGGCTCGCGCGATGGCATCCAGCAGATCGCCGATTATCTGACGAACCAGCAGAACGTGGATGCGATACACATTGTGTCGCACGGCAGCGAGGGTTCCTTCCAGCTCGGCACTGCGGTGCTCAATGCGGACTCCATGAGCGAGCAGTATGCCGCGCTGCTGGGCGAGATCGGCAGCCATCTGTCCGCGAATTCGGACATCCTGGTCTACGGGTGCGATTTTGGCAAAGGCGATGCCGGCCAGGAAGCCATGATACGGCTGGCCTCTCTGACCGGCGCCGATGTCGAGGCTTCTGATGATCTGACCGGAGCTGCGCAGTTGGGCGGCGACTGGGTGCTGGAGTTGTCGACCGGTCAGATCGAGACAGGTATCGTCTTCAGTGAGCAGGTGCGCACCGACTTCGATCATGTCCTTGTGCCGCCAGTGGCCGTGGATGATGCGTACTCGGTCAACGAAGATACGACGCTGGTTGTCGGTCCGCCAACCACGAATCTGGCGAACTATTGGAAATTCAACGATGGCGGGACGAGCCAAACCGCGGTGGACTCTGGATCGTTTGGCAATAACGGGACCCTGGGAAGCACCGCGGGTGTCGACGCAAACGATCCCGCCTGGACCGGCGGCTACGTTGGTACCAACGCACTGTCATTCGATGGGACCACTGACTACGTCTCGACGAACAGTACCATCGCGAAGACCGCCAGTAGCTTCACACTATCGGCATGGTTCCAAACCAATACCACGACGGGGTCCCACCATATTCTCTGGGAGGGTTACACCGGTGGAAATGGATACGGCAATGGCGGGTCCACCAGCCCTGCGACCTCTGAAATGAGCCTCTCGGTTGGTGGCTACAATGCGTCTTACGACAATAAGATTGTTTTCTCTCTCGGCTATGACGTACCTCCCACCACCGCTAACTCCATCTTTATTGCTTCGGCATCGAATTTCACGGATACCGCCGGCTGGCATCATGTTGCAGTGACCGTATCCGATGTGGGCGGCGGGCTCAAGAGCGCTTCGCTATACGTGGATGGCCAACTCGAAGGGACTGACCCCGGTAGTGAGAACGACCGCTCCGTATGGAATAGCCTCCTTATCGGTGGGACAAGTTCCGGGACACGATTATTCGGCGGCAAGATCGACGAGGTGCGAATCTATGACACGGCCCTCTCGGGCGCACAGGTTCAAAGTATCGCGCAGGCCGGAGTCCTGCAGAACGACTCAGACATCGACAGCCCCCTGATCAAGGTGAACACCAGCGTCGTAACCGGGCCGGCAAACGGCAGCTTAAGCATCAACTCCGACGGCTCGTTCACCTACACGCCCAACGTCAACTTCAGCGGCATCAACAGCTTCACGTACAAAGCCAACGACGGCACGGTCGATTCGAACGTGGCCACGGTCACCATCACGGTGAATCCGGTCAACGACGCGCCGGTGCTGGACAACACGAAGAGCCCGACGCTGACGGCGCAGAACGAAGACTCGGGCGCGCCGTCCGGTGCGGTGGGGACGCTGGTTTCATCGCTGGTCGATTTTGCCAGTCCGGCGGGTCAAGTCGATAACGTAACGGAGGTGGACAGCGGTGCGGTGTTCGGCATCGCGATCACCGCAGTGGATACCACCAATGGCACCTGGTTCTACTCGACCAATAACGGGGTCAGCTGGAACGCGCTGGGTGCCGTGACCAATAGCAGTGCGCGACTGTTGGCCGCCGACGCCAACACGCGGCTCTATTTCCAGCCAAACGCCGACTATAACGGCTCGCTCCCCACAGCGATCACGTTCAGGGCCTGGGACCAGACCAGCGGCGCCAACGGGGGGACGGCCGACACGAGCACCAACGGCGGCACGACCGCCTTCTCGACGGCGACGGATACGGCGAGCCTGACCATCAATCCGGTCAACGATGCGCCGGTGAACACCGTGCCGGGGCCGCAGACCGTGGTGCAGGACATTGCGCTCCCGATCAGTGGCGTGAGCGTCACCGATGTGGACGGCAACCTGGCGACGACGCAGCTGACGGTCACGAACGGGACGCTGACAGTGGATCTGGCGGGCGGCGCCACCGTTAGTGCGGGGGCGAACGGGACGAACACGTTGACCCTGGCGGGCACCGAGGCGCAGATCAACGCGGCCCTGGCGACGCTGACCTATCAAGGCACCTGGCACTTCACGGGCGGCGACACGCTGACGGTCACGAGCAGGGATGCGAACGCGGTCACCGACGTGGACACGGTGGCGCTGACGGTGACGCCGAACACCAACACGCCTGGCGTAAGCATCAACGTGCTGAATCCCACGCCGGTTGGAAATGAAATCCTTGTCAATACGACCGTCAGCGGCGACCAGTGGAATTACTACTGGTCGATCAGGACGGTCGCCGTTGCATCAGACGGAAGCTTCGTCAAGGTCTGGATCGATACGGGCGGTGCGGATGGAAGCCAGTACGGAGTGTTCGGCCAGCGATTTGACGTGAACGGCAACAAGCTCGGCGGGGAGTTCCTGGTCAATACCACCACGGGGAATAAGCAGGATAACGCTTCAGTCGCGATGGCGCCAGATGGCAGCTTCATCGTGCTGTGGGACAGCCCGGGCGATGGGGGATCCACAGGGATATTCGGTCAACGCTTTGCGGCAAACGGCACTCGCGTTGGCGGTGAATTCCTGGTCAATACGACAACGTTCGGCCAGCAACAATATCCGGAATTGGACTTTGCCGACGATGGAAGTTTTGTCGCTAGCTGGGTGGACAGTGGCGGGGCAAATGCACAAACGGTATTTCAACGTTTTGACGCCGCAGGCGTGAAAGTCGGCGGCGAGGTGCTTCTATCGACCGTTTCCGGAACCGACCAAGTCCTCGACTCTCTGGAAGTCAAAGGAGACGGTTCGTTCCTCGTGACTTGGACGGAAAACGGCGACGTCTATGGACGCTTGTACGACGCCAATACCAATCCAGTTACCGCCCAATTTCGCATCAACCAGTTCACGGCCGGCTCGCAGCAATACTCGGTTGTCCGAGCGGACAGCGCAGGGAATTTCGTCGTGGTGTGGGAAAGTAATGCTCAGGACGGCTCATTGAACGGCGTCTATGCTCGTCGTTTTGCGGCAGACGGCACTGCGCTGGGGAATGAATTTGCTGTTCCCACCAACACCGTCGGCGACCAATACGGGCCAACACTTGCCATGGATCGCTTCGGCAATTTTGTGGTGTCTTGGACCGATGGGAATGCACTGGATGGCAGCGCGGAATCGGTGTGGATGCAACGATTCGATGCCAACGGAAACCGTGTCGGCTCATCAGTCCAGGTGAACCAGACTGCAGGCGGCTATCAAGCGTACCCTGTTATGGACATGAACGACGACGGCCGCCTGGTGATGGCATGGGAAGGAAACGGTCCTGGTGACACCTACGGCGTCTTCGTACGACTCTACCAACTGAACCCGGTCGTAACCGAAGGCTCCACCGCGCAATTCACCGTGGTCTTGAACACCGCGCCGACGGCTCCCGTGACCTTGAATCTATCGGTGTCGGACGTCACCGAAGCAACCCTCAGCACAAACACCTTGGTTTTCAACGGCGTGAACTGGAACATCCCGCAGGTCGTCACCATCACCGGGCTTGAAGATTGGATCATTGACGGCGACCAGTCAATCACACTGGTGACCGCTTCCACGTCCAGCGCCGATCCGACGTACAACGGGATCAATGCCAGTGACTTCCCGGTTCTCGTGAAAGATTCAGGCACACCGAACAGTGCTCCGGTGCTGGATGGGACAAAGACACCGGTCCTGACGGCGATCAACGAAGACGCCGGGGCGCCGGTGGGGGCGGTGGGCACGCTCGTGTCGAGCCTGGTGGACTTTGCGGCGCCGGCAGGTCAAGTGGACAACGTCACCGATCCGAATGCGGGGCAGTCTTTGGGGATCGCGATCACAGCGGCCGATACCACCAACGGGACCTGGTACTACTCGACCAACGGCGGCATAATCTGGGTCGCCCTCGGGGCGGTGACGAACACCAGTGCGCGACTCTTGGCCGCCGACGCCAGCACACGGCTCTACTTCCAGCCGAACGCCGACTATAACGGCACGATCGCCAACGCGATCACGTTCCGGGCCTGGGATCGGACCAGCGGCGCCAACGGGGGCACGGCCGACACGAGCACCACCGGCGGCACGACGGCCTTTTCCACCGTGATGGATACGGCGAGCCTCACCGTCAATCCCGTCAACGATGCGCCGGTGTTGACCGGGGCCAACAACCTGGGGTCTATCAACGAGGACGCCACGAACCTAGGGATGGCTGTCTCCGCGCTGATCGCGGGAAATGTAACCGATGTGGACAGCGGCGCAGTCACGGGGATTGCTGTGATAGCGGTGGATAACAGTAACGGCACATGGCAGTACTCGACCGACGGCGCGTTGAGCTGGCAGAACTTTGGATCACCTTCGACCACCCAGGCCCGGCTCCTGGAGACTGACGCGAATACTATTGTGCGGTTCGTGCCCAATGCCGACTGGAACGGCACGGTTACCAACGGCCTGACCTTCCGGGCGTGGGACCATACGAGCGGGACACCGGGTGGGGTTGCGGACACAACAATAAACGGAGGCACCAGCGCCTTCAGCACCAATACCGCCTCGAGCAGCATCACGGTGAATCCGGTCAACGACGCTCCGGTGCTGGACAACACGAAGAGTCCGACGCTGACAGGGCAAAATGAAGACTCGGGCGCACCGGTGGGCGCAGTGGGGACGCTGGTCTCCGCGCTGGTGGACTTCGCCTCGCCATCGGGACAAGTGGACAACGTCACCGACATTGATTCCGGTGCGCTACTGGGCATCGCGGTGACGGCGGCCGACACGACCAACGGCACCTGGTTCTACTCGACCAATAACGGAACCAGTTGGAATGCACTTGGTGCAGTCAGCGACACTTCGGCCAGACTGCTTACGGTCGACGCCAATACGCGGCTCTACTTCCAGCCGAACGCCGACTACAACGGCTCGCTCCCCACGGCGATCACGTTCCGGGCCTGGGATCGGACCAGCGGCGCCAACGGGGGCGCGGCGGACACGAGCACCACCGGCGGCACGACGGCCTTTTCGACAGCGACGGATACGGCGAGCCTCACCATCACCCCGGTCAACGATGCGCCGACCATCACGAACCTGGCGGGCGACAGTTTGGCCTATAACGAAGGCGACGGGGCGGTGGTGATCGAGCAGGGGGCCAACGCCGTGGTCGCCGACGTGGACAGCGCCGACTTCAACAGCGGCACCCTGACCGTGAGCTTCACGGCGGGCAGCGACAGCGCGGAGGACGTGCTCGCGATCCGCAACCAAGGGGCCGGAGCCGGCCAGATCGGCGTGAGTGGTGCGAACGTCACCTATCAAGGCGTGACCATCGGCACCTTTACCGGCGGCAGCAGCGGCGCGAACCTCGTCATCACGTTCAACGCCAGCGCCACGCCGACGGCCGTCACCGCCCTCGTGCAGAACATTACCTATCAGGATACCGATACCAATGCGCCCACGACGGGGGCGCGCACCGTGCGCTTCGTCCTCACCGACGGCGACGGGGGCACCAGCGCCAATTACGACACGACCGTGACGGTCAGCGGGGTCAACGATGCGCCGGTGGTGGCGGGGGCGGGCGGCACGCTGGCTTATACCGAGGGGGACGGGCCGCAGGTGATCGATGCGACGCTCACCATCACCGATGTGGACGACACCAACATCGAGTCGGCCACCGTCAGTCTCACCGGCGGGTTCGTGAGCGGCGAAGACGTGCTGGCCTTTACCAACACGGGGACCATCACGGGGAGCTACAACGTCGGGACCGGGATCTTGACCCTGACGGGCACGGACACCCTCGCCAACTACGAAGCGGCGCTGGAGAGCCTCACCTACGAGAACACCAACACCAATAATCCCAACACGGGCACCCGCACCGTGACCTGGGTGGTCAACGACGGCAATCTGAACTCCGCCGGGGTGACCAGCACGATCACGGTGGCGGCGGTCAACGATGCGCCGGTGGTGGCTTCCAATACCGGCTCCACAGTGGCGCAGGGTGGAACCGACCCCATTACTACCGCCGAGCTCCAGGTCACCGATGTGGACAATACACCCGCTCAGCTGACCTATACAGTCACCGTTGCACCAGTGAATGGTCAACTTGAGCTCACCACTGCTCCTGGTGTCGCCATCATTAGTTTCACACAAGCGCAGATCAATGCGGGTCAGGTCGTCTATGTCCACAATGGTTCGTTTACCGCCAGCGACAACTTTACGTTTACGGTGAGCGACGGAGCAGGGGGCAATATCGGAGCCACGACGTTCGGTTTCACTGTGACGTCCGTGAATAGCGCTCCAACTCTTGCCGTGAATGCTGGCTCAACGGTCGTTCAAGGATTGACCGATGTCATCACAGCGGGTGAGTTGCAAGTGGCTGATCTGGATAACACGCCGGCCCAATTGGTCTATACGGTGACGACCGCTCCTCTCAATGGGCAACTCGAACTGACAACCGCTCCCGGCGTGGCGATCACCACCTTCACGCAAGCTGACATCGATGCAGGTTGGCTCGTGTTCGTCCACAGTGGTGCTGCCGCGACGAGCGACAGTTTCACGTTCACCGTCAGTGATGGAGCTGGAGGCACAATTGGTGCCTCCACGTTTACACTGACGGTTTCGCCATTCTTCCCACCGCCCGGTGGCGGAGATAGCGGTAGTGGCGGGGGCGATGGCAGCACAGGAGGTTCTGGAGGCTCTGACTCAGGACCTGGACCGGGCTCAGGAACAGGGTCCGGGCCTGGAGGAAATAGCGCTGTCGTTCCACCTCCAATACAGCCACCTCCAGCGTTGATAGGCGCGGGGGTGCCGGGGAAAGAACTGTCCGTGGTCGGCGCAACCAACGATCCGCTGCCGAGAGCCGTGATCGCGAATCGAACGGTTGCCAGGATCGAACAGCCCACCCTCGGGATTCAGGAGCCGCCGGCGCGACCAGCGGAACTGTTTTCACTCCCGGTGAAAAAGGTATTGGCCGTCGGTCACAAGCTCGTCGAGCGGTTGACCAAACTAGCCGACGATCTGGAGCGTGGCATCCAAGAGCGCGAGCATCAGACCCACCTACTCGGGCGAGTGGCCTCATTCTCCGGGATGGCCTTATCTGCGGGGTTCGTGGCGTGGATTCTGCGCGGCGGCTCGCTGCTCGCGAGCTTCCTCGTCTCGATGCCGGCCTGGCGGCATTTTGATCCGCTGCCTGTCCTGGGTATAGGCGAAACAGACCGCCGGAAACACGATCGCAAGACCCGTGAGGAAGATGAACAAGAAAATAGGCAGTTCCGTGGTCTGGATCGCGTATTGAAATCGTCAAACAGCGGACAAGACAGCAAGAGACGAGACGCGTAAGCGGAACGAAGTCATGCGAGTGACACCGTTAGTCTGGGTGAGTTTTGGTCTGGTCAGCTTGACAGTCAGTGTCATGTTGGCAGGCGATTCGCTTGTTGATCTTGTGCCCAACCATGATCGCCAGGTCTTTGAATATCGTCGCGACTTGGCAGAGTCTCTGGCAGTCCAATACTCGGCGTTGGCTGAACGAGAACAAATCGAGACGATCAAATTCGCGATGGAGACGCTGGCCAAGCGGAATCACGATATCTTGTCGCTGGCGCTCCTTCAAAAAGGCGGCGAAGCGATCGCGCAGGTTGGTGACCATACTCACGTATGGGTGCAGCCGGCCGGTGACGAATCAACGCTCCAATTCCTCCAAGTCCCGATCTTTTCCGGCGACCAGCCATGGGGTGTGCTTCAAGTGGCGTTTCGCCAAACTGAGGTGTCGGGCTTAGACCGCTTTCTGAAGGACCCATGGGTGCGTTTCCTGGCATTCGTCAGCGTAGTGGGATTTGTCGGCTACCTCTTCTTCATGAAACGCACACTGCGCCAGCTGGATCCCTCCGGCATTATTCCCACTCGTGTAAAAGCCGCGCTCGATGCGCTGACGCAGGGCGTGGTCATGATTGACACTCAAGACATCATCGTCCTGGCAAATGACTCATTCAGTCGTGCTGTGGGCAAGCCCGTGATGGCATTGATCGGATCTGACCTCGGGTCCCTCTCCTGGAAGCCAGTTACTCCATCAGCCTCGGTGTCGGTGCATCCCTGGACCAGGGCGATCATGGACAGGCAGCCCCAAGACAATACCCCTCTTCTCTTAAATCTTCCCGAGGGCGAACCGAGGAAATTGATCGTCAATACGGTGCCGATTATGGACGACGGGTCCACGGTCAGAGGGGCGCTCGTCTCTTTTCACGATGTCACGGAGCTTGATCGGGCCAATTCTCAGCTCAAGGAAGCGAACAGTGAATTGGAAGCGTCACGTGTCCAAATTTTACAGAAGAACCAAGAACTCGAGGCCACGAATTCGAATTTGTACGTCGAGATCGACCAACGCAAAAAGGCCGAGGCCGAAAAAGAAAAATTGTATCAGCAACTCATGAACGCCTCACGCCAAGCCGGCATGGCGGATGTGGCCTCGAGCGTGCTCCATAATGTCGGCAACGTCCTCAACAGCATTAATGTGTCGACGGATACCTTGCTGAAGACGCTCAAAAAGCCGATGGTGGGAGACGTCTGCCGTATTGCGTCACTCTTCCACGAACATCAGGGCAACTTACAAGAATTCTTGACCGCAGACCCGAAGGGTAAGCAGATCCCTTCGTATCTTGGGTTGGTGGCCGAGTCTCTGAGTGGAAGCCATCAAACGATCCAAGGCGAACTCGACTCCCTTGTGAAAAAGGTCGACCACATCAAACAGGTGATCATGTCGCAGCAGGATATCGCACGCGCCGGGAATATCCGTGAGCCCGCGTCGGCCGAAGATTTGATGGAACAGGCCTTGCTGATGGCGATGCCTGAACCTCAGAAATATCAAATCCAAGTCGTACGCGAGTACAGCCCAGTCCCTACAACTATGACGGACCGACACCAAGTGTTGCAGGTATTGGTTAATTTGATCACCAACGCTAAGAACGCGATGGTTGAGCACTCGGGGACCAGGCGCCGCCTCACACTGCGCGTCGGAGTGCCTTCCTGCAAGGCTTTCGCCAGATTTGAAGTGATCGATACCGGCGGCGGGATCAAACCGGAAAACCTCCCGAAGCTGTTTACGCAGGGCTTTACGACGAGAAAAGCTGGTCATGGATTAGGGCTCCATAGTGCCGCCATCGTTGCCAAGAATCTTCGTGGAACGCTGGAAGGGCAAAGCGCGGGCGAAGGGTGTGGAGCCACCTTCACACTGGACATCCCATTAATTCTAGCGGAGGCCGCCGCATGACGAACGACAATCGACGAATTCTCGTGATCGACGATAACGTCAATATCCACGAGGACTTCCGGAAAATCTTGATGGCACCGAAAGAGTCGGACTCATTGGGTCAGGCTCGGGCCGCTTTGTTTGGAGAGGCTCCGACTCTTCCACCACAGATTCACTATGAGCTCGATTTTGCGAGTCAAGGGCGAGAGGGATTCGGTCTTGCTCAGAGTGCTCATCAGAGGGGGACTCCGTATGCAGTGGCCTTCGTGGATATGCGTATGCCACCGGGATGGGATGGTCTCGAGACGGTCGAACATCTTTGGTATGCCGATCCTGATATCCAAATCGTAATTTGTTCCGCGTATTCCGATCATCCATGGGAAGATGTGAGTCGTCGCATCGGAGAAACCGACAAGCTGCTTGTTTTAATGAAACCCTTCAACAGCATCGAGGTCGTTCAACTGGCCAATGCGTTGACGAAGAAATGGAACCTGGCGCGTTCGGTCAAGCAACAGATTGACAGTCTTGCGTACAGCGTGAGTCAGCGAACGGCTGAGTTGCAGGAAGCGAATAAACGTTTGCAAGAACGTGTTGCACGGGATGCGGAAACTGGAACGAATGGGGCATTGGAAGGTGCCGAGTCGATGTTCCGACAGAAGGAAGAATTTCTCGCGATCATGAGTCACGAAATCTTCGTGCCCATGAACGAGCTCGTCAGTAGGGCCGCCCTGCTGCTTGACGGCACTCTCAATCCTGGACAGCGGGAGCATATGGCGACCATACAGCGATGCGCACAAGATGTCCTGACGCTTCTCAAGGATATGCACGAGTTCATGGCTGGTCCGGGACAAGAAACTCGGGTGGGTGATCGTCGCAGTGTGAGGTCACGCGGTGAGTAGCGTTGAAGCCTCCTGCTTTGCAGGTGGGATGGACGGTTTCCTGCCGAAACCTGTGGGACTGAAAGAGCTATAGAGAACTGTCCGCCAATGGTTGCCTACAATTGATGCCCGCGCATCCTAGGAAGCATCGCCTGTTGGCGCGGTGAGAAAGATATGAATGAAGCTGGATAGCAATGATAGTAGTCAAAACCGTCGGATCTTGGTCATTGACGACAACGTGTCGATCCACGATGATTTTCGAAAGATCCTTCAACCGGGAACCGAGACACAGGTCCTGGATGAAGCCCGCGCGGCACTATTCGGTGACGAGCCTCTCGTGCAGGCTCTTGTTCGTTTCGAACTGGATTACGCTAATCAGGGCCAAGCCGCTTTGGCCCTGGTACAAATGGCGCGTCAGGAAGGACGGCCTTATGCGGTGGCTTTTGTGGACATGCGCATGCCGCCAGGCTGGGATGGGTTGGAAACCATCGAGTATCTCTGGAAAGCCGATGCAGGGCTTCAGGTGGTCATTTGCACGGCCTATTCCGACCAGCCTTGGGACGAAATTCGGGCTCGAATCGGCAGGGACGATAAGTTGTTGATCCTCCAGAAACCGTTTAACGGCATCGAGGTCTTGCAGCTCGCCACCGCGCTCTCTCGAAAGTGGGACCTGGCTCGCGAGGTGGCAGGGCAACTGAATCTATTGAGCAATCTTGTCGATGAACGTACGAAGGAGCTTCAACGCGCGAACCAACAATTAACCGAAATGAATGAGGCTCTCGTACGGGCCGTGGCGGATCTTGAGGTAGCGCAGGCTGAAATTCTACGGCAAAACGGCGAGCTCGAGTGCCTGGCGTCGCGCGACCCGCTCACCGGATGTTTGAACCGCCGTGCATTTTACGAAGCTTTTGAAAAGGCTCTTGCTGAAAGTCGGGAGCATGGTAGCGAGCTCTGTTGTCTGATGGTAGACATCGACAATTTTAAGCTCATTAACGATCAATTCGGACATGCCGTGGGGGATCAAGCCATCCAAGCTGTCGCCAGCTGCCTTTGCAGCGGGCTGCGATTGACGGACACGGTGGGTCGGTATGGAGGAGAGGAGTTCTGTCTGATGTTTCCGCGTACGACGTTGACCGAAGCTTCTGACCTGGCGGAGCGTCTTCGGATTCGTATCGGAGCAGAGGCGACTGACAGGATGCGGATGGGCGCTGGCTTGGTGATCACGGTCAGTATTGGAGTTTCAGCAACGACCTTTGGGGCGCGGACCCCTTTGGAGTTGATTGATCAAGCGGACAAGGCTCTCTATGCTGCGAAGGAGGGGGGGCGGAATTGTGTCATGGCGCTCGATTTACTCGTCCCCGGCATGAATCCTTCCGATCAACTTGAGCCCCAAGTCAGGCGAGTCACTCCACGCGTGTCGGGTACATCGATCGTCAGATAAGGCCGCGAACTGGGTTATTGCTCGAAGACAACCGGAATAGGTTGCTTGCACGATTGCCTCGCGGACTCCTACAATTCTCCTCCTTCACCCACCTAGCTTTCTGCACCCGAACATGAATGACGGTCGAGCCTGGTGTTGGAACGGAAACGGAAGAAGGAAGTCAAACTACTTCACCGGAAGCTCGACGTCGACGCGCAACGTGCCCTCCTGAGGAACCATGACGTCGATGTCGAATGATCCTATGCGAGGATGCCATACCTTGAGGGTGAGTTCACCGGCGGGCACTCGATGGATCTCAAACCGACCATCACTTAACGAGATGGCATAAGAGCGTTTTTTACGGGAGGGAACCACGACCGCATGTAGGCATGGTCGAGCAATAATCGGCATCTGGTGATTTGGTGGAGGCAAACTCTTCATCTTGTGCGGGACCCTTGTAGGTGACGGTCACGACGATTGTCCTGGCTAGTGCGTTCGTTGAGGTACAGACCCAAAGACTCAAGAGGCACGAGCACCCAGCTACAAGGTAGCTTCCGAATCGATTCACGCGTATCCTCTCCGGTAAAGAAGAGAAGAACGGTACAGATTCCTCAGATCTTACAGGGATGAGACGGTCGTCAAGCCGTTCACAGTTCCCGCAGATGGGGCATCGTGAAGCACTCTCATACTGCGCGAGGGGACTCTTGAGGTTGCAGCATGAGGAGAGTACATAGAAGCGGAACGTCGATGGCTCCCGCAGAGTAAGAGGCTGTGCTCTCGTCACATCGGTGTATATAATATTGCACGCATGACACGCCCGTCTAACCATTTTCAGTCCTCAGTCGGCAGTAAAGTCGTCATGGCCTTGAGCGGACTGGGGCTCGTTATCTATGTTATTTTTCACATGTTGGGAAATCTTCAGGTGTTCGAAGGGTCCCATGCGCTCAATGGTTATGCGGCGTCTCTCCGAGACATGCCGATCCTCCTCTGGACAGCCCGGATTGGGTTGCTGAGCCTTGCGGCTCTCCACATCGTCCTGGCGATCCAGTTGACCTTTCGGAATCGTCGTGCTCGCCCCGTCGCCTATGCGGTCCGTGAGTATCGCCAGGCATCTTTTGCATCCCGCACAATGGCCGCCTCCGGCCTTGTGCTCTTGCTTTTCATCATATTCCACCTGTTGCATCTGACGGCCGACGTCATCGATCCCTTTTCTGCCGATCGCCTCGACGCCGAAGGACATCGTGATGTGTATGGGAAGATCGTTCATGCCTTTCAGAATCCGTTCATCGTAGCGCTTTACGTGGCGGGCCAGTTGGGGCTGGGCCTGCATCTGACTCATGCCGTCACCAGCAGTTTACAGACATTGGGGCTGGAACATGCCGCATTCAACCGACTCTTCAATGCCGCCGGTCCCACGGTTGCGCTGCTGGTTGTTCTTGGCAATGTCGCCATCATCCTAGCCGTCTTCTTTGGGATCGTACGAGGATGATGAAGCTTGATCCAAAAATTCCTCCCGGCCCACTGGAAACCAAATGGGACCGTCGTCGGTTCAGCGAAAAATTGGTGAGTCCGAATAACAAGCGGAAGATCAGGGTCATCGTCGTCGGCACCGGCCTTGCGGGAGCCAGTGCGGCTTCAACCTTGGGACAGCTCGGCTATCAGGTGGAGTGCTTTTGTTTTCAGGATAGTCCACGCCGCGCCCACAGCATTGCGGCACAAGGAGGCATCAATGCCGCCAAGAATTACCAAGACGACGGAGACAGTGTAGGCCGCCTGTTCTATGACACGATCAAAGGTGGAGACTTCCGCTCTCGCGAGGCCAATGTCTACCGACTCGCCCAGGTGAGTACACAAATCATCGATCAATGTGTGGCGCTCGGCATCCCGTTTGCCAGGGAGTACGGCGGGCAGCTGGCAAATCGATCGTTCGGGGGCGTCCAAGTCTCGCGTACGTTCTACTGCCGAGGACAGACCGGACAGCAACTTCTTTTGGGAGCCTATTCGGCGCTCTGCTGGCAGATTGAGCGAGGTCAGGTCACCATGCGGCCACGCACCGAGATGCTGGATCTTGTCGTGGTCGACGGGCAGGCTCGAGGAATCGTGGTGCGCGATCTTGTCACCGGACAGATGAGTACTCATACGGCTCATGCCGTGGTTCTTGCGACCGGCGGCTACAGCAATGTGTACTATCTGTCGACCAACGCGAGCGGCAGCAACGTGACAGCTACCTATCGCGCGTGGAAGCAGGGTGCCGCATTCGCGAACCCCTGCTTTACGCAGATCCACCCCACAGCGATCCCGCCGGGGGACGTACATCAAGCCAAGTTGACCCTGATGTCCGAATCGCTTCGCAACGACGGGCGATTGTGGGTTCCGAAGATGGCGAGAGATCACCGGCCTCCGGAGGATATTCCCGCGGCGGAACGCGACTACTTTCTGGAGCGTCGATACCCACGCTTCGGCAATCTCACACCACGGGATCTCGCATCCCGTGCCGTGAAGGCCGTGTGCGACGAAGGTCGCGGCGTCGGTCCGGGCGGCCACGGCGTGTACCTGGATTTCGCCGATGTACTCCACCAGGAGGGACTTGATGTGGTCCGGGAGCGCTACGGCAACCTCTTCGAGATGTATCAGCGGATCACAGGGGAAGATGCCTACCACGCACCCATGCGAATTTACCCGGCGCCGCACTATACGATGGGAGGGCTCTGGGTTGACTACAATCTCATGAGTACCATCCCGGGACTCTTTGTGATCGGCGAAGCGAACTTCGCGGATCACGGTGCCAATCGGCTCGGAGCCAGCTCTCTCATGCAAGGGCTTGCCGATGGCTATTTTATCTTGCCGTATACAATCGGGCATTATTTGGCGACGGCGAAGTTCACTCCTGTCGGTGAAGATCATCAGAAGTCTCGGGCGGCGCTTCAGCGCGCGACGGCGAGAATCAGCCGGCTCTTGAATTCAAAGGGGTGTCGAACGGCTGCCTCATTTCACCGGGAACTCGGGCAGCTCTTGTGGAATCATTGCGGCATGTCCCGGAATGAGGAAGGGCTTAAATTGGCACTGACGTCGATCCCGGCTCTGCGGGAAGAATTTTGGCGTGGTGTGATGGTTCCGGGATCAGGAGAGGCCTTCAACCAAGAGTTGGAGTATGCAGGGCGAGTGGCGGACTACCTCGAATTCGCCGAACTGCTTTGTCACGATGCGTTGCATCGGGAGGAGTCATGCGGAGCGCACTTCCGAGAAGAGTATCAGACGGACGCGGGCGAGCCGCAACGTGACGACAGCCGTTTCGCGCACGTGGCTGCATGGGAGTACCGAGAAGGTGCATCGCCCGCTTTACACAAAGAACCCCTGCTTTTTGAATTCGTGCCGCCGACCACGAGAAGTTATCAGTAATCGGTGAGGAGGAAAAGGGCCAGGAGCGAGGGGAGTGAGATAGACGGATATCATGAAATTCACGTTGAACATTTGGCGGCAGAAGGGCCCGGGCGAGAAAGGCCGGTTTGTGACGTATGAGGCTGGCGACGTGAGCTCCGGCATGTCGTTCTTGGAAATGCTCGATAGCGTAAATCAAGGATTGATCGCAAAGGGTGAAGAGCCGGTGGCGTTCGAGCAGGATTGCCGTGAAGGCATTTGTGGAAGTTGCTCGCTGGTGATCAATGGAATCCCGCATGGCCCGGACCGCGGCATTACTACCTGTCAGCTGTACATGCGGCGGTTTCCCGACGGAGCGGTCATCAGGATCGAGCCGTGGCGCGCACGGGCGTTTCCCATCATCAAGGATCTGGTGGTGGATCGCCGAGCGTTGGATCGAGTCATGCAGGCAGGGGGCTATATTTCCGTCAATACCGGTGGAGCGGTGGACGGGAACGTTCTGTTAGTCAGTAAGGACCAGGCCGAAACCGCGATGGATGCCGCCTCCTGTATTGGTTGTGGAGCCTGTGTGGCTGCATGTAAGAATGCCTCGGCCATGCTGTTTGTGGCGGCCAAGGTGTCTCACCTGGCGCTCTTGCCGCAAGGGAAGCCCGAGCGTACCCGTCGGGTAAGAGCGATGCTGGAAGCCATGGATCGAGAAGGATTCGGTTCTTGCGGCAATCACCGCTGAGGCGGAGTCTCCCCATGCAGAGTCCGCCTAGCGGGTACGCTGACGGCACCGTCTTCTATCGTTTCGATTCCTAACCCAGCGCGATGCCGAGCGCCAGTTGCCAATCTCTCCATGGCGCAGAAGACTGATGGAAGCCGATTTGCGCCAGATGGCAATCAGCTTGACTGTGGGGGAAAGGCCTTTATAGTGCGAATGAGGATGCAGCAAAAGCCCTCAAGCGGCGGAGATGAGACCGAATGAGTCGTCAAGTGCTCTGCCCGCGATGTCGAAAGGATGGAGCGCTTCGTGCGCGGCCACAATCGCCGCGTGAACTGGTCGCGGCATTGGTCTGGATCGTTCCGTATCATTGTGGACACTGTAGCCACCGGTTTCTGGCTCGTCGCGTGAGCATGGCGGGATCCTCTTATCCCATCGAGCGCCGGGAACATCTCCGTATCCCTGTTCGTCTGTGCCTATCGTTTTCCGGGGGAAAAGTGAGGGGTGATGGCACTGTGCTGGACCTCTCCCTGGGCGGTTGCATCATCAAGAGTGAGACCCACGTGCGGGTTGACGATATTTTTTACCTGGAGATCGTGATCGCCGCTGATGAAGCTCCCGTCGAAGTAGCCGCCATGGTGCGGTCAGTGAGTGCGCGCGGCATCGCCTTCAAGTTTCTTCGCAAGGCCCAAGAGAACAAACGCCTTCTGACCTTTATCCAATCACACTCCGGCTCCACCTCCAACGTCCTCTCCAAGGCCGTCTAGCCGACCGTCACCGGCTAGTCACGATCTCCTGGCCTTGATAGATGCCCAGAGTACGGTGTCGCACTTGAAACCCGCCGGGCTCATGAATCGATCCTCCCGTGACATTGGCCCTCTTGATCGACATATCTTAATGATTATGCCCATGGTAGCATGATCGCGAGATGTGGGGATGTTGCGTCCTGCTCTACTGCTGAAGGAGGGACCGATGGGGTGTACTTACTGGAAGAAGACTTTGATCACCGTCACGATGATCAGTGCATTGTCAGTGTCCGGCTGCGGTTACAACGACCTCCAAGGCTTGGACGAAGATACGAAGGCTGCGTGGAGTGAAGTGATCAATCAATACCAGCGCCGCGCCGACCTCATTCCGAACCTCGTTGCGACGGTCAAAGGGTACGCGGCTCATGAAAAAGAAACCCTTGAGGGGGTTGTGAATGCCAGAGCCAAGGCGACCGGAATTCAAGTGACGCCCGAGATGCTCAAGGACCCAGCCGCATTCGAGGCATTTCAAAAAGCCCAAGCCGGTCTGACATCGGCGTTAGGCCGACTGATTGCGATCGCTGAAAACTATCCGAACCTCAAGGCCGATCAAAGTTTCAGGGACCTCCAAAGCCAGCTGGAGGGGACGGAAAACCGGATTACGGTGGCGCGTAAGCGATACATCGATCGAGTGGCGGCATACAACAAGATGGTCCGGTATTTCCCGACCAACCTGACTGCCAAGTTTCTTCTACACCTCGAAGAGCGGCCCAATTTTACGGTTGCCGATGAAAATGCAGTGGCGAAGCCGCCTGAAGTGAAATTTTGAGCCGAGGGTGAAACAGAGAAGCAGGTTGAGATTACTCAGCATGACTCGCCCCGCATTCTGCTGCTACCTGGCAGCCGCCACGTTCTCCCTCGCAACATCTGCTTCTGCGCTTGATGTTCCTCCCTTAACTGGGCGAGTCGTCGATCTCGCCCATGTCTTGCAGAATTCCGTGGTTGAGTCGCTGACAACGCAACTGGCGGCGCATGAAGCCCAATCGAGTAATCAAGTTGCGGTTCTCATCGTTCCCTCCCTCGAAGGCGAATCCCTTGAAGAATTCTCGCATCGTGTAGCGACGACCTGGAAACTCGGTCAGAAAGGCACCGACAACGGTGTCCTGTTGTTGGTGGCGATCCAGGAACGCAAGGTTCGTATCGAGGTCGGGTACGGGTTGGAGGGTGTCCTAACGGACGCCCGTTCGGCACAGATCATCAGGAATGAGATCGTGCCTCGGTTTCGCGCCGGTGATATGCCGGGCGGAGTCACTGCGGGGATTAACGCCATTATAAAAACTATCGAAGGAACGTATCAGGCTTCCGAAAAGGGAGCCCCTCGGCAAGAGAGCGATGTCATTGGGCAGGTCGCGATTGCCGTCATTGTTGGATTGCTCGTGGGGCTCGTGTTCATGAACATCCATCGTTTGATCGGGCCGGTCGCGGGTGCAGGGATCTCCGCACTCCTGGCGCCCTGGTTGGTCCCGGCACTCATGGCGAGCGGCATCACCCTGCTTCTCCTGCTGGCGATTGGTGCCTCTGGTACCGGGGGAAGGAGAAGTCGATCCAGCGGTATGGAAGATTGGGTTGGGTACAGTAGCCGTGGCGGCGGGTGGGGCGGAGGTTCATTTGGTGGTGGGGGTGGGTTCAGTGGCGGTGGAGGGGATTTCGGAGGGGGAGGTGCCAGTGGAAACTGGTGAAGGGGTGAAACTCGCAGCCGAGGAGCGCGAGCGGATCAAGCTGGCTGTGCATGCGGCAGAACAACACACGAATGCGGAGATCGTCCCAATGATCGTCAGCCGGTCCGGCCTCTACCGCGATGTGCAACATCGCTCTGGACTGATCCTTGCCTTGTCTACACTCACCATTCTCTTGACCACTGAAATACTCTGGCTTCCCTGGGGCTGGCATGCTTCTAATGCGGCCTGGCTGGTGCTGGCGACGATCCTGGCCTATGGTGCAGGAGTATGGCTCGGTGCCTGTGACCCTCTTATTCGCCTGCTCACACCGACCGATCGGATGCGACATAAAGTCAGGCTCAGAGCTGAACGTGCCTTCGCGCAGCATGCCATCTCGCAGACCCGTGAGCGGACCGGCGTGCTGATTCTGGTGTCTCTCTTGGAGCGTCAAGTCTTCGTGCTCCCGGATCAACCCCTGTTTCAACGAGTTCCGATGGAACGGTGGTCGCAGGTTGTCCAGTCCGCGGTCGACCGATTAAAGACGGGTGACATCGTCGGCGGGCTGTGCCAAGGCATCGAGACGTGCGGCCTCCTGCTTGCCGAGATCTGCCCAGGCCGTCCGGGTGACAATCCCGATGAATTGTCGAATGAATTGGTCCAGGAGCCATAAGGAATCTGCTTCCCTCCCTGAGGCGCTCAATAAAACACCGCGGTCAACCGATAGATAAGGGACCAGGCGGGACCAATGGTTGGCTAGGATCAGTCAATTGGGACAAGGAGGGAGCGACATCATGTGGAAGCAGGAAGAGGCGGAAGGGGAAGCGGGAGAGCGGGAACGGGAGCGGTGGGTGGAGGACAAGCGCAACCCATCACAGAGCGGGCCGACACTTCCGGATGAAGTGGCCTTTGTCGGAAAGGATGTCGATTTCAAGGGGGTCATTACCTATTCCGGCACAGTACGGATTGATGGGTCCTTGGACGGCGAAGTTCACACCGACGGCGGCTTGCTCGTCGGTCCTGAGGCAGTGCTGAAGGCCAAAGTCTCAGCCGGGACGGTGGTGTGCCAAGGAACCATCCACGGCGATATTCAGGCGAAGGACCAGATTGTGCTCCGTGCTCCGGCCGTTGTGCAAGGGAGCCTGACCACTCCGATCCTTTCGATGGAAGAGGGTGTGGTGTTCAATGGGACGTTGGAGATGAAGCCGCAGGCCAAGGCTGAGGGATCAAGGGACCTAGGAGCAAACGTCGTAAACATCACGAGTCGGCCCCCTGTTCAACGACTCGCGGCGTGACGAGTGTCCAGAGCCTCTGGTGCGAACCGCTGACCAGCGCTAGGGGCCTGGCTCCGCAAGAGGTCAACTCGCGTTCTCTACTTCTTCTTTCACCTGTTCTGTAACTCATGGCCTAATTTATTGATAGCCATCCAGTATTTCTAGCAGGATGCGGAAAAAGCCCGCCAGCGGCGTTCTCGCATCACTCAGAGGCTCAACGTACGGCACAGAGTACGATTCGCCTCTTCGCTCGCTGCGGCCTTGCTGGACGGCCTTTTTGCGCATCCTGCATGGCTGTTCAGCGTCGTCTCAACCCTGGCAATTCGTGACGGCTACAGGGGGCCGAATGAGTTTTTCCGCAGCCTGCTAGATGGCTTTTTCTCCATCGATAGACTGCTCACCACCGTTCCGCTAGAATCCGGTCCATGTCAGAGCCTACCGTTTCGACCGATGCTCCCGCCAAACCTCAGGACGAGAATCAGTCGGTCGTCAAAGCGGCTGGGATGATTGGGGTCGCGACGTTCTCGAGTCGCGTGCTCGGTTTTGTCCGTGACATGGTTCTCGCCAAGCTCTTCGGCGCCACGCCGTCAGCCGACGCCTTCTTCGTCGCCTATCGTATCCCAAATCTGCTCCGTGAGCTCTTTGCCGAGGGTTCGATGTCTGCCGCGTTCATTCCCGTTTTCACCGAATACCACACGCTCAAATCCAAACAAGATGCGTGGGAGCTGGCAAGTGCGGCATTTACAACGCTGCTGACCATTGTGACGGGCATTACCATGCTCGGGATCTTGGGGGCGGCAGGTATTGTCTGGCTCTTGGCGCCGGGGTTCCATGACGATCCGGCCCGGCTTGAAATGACGACGTTGCTCACGCGCATGATGTTCCCCTATCTTATTTTTATCAGCCTTGCCGCGCTGGCCATGGGGATCCTCAATTCTCTGCGGGCCTTCGCGGCACCGGCGTTTTCTCCGGTCTTTTTCAACCTGTTCATCATCGGGTGCTCGCTGTTTCTCGCGCCGACCATGCGGGAACCCATCCTCGGTGTTGCCATTGGTGTCGTGGCCGGGGGTGCAGCCCAGTTTGCGATGCAGTTGCCGGGGCTCAAGCTGCGCGGCATGTTGTTCGGGTTCACGTTCAATCCCGGCCATCCCGGTGTGCGAAAGATCGGTCGGCTGATGATTCCATCGCTGCTCGGGTTGTCGGTGACACAGATCAACATCACCGTGAGCACGATTCTGGGGTCGTTTTTTGCTGGTGGCCCCACCTATCTGTTCTATGGCATGCGGCTCATCCAATTTCCGCTCGGCATTTTTGGCGTCGCGTTGGCGACGGCTATCCTCCCGACCTTATCGGCACAAGCGGCACGAGACGCCTTGGACGAACTACGCACGACGCTCGGTTTCGGTCTGCGCATGATCCTCTTTATCATCCTGCCGGCGATGGTGGGCTTGATTCTGTTGCGGACGCCGATCGTGCATCTCTTTTTTGAGCATGGGACGTTCACGGCGCATGACACCGCTGAAACAGCTTTTGCGGTGCTGTGCTATTCCCTTGGCTTGTGGGCATTCGGTGGGGTGCGCATCATTGTCTCGGCGTTCTATTCGTTGAAAGACACCACCACTCCGGCCATTTCCGCTGCGATTGCGGTGGTGGCGAATATCCTGTTTTCACTGGTGCTGATGGCTCACCTTGGAGCGGCAGGGCTGGCGCTTGCAACGGCGCTGGCTGCCATGGTGAATGGGGCCATTCTGGTCGTGGTGTTGAATCGACGGCTGGGCGGTGTCGAGTGGAAATCAGTGATCCGCTCGGCTGGACGAGTGCTTGTGGCCTGTGTACCCATCGTGATGGCCTGTTGGTGGGTGGCTGGTGCACAGATCTGGACTCAGCCCGACGACTGGGCCGAGAAATCCGCGATGCTTGTTGCTGCCATCGGGTTGAGTGTCGGCGGATATCTTGGTGTCCATACCTTGTTCGGGTCGGATGAATTGAGTGTTGTGTGGGGGATGGTGCGGAAGAAATTCGGTCGGTTCATCGGATAATCAGGAGCAGTGCGATGAGTCGTGCCATAATATTTGAGTCGTCCTGGGGTTGGATGGGAATCGCGGAATCTCCGAAAGGGATTCAGGCGATTGTGTTGCCGAAACCCTCGAAACGGGCTGTCGAATCCGATCTCAGGGCACAATCAGAAGCAGGCGGGCCAATACAACAAGGTGAGTCCGCACGACTGGACGCAGCTCGTCGCCAGCTGCTCGACTATCTTGCCGGAAAGCGGAATACCTTTGATGTTCCCGTTGATCTCTCGCAGGGAACATCGTTCCAGCGGCAAGTCTGGCGGACGCTACAACGGGTCCCCTACGGCAAACTCCGTTCATATCAATGGATCGCTCTTCGTGTGGGCGGACCGCACTATGCGCGAGCGGTCGGCAACGCCGTCGGCGCCAATCCGTTGCCCATCGTCATCCCTTGTCACCGGATCGTCGCCCACGATGCCTCGCTCGGAGGATTCTCCGGCGGACTGGCCATGAAACGCAAATTGCTCTCCCTTGAGGGGACGCTTCCCATGCTGAGGAGTAAATAGCAGGTGGCATATGGCCTGTAGTTTGAGCGACAAGGATTTACGGAAAGCTTGTTCTATGTGCCATAGGCCATCTGCCATATGCTCGTCGGTATTCGGATGAAAGCGGTCCTTCAGCGCGTCATCAATGCTTCGGTCGAGGTCGATGACAAAGTCGTGGGTCGGATCCAACATGGCTTGATGGTCTTGTTAGGAGTCGCGAAGGGCGATGACGAGTCGGATACGCAGTACCTGGTCGACAAGATTCGGAGCCTCCGCATTTTCGCCGATGATCAAGGTAAAATGAATCGATCGCTGACAGATGTAGGTGGCGCGGTATTGTTGGTATCCCAATTCACGTTGTTGGGCCGAACCGACAACGGACGTCGTCCCAGCTTTGATGGGGCTGCTCCTCCCGATTTGGCTAAGCGCCTCTATGAGCAGGTCGCGGCTGATCTGCGGGCATGCGGAACACCGGTTGAAACGGGTGTTTTTGCCGCACATATGCAAGTGGCCTTGGTGAACGACGGACCGGTGACGTTCGTGGTGGACAGTAGGGAAGGGCGCTAATTCGAACTCAAGATTTGGTGTTAGGGTTCCGATAGAATCGACAAGAATGGAAATCGGTTCGTAGGCGAAATCTGATATACTGAGCTGAAGTCTCATCGGACTTCGCAGGAGGTGGAGATGGGAAGCCAAGTTCCTCCACGACATCCTCTCCGGCAACTTTTCGGCGCATTAACCGAGAAGAGCTTTACGGAGCACCTCGGCTGGCCAGATGCCAAGGTCACGTCATACGTATCCAACCTGCTGGTCGATTTTACCCATACGGATCAGCTCTATAAGATCAGGAATCGAGAGAATCAGCAGGTCGATTCGGTTGTGGAGTTGCTCTTCGAATCCGAGATCATGCTCGAAGCCCAATCACTGGACCGTGAACGTGATGTGCATCGTCACATTGGTGATTTCACTCTGTTCATGGCCGGGTTGTTTCCTGAGTACCTTCGCCGTCTCAAGTCGGCTGGGCGTATTTATCACAAAGACTTTCTCGTGGACTACGTGAAGACAGGCAAACGATCGTACGGAATCGTCGCGCAGATCGGTCGTGATGATGCAGAAACCAGCTTGCCCTTGTTTCAAAAACTGTCCGAGAATTTTGAACTCTGTGTGACGGGTCTGGGTTTTGTACGGTCCGATCTCGATCGCATGCAGAATCCCGCCTATCAGAAGACCCGGGACTTGCTCTTGAATTGAAATCTGTCCGCCCCATCATCCTTGTGCACGGGGGTGCCGGTCCCCGCGCCATGACCTCACCACAAGCTGCGTGCCTACGTGCCGTCTTGCAACTCGGTTATCATTTACTGGATCGGGGCAGCTCAGCGCTCGTTGCCGTCGAACAGACCATTCGCGTGCTTGAGCGGAGCGGACTCTTTAATGCAGGAAAAGGAGCGCATCTGCAACTGGATGGTGTGCGGCGGATGGATGCGTCCATTATGGAAGGGGACAGCTTGCGCGCCGGTGCGGTAGCATCTATCGAAGGCACCGTTTATCCCATCAGTGTCGCGAGGTGCGTGATGGAAGAAACGGATCATGTGTTGCTCGTGGGCCCGATGGCAACGAAGTTCGCCAGGTATTTCAAGATGGAGCGCCACGGGCTTCGAACGCCGCCCCGCCGGCTGCCCTACGGCACGATGCTGAAGCAGATACGATCTGCTCGGAATCAGCATGGGACCGTTGGGGCCGTGGCACTCGATCGAACCGGGACGGTCGCAGCCGGTGCCTCGACCGGTGGGATCGATCTGATGTTGCCAGGACGAGTCGGGGATACACCGATCATCGGCTGCGGGGTGTATGCTGATAACGAGGCCGGCGCGGTGTCGATGACGGGATGGGGCGAGAGCATCATTCGCTTGGCGGTTGCCAAAGAGATTTGCGATCGATTGGCTCAAGGAACCGCACCGGCAACCGCAGCACGAGTAGTCCTGAAGCGGCTGGTCACAAGAGTACAGGGAGCTGCCGGGGCGTTAGTCCTTGGTCCGAATGGGCGATTTGCCATTGAGCATGTCACACCCCACATGGCTGCCGGATGGTGGGATGGAAGAAGCGAGCCCACAGTAAGAGATTAGATTCCCATGAGCAATATTGTGTTTCATCTCGCCTTTCCGATCCATGACGTGGAAGCCTCGCTTCAGTTCTACGTGGATGGCTTAGGCTGTACGGTCGGGCGTCGATCGAAACAGGCCATCACGCTCGGTTTGGCGGGGCATCAACTGGTTGGGCATCTCGCCACAGATCATTTGCCGCAAAAGGGAATCTACCCTCGTCATTTTGGACTGATCTTTCTTTCAGAACTGGAATGGCAGGCGCTGGCGGATCGGGCCAAGGCGAAAGGGCTTCCCTTCTATCAACAGCCACGCGTGCGATTTCCCGGCACGCGCATCGAGCACCGTACGTTCTTTCTTGAAGATCCTTCGCATAATCTACTCGAATTCAAACACTACACCTACGAATCAGCGATCTTCGGTGAACAGGATCATAGCCAGGTAGGCGATGCTGGGGAGATCTAGCGGAACTTTATTGCAGGCGTCTGCGGGAAGAAAGGACGACGTTATCCATCCATCGAAGGATGCGTTGATGCCGGCGTGTCAGGAATGTGGTTTTCCTGAGGGGGTCGTATCGTTGGGGGCTTGGGAGGATGGCAGCCAACCAGGCGGCTTCGTCCTCGGTCAGATCGGAGGCGGATTTTCCGAAGTGATGACGAGCCGCGGCTTCTGCCCCATACACGCCGCGCCCCCATTCCGCGACATTGAGGTACAGTTCGAGGATACGTGTCTTGGTCAACTGGTGTTCAAGCGAGCGTGTGATCAAGGCTTCACGGGCCTTGCGGAACAGCGAACGCTCTGATGACAGATAAAGATTTTTCGCCAGCTGCTGGGTAATGGTGCTCCCGCCTCGTTTTAGTTCTCCGGCTTCAAGATTGTACAGCGCGGCATCGCGGATGCCCTCCCAATCAAATCCCTCATGGACAAAGAACGAGGCATCCTCCGCCGCGATCACGGCACGTTGCAACTCCGGCGCGATTCGGCTTAGGGGTGTCCAGATCCATTGTCGCTTGCCGGGGCGTCCCTGTTCGGCTGCTCTTGCCAGTCGATGGTCCATGAGGGCCGTCGATGTCGGGTTGGTTCTTGCAAGGAGGTCTGTGTCGGGAAGAGTGCTGAGCCAGCCCAGCGCAAGGATGCTTAAAGGAAGTCCGATGAGCACGGTACTCCAGATGAGAACACGGGCCACCGTGCGTCGGCCGGTTGACTTGGGGTACGGAGAATCGTATGTGTAGTGACGCAGAAAGGTCGGACTGTGATTTGCCTTCTGTCTTGAATCCATCGATCAGCCTGACGGCATGAAAATCTTCGCAGCTGAGTTTATCAAAAGTTGTGTATCTCCAGAACAATTTCCTTCCGGCGAGCTCCACGAGATTGCCTTTGTGGGGCGCTCCAATGTGGGCAAATCGTCGGTGATCAATTCGCTACTCAATCGTCGGGACCTGGCAAAAGTCAGCCGGACGCCCGGAAAGACGAGGGCTGTGAATGTGTTTCTGGTATCGACTTCCGATCCGGACCTGTCACAGTTCTATCTCGTGGACTTGCCGGGCTACGGGTTTGCCAAGGTTTCCAAATCCCAGCGTGCGCAATGGGGACCTCTGATCGAAGCTTACCTCGACGACCGAGCTTCTCTGCTGGCCGTCGTGTTATTGGTGGAAAGCCGGGTCGTGACCGATCTGGATCGTCAGACCATCGCGTGGCTCCGATCAATCCGCCGGAATCCTCTCGTCCTTGCAACCAAGGTCGACAAGTTGAAGTCCAGCGAACGGGTGCGGACTCTGAGGCAGACACATCGGGACTTAGGACTTGTCGAGGGGGAAATGTTGATTCCTTATTCCTCGGTGACCGGAGACGGCCGGGATCGGGTGTGGAGAGCCTTACGTGAGGCGGCAGGCAGCCTGCGCACGGACCCCGCTTGATCTCAGCTTGGGCACAGAGGGCTATCGGTGGACTGTGCCCGCATCATCTTGCTGGAACTTGATCTCGATATAGGCTTTGTTTTTGAGCTCAACGAGCCAGGCTTCATACATCTCTTGGCTCTTCTGCTTATAGACCTGTTCCTGAAGTTCCCGCTGTACGTCCTCGTATCGGCGAAACTGTTTCGGCTTTCGGTCATCCATACGGATAATCTGGATTCCCTCCGGGCTCTCGATGATGTCTGAGATTCCTCCCGGCACCAAGTGGGCGACCGCTTGTTCGATGGCGGGAATGAGTTCCCCCTGTCGGACCCATCCGAGTCGTCCGCCCTGCAAGGCATTGGCGCCGTCGGAATACTGCTGGGCGACATCTTCAAATTTCTCTCCTCGCTTCAAATCGTCCATGGCCAGGCGGGCTTTGGTCAAGGCCTCGGCCAATCCATCCGGAGAGCGCGGTCGAATGATGATCTGGCTCAGTTGGTACTCTTCGGGAAGGGCGAAACGATCGCGATGTTCTTGGTAGAACCGCTTGAGCTCAGAGTCTCCGACGGTAATGTTGCCGCGAATATGCTGGTCCGCGACTCTCATGAGCAGGAGCTGATCGCGAACGGTCTGCACATGACTCGGGTTGGTGATGTCGAGGGGACTCCCTTGCCGCTTCATCTCTTCAAGGGCTTGCTTCACTTCCTGGTCCGACACCTCGACTCTCTTGGCCTTAGCTTCCTGCAGCTGCAATCGCCGTTCGATGAGCTTCGTCAAGGCCATGTACTCGGCTGTTTTCAACCGTTGGGCGAGGTCGGTTCCACGGTGCTCGCGGGAAAGCCGCTCTTGCTCGGTTTCAAACTCACGCTTCACATCCGACAACATGATCAATTCGGAATTGACGATGGCGACGATGCGATCTTGAAGCCGAGCCTCGGAAAGGGCCGGGGGCCATATCGAGAGCATCAAGAGGGTGAGTGGCATCGCGAACCGGACCACCCACTCGGATCCGACCGATACGTGCCTCACCATACGTTCATCTCGCGTTAAGAGCTCTGATGCATGATTCTACACGAAGCGGCGGGTTCGTGGACATCGGGCAGAACTCAGCGTTTACCGGTGTCCTCGGTGATATGGCGGGAGGCTTCGGCGAAGCGAACCACGGCATTTGCCCGAATATCGGCGATGACTTCGTCGAATCGGTTGCGGCGCTTATCGGACAGTAATTCTTGGCGGAGCCGTTCCTGCGTCGCCAAGTCGGCTTGAATAATGGTTTCGTCAAGCGGGGTCAGCATGACCAGGTAATAGCCGTGGTCGGTCTTGATCGGCGCACTGACCATCCCGAGTTTGAGGGTGCGGATGACGGCATCGACTTCGGGGAGGACCAGTCCTTTTCGGTAGGGCCCGAGCTCACCACCCTTGGATTTCGTCTTTTCGTCGATCGAGTATCGCTGCGCAAACTTGGCGAAACTCCCGCCTCGATTCACTTGTGCTTCCAGGTCTCTGGCGGCATACACATTGGGGAGCAGCATTACCGAGACATTGGCCTTCAAGGGGTCCAATAGTTGGCTGGCGTGCTTTTCGTAGTAGGCATCCAGCTCCGCCTGGGTGAGCTCGACCTTGGACTGGAGCTTGTCTTTCAACAGTTCGTCGAGAATCAGCTGTTCTTTATACCGCTGGGTCTTGTCCCGAATCGCATCGTCCCGATCAAGGCCTCGGCGACGGGCTTCCTGCATCAACAGCTCCCGGGTGATGAGTTCCTCCAGGAATTTTCGCTTGCCACCCTCCTTCTCGTAGCGGGAACGTGTGGCTTTGGAGAGCTCACCCCACCGAAGGTCGAATTCGGTTTGGGTGATGGCTCGTCCATTCACCAAGGCGACAACCGGTTCTTCCTGTCGCTCAGCGCACCCCGATATCATCGGCACCATACCGACCAACATGCCGACAAGCAGCCCCGATGCCCAATATGCTCTGCAGTAGAACAGGATGTGGGAGGGCATCATAAGTCGTGGCACACGTGGATCTCGATTAAGAGGCAGTCGTTTCCTTTTCGATGGTCTTGGTATCACAGAGATCGAGGCTTTGCAAGATTGCGTTGAGTTCCGAAAAAAGCGCCGGCCAGTCGCCATGACGCATCTGGATCTCGAATGAGGTGGGGCTCGGGAACCGCAGCCGCTTCTTGAACTGGTCCATCAATCGGTGGACGGATCGCTCAGGGATGACCGCTTTGGGGTGAAACACAACCTTGGCCGTCTGACCGTGCACCTCGATCGAGGCCAGGCGCAGGCGTTTGGCGTGAGTCCTGAGTTGCATCACCTCAAGCAGTCGTTCGACCGGCTCCGGTGGAGGGCCGTACCGGTCTTGAATCTCTCCATGCAACAGGGCCAGCTCGCCGATTTGACCGCAAGCTGTCAGCCGTTTATAGAGGGACAGACGGTGATGCGGATCGGCCACGTACTGTTCCGGAATAAACGCCGAAACCGGCAATTGCAGAGTCGGGTCAGGCTCCTCCTCTATCACGTGCCCCTTCAACCGTTGGACGGCCTGCTCCACCATCTGCATATACAGGTCCAAGCCGATTGCGGCGATATGGCCCGACTGTTGTTTGCCCAGAAGATTACCTGCCCCTCGAATCTCAAGGTCTGCCGCAGCGATACGGAATCCGGATCCGAGTTCCGTGAATTGCTGAATCGCGATCAATCGTTTCTGCGCATCGCCGGTGAGCGTGCCCTCATCGGGGATCAGGAAGTAGGCATAGGCCTGTTCTCCGCCGCGTCCGACCCGTCCGCGCAACTGATACAGTTGCGCGAGGCCGAATAAATCCGCTCGATTGACGATGATGGTATTGGCGTTGGGCACATCAAGTCCGGACTGGATGATGGCCGAGGCGATTAAGACATCTGCCTCGCGCTTCACGAATTTCAGCATCACGGCTTCCAACGGTCTGGCATCCATCTGGCCGTGCGCCATGACCATACGAGCTTCGGGAACCAACTGGTGCAGCCACGCCCCGATCCGCTCCATGGTTTCCACCCGATTGTGAACGAAATAAACTTGTCCTCCTCGCCCGAGCTCACGAAGGATGGCGTCTCGCACGGCCTTGTCGCTGAATCGGACCACCTCGGTCTTGATCGCCAATCGCCCGGCGGGTGGAGTATCGATGATCGAGAGATCTCGAACGCTCGACATCGCCATTTGGAGGGTGCGCGGAATGGGAGTGGCGGTTAAGGTCAGGACATCGACCTGGGTGCGAAGTTGCTTGAGCCTTTCTTTATGTTTGACGCCGAACCATTGCTCTTCATCGATGATCACGAGACCGAGTTGCCGGAATGCCACGTCTTTCTGCAGCAGCCGGTGAGTGCCGATCACGACATCGACGGTTCCCGCCGCCACGTCCTTCAGAATAGCTTTGGTCTCCTTGGACGACTGAAACCGTGAGAGCAGTGCCACGCGCATCGGAAAGGGTGCGAAGCGTTCGGCAAAGTTCTCATAATGTTGATGGGCCAGGAGTGTGGTCGGGACCAGCACCGCCACTTGGCGGTCATGCTCCACGGCCTTGAAGGCTGCGCGCATGGCCACTTCTGTCTTTCCGTACCCGACGTCCCCGCAGACCAACCGATCCATGGGCTTGAACGACTCCATGTCGCGTCCGATGTCCTCGATGGCTCTTAGCTGATCGGCTGTTTCTTCGTACTCAAAGGCCGCTTCAAATTCGTGATAGAGAGTCGTAGTCGCGCCGTAGGCATTCCGTTTCACCAGCTCGCGGTTTGCGTAGAGATCGATCAATTCTTGGGCCATCTCCTCGATATCCTTTTTCACCCGCGCGGTGGTCTTGGCCCAACTGGTGCCGCCCAGGCGATCGAGCCGCGGGACATGGCCTTCGGCTCCGCTGTGCCGTTGGACCTGGTTCAACCGATCGAGGGGGACATAGAGGGTATCTCCACCAGCAAACTCGAGAATCAGGAAGTCGCTCTCGAAATCCTGGACCGAGAGGCGCTTGAGTCCTCGATATTTGGCGATGCCGTGCTGCACATGCACGACGTAGTCGCCTACGTTGAGGTCTTCCAAGGAAGAGAGGAAGGTCGCCGTTCGGCTTTTCGGCTGCGGTTTGTGACGGGCACCTTTCGCGAATAACTCTTCTTCCGTCAGGAGCGCGAGCCGAAGGTCTCCGGAGAGAAACCCCGCCGAGAGATCGCCGTGCAGAACATAAAACGGCGGCTTACCGGTCTTGTGGTCGGACCAGACTGTCGGTTTCCATGGGTCGGCAGGCAAATCATGCTCTCGGAGGAGGGCGAGCAACCGGTCGACCTGCCCGCGGCTTCGCGCCACCAAGACGACCCGTTGTTCGTTCCGGAGCCCTTCCAATAGACTCAGTGTCTGGCTGAAGGCAGTGCCCCTGATACCGAGTCCGATACTCCCCGGCGCTTGCGCGGAAAAAGAAAAAGTCTGATTCCAAGTTGGGTCCGGCGCCGTCAGCGGCTCAAGAGCCAACATGGGCCACGTCGCCGTCCGCTGTCGGATGCCTTGCCAGGTCAGGAAGAGGCGTTCGGGCGAGGGATATGGGTGTGCGGCATCACGGTCCACATGACGGAGGTATCCATCGTCGATCTTCTCCCAGGCCGCTTCACAGGTTTTTTTCAGCGTATCCGGTTGATCAAGGGTGAGGAAAGGAACTGCTGTGAGATAGTCGAACAATGTGTCCATGGAATCGTATAGATCAGGGCTTCTCCACTCAGCATCCGCTTGGATAGGCATAATTGCATCCGGGGCCTGTGGAGGCCGAACGAACTCCCGGGCGGGCAATACCCAACCATCGTTCAATTTTTCGATGGAGGTCTGGGTTGAGGGGTCGAACAAGCGAATCGATTCGACCTGGTCTCCAAGAAATTCCACGCGGATCGGATTGGGGTAGGCGGTCGAGAAGATATCAACGATGCCGCCACGGATGCTGAATTCCCCTGGAATTTCCACGACGGACACTCGTCGGTATCCCAGGCGAAGGAGGTTGGTGATGAGCGAGTCCCGTTCGAAGGCTGCCGCAGTTTCGAAGCGAAAGACCGCCTGCTCGAATGTCGAGCGCGGAAGGACACGGTGCATTGCAGCGGCGACGGAGGTGACGAGAACGGTGGGCGGGTTGACCAACAGGCGGTGAAGCGTCGTCATCCGGTGTGCAATCAGCCCCACATGCGGCGCCGTCGCTTCATAGGGGAGCGTTTCCCACTCCGGGAACCAGGCGAGGTCCTCGACCGGACGACCCATGAGTTCATGGAAGAAGCACAAGTCATTGAACATTCGTTCGGCGGACTCGTCGTTCGTCGTCACAACGACCCATGGACCGGCGCGGTCTGGAGCACCTTGGCGGGGGTCGTTCAGCAGGGTCAGCGCGCAGGCCGCAGTGGAACCATGGGCTCCCAGCAGGCAGATACGAGACTGTGCTTGGCCAAGTGCCGAACGAAGCGGAGCGAGCCAGGATGGGGTGGGGGTGTTGGTTTCAGACACGCATCACTTCGCGGTTGACCGGATGCGTTGAAGGAGACTGGTCGTGGAGAGATCGGGAACCAGCGGGATCGTCTTGACCACTCCTCCACGAGCTTCGACAATTTCGCGGCCGACGATCCGGTCGATCACCCAATCCCCGCCCTTCACCAGGACGTCCGGTTGAACGGCCGTGATGAGCTGGAGAGGGGCCGATTCATCGAAAATGGCCACAAAATCCACACAACCCAGGGCTGCCAGTATCTCAGCCCGTTGCGCTTCCGGGACAATCGGTCGGTCGGGTGCCTTGTCCAGCGTACGGACTGAGGCGTCACTGTTTACCCCGACGACCAGAACATCCCCGAGGGCCTTGGCGGCCTGCAGATACCGGGTATGTCCGATATGCATCAGGTCGAAACAGCCGTTTGTGAAAACGATCCGCTTCCCCTTTGCCCGTTCACCGGCAAGTACGGAGAGGAGTTGATCGCGGGGCAACACCTTTGTGGTCACCCCTCCATCATACCGTGCATTCCGTGCCGTCGGCTACATGGAAAGAGTGTCGTGCCGTAGGGCGTCTGTCATCGGCTCATAGGCTATTCCGTGAACGTAACAGTGTTTCCTGGCGTTGATCTCAAGTCATCAGGTAATGGACCGATAGAGCACGTAACGGACTCTAAGGCCCGGCAAGCGACCCGGTTTGGGCTTGGGTGTGCCAGGAGAGTGACGATGGTTGTGGATGGGGTGAGTACGTTTTGGATCATTGCAACGGCCAATGTTCTGTTGGTCGCCCTCATGATTTTCTTCCTCATACAGACATCCCGACGAGCGCGGGCCGAAAGGATCCTCGCAGAGGCCGAACGAATCCGATTCCAGGAAAACGAGCAGAGGTTCCGGAGTATTTTGGATCAGCGGCAAGCTCTCCAGCATGCTGTGGCCAAAGTGCTCGCAGGAGCCTCCACCGTCGAGCAAGCGGTACCCGATCTCCTCCAGGCAATTGTCCTGAATCTCGATTGGCATGTCGGTTTGTTCTGGCAGGTGCAGGATGACCGGCGAACCATTGCCTGCACGCAGGGCTGGTCGGTCGATACGACGGTGGTGCAGGAGTTCATGAGAAGAAGTCGGCAGGGGACCCACACTGCCGGTTCCGATCTGCCGGGGCACTGTTGGGCTCGCGGCGAGCCGCTGTGGGTAGAGGATGTTGCAAGAAACCCCATGTTTACGCGTGGGTCTGTCGAAGCGACAGGAATGCTGCACGCGGCCTGCGCCTTTCCGATTTGGCTGAGGGCTAACGTCTACGGTGTCATAGAGCTATTCGGTAACGAGCCTCAGACCGAGGATTGGGATTTACTGAGAGCCTTGGGCACGGTCGGAAGGCAAATCGGCCTTTTCGTCGAACGAACTGAAGTGGAAGCAGCGCTGCATGAGCACGAAGCCCGCACCAGCCTGATCATCGACACAGCCCTCGACGCCGTGATCACGATGGATCATACAGGTCGAATCACCGAGTGGAATGTCCAGGCTGAACAGGTGTTCGGCTGGCCTGCGCATGAGGTGATCGGGCGCGATGCAGCCGAGACCATCTTTCCGCCGTCCCATCGCCTCAGCTATCGCGAGTATGTTCAGCGACTCCTTGAACCCAGGGACGCGCCCCTCTCAAACAGGCTGGTCGAAATGATCGGTCTCAGGCGCGACAGCCGGGAATTCCCGGTTGAAATCGCCATGACGCCCTTAGCCGTCGAGGGGGCCGTCATCTTCAGCGCATTTATCCGAGACATTACGAGCCGAAAAGAAGCGGAGCAGGCGCTGAAGGATTATGCCCAGCAGTTGGAGCATATCAATCAGCAGCTGGATGACGCATTGAGGGAAGCCAGAGCCGCCACCGAGGCCAAGTCGTCGTTCCTCGCGACCATGAGTCACGAAATTCGGACACCGATGAATGGTGTGATCGGGATGACCGGTCTCTTGCTGGAAACCACGTTGACGGATGAACAGCGTGAATACGCTGAAACAGTTCGGACCTGCGGCGACCATCTGCTGACGATCATCAACGACATTCTCGATTTTTCGAAGATTGAAGCGGGAAAACTGGATTTGGAGGTGATTGAGTTCGATCTTCGTCTTGCCATCGAGGAGTCCTTGGACCTCGTAGCAGAACGCGCGTCCTCCAAAGGGCTCAATTTGGCCTGTCTCTTCCACGCCGACGTGCCGCGAAATCTGCTTGGTGATCCGAGTCGTCTCCGGCAGGTTGTGCTGAACTTGACGGCCAACGCCATCAAGTTCACCGAAAGCGGAGATGTGGTCGTGGAAGTGACGGTTGAGTCTCAATCGAAGGAGAAAGCGATGATTCGCGTCGCGGTCACGGACACCGGTATCGGGATCTCCGAGCAAGCCCGCGAACGGCTGTTTCGGTCGTTCAGCCAAGCCGATGGGTCCACGACCAGGAAATATGGTGGGACCGGTCTCGGTCTTGCGATTTGCAAACGTCTTGTCGAGATGATGGGAGGAACGATTGGGGTGATGAGCCGAGTTGGGGAAGGAAGCTGTTTTTGGTTTACGGTGAATCTGCCAAAGCAGGTTGATTGTTCCCTCAGTGCCGATACCTCTGCCACCGTGTTGGCAGGTCTCCGAATCTTGATCGTGGAAGAGAAGGCCATCAATCGAAGGATTTTGGAGCTGATGACCAAGGGATGGGGGATGCAACCGATGGTGGTCCACAGCGGCTCCGAGGCATTGGATGTCCTGAGCCGTCGGCGCGGCCAACCGCGGTTCGACCTAGGGCTGTTGGATGTGGATATGAGTCCGACGGACGGGATCGAATTGGCACGTGCGATAAGGGCACGAGCTGAAGGAGCCGGCATCAATCTCATCCTGCTCACGTCGTTCGGTCGGCGAGGAGATGCGAAGGCAGCCAAAGAAGCGGGATTAGCAGCCTACCTGACCAAGCCTATTCGTGAGCGACAGTTGTACGATTGTCTCGTCGCGGTCATCACGCAACGCCCCGTTGCTTCAGGTCTGCCGACCACGAGGGAGGCGCCACCGCTCATCACACGGCACACCCTTGCAGAAACCAAGGCTAAGTTGGACCTCCGCATTCTCCTGGCCGAGGACAACATCATTAATCAGAAAGTGGCCGCTCGCCTCTTCCAGCGGTTGGGGTATCGAATTGACGTCGTGGCCGACGGCCGTGAGGTGGTCGAGGCGGTGTCACGTATTCGTTATGACGTGGTGTTCATGGATTGCCAGATGCCGGACATGGATGGTTTCGAAGCAACACGGGTGATCCGACAACGTGAAGTGTTCCTCGTGAAGCCCGCTTCGCCAGCTCCGCGAGGCCCTCGGCTTCGCCGCGAGGCGAGCGAGCGTGAAGAGCAAAATGAGATACGAGCGACGAACGACGAACGACGTGGCACGCCTCGCGTGCTGATCATCGCCATGACCGCGAACGCCATGCAGGGAGACCGCGAACGCTGTCTGGATGCGGGGATGGACGACTATCTCTCAAAACCTATTTCGGTAGACGCGCTGGCCGCAGTCTTGGACCGAGTCAATCAGGAGCACGAACGTTCTCGATCGGACAAAAGCCAAGAAGCCGCATAGCTCGCATTCCCCCATCACGTCAATTCGAGCTTCAATTGCTCCGGCGCTCTGCTCGACCCAGTCGGTCTGGCTGACCGGTGTGATGAGTCTAAGGCAGGAGTCAGGTAAGGCTTGGGACGATCCTCGATCAGTTGGGTTGGCGAGACAAGTTCCTGTAGTGGGCCTCGACAGGATCCGCACTGGTGGCGCTTTGGTTGGATCGTTCTTCGGTGCCGTCGATAGAGACGCCCGCAATCTTGGCATCGCCAGGCGAACTTCGACAAGGCAATCACTTCCTTCTCCAGCGAGTGGTAGGTCGTAATGGCGACTTCCCCGGATCGATTGATCTGCGTCATCTTCCGCAAAAAATCGAGTCCATGATCCGGTCGACACTTCAGCACATCGAACTGCCATTGATGGATCATTTCATGAGCCAAGGTGTTGAGCAGTTCCTGTTCCGCGTACGGCGTCCGTGCGGCAAGCTGTTCAAACAACGGAAGAGATAGGCGAATTTCGCGAAGACGGTTAGTCATGGCGAGGGGGGAGAATGCCCTTGGACCCTGGCGACAGGCAAACATCCCGACAGAGGCGGTCAACCGCTGACTCCAGACGATCTCGATTGGCCTGAGTGAACCGGCAAAGTACCGTGCGTTCAGGTGCTGCCAACGAGCCTGTAGCTCTTCGGTAGGAAGGGGTATCGGAAAGCTCGGGCCTGCCGAAGTCGATGTCATCCCAGTTTCTCCAGGACAGCCGCCGCGAGTAGCGGCAGCATGATTTCGTGGTGACCGGTCAAGGAATAGCCTTGCCCACCTTTTTGCGTGGGCCGCCGCACGACGTTGGTCTGCGGCCGATAATGGGAGAGAAAATCCATGTTCACGGTGGTAATGTTCACGATCGGATGGCCGAGGTTTCTGCCTAAGGACAATGTTTTTAAGAAGACCTCCGGAAGGATCACCGCCGAGCCGATGTTGAGATAGACGCCGCCTTCCATCCCAGCGACGACGGCAGTCAGACGCCTGAAGTCCAAGAGAGAAGTGGCTCCGATGGCGGCACCGTCCGCCGAGGGATGCATGTGGATAATGTCGGTCCCGACCGCGACATGTACGGTCACCGGAATGCCGAGTCGCGCGCCGGTGGACAAAATGCTGATGGCTCGATTCGGGAATTGATCGGCTGTTTGGGTCATGTAGAGGCCAATGGCCTCGCCCAATCCAAGGCCGTCTTTCGCGCCACGCGCGATGGCTTCATTCAGGATCCGTCCCGTTTCCTCCGCCATGCCGAACCGACCCTCGTCGATCTCGGCATCGACTTCTTCGGAGGTGTGACCCATGAGGGCCAATTCGAAATCGTGAATAATACCCGCCCCGTTCATGGCGACTGCCGTGATGATGCGTCGTTCCATCAAGTCCGTGATGATCGGAGCCAGCCCCACCTTGATCACATGGGCGCCGATTCCGGCGATGACGGGGCGGCGTTTTCGATGCGCCTTCACGATTGCGTGGGTGACGGCCCGCAATGTCTTGACCGCCAAGATGTCCGGGAGGCGGCAATAGAAGGTCGAGAAAGCCCCGCCGGGTTTCCACGGTGCGGCCAAGTCAGAGAGCCGGACCTTGCTATGTCGCTTTTTCAACGGATACGTCTTGAGATCGGACGCATTGATCGGAGGGATCAAAGCGGGAGGCCGAGTCGAGAGAGTCCGGTCAGGACGCTTTCCCAAGGAGATGATCCTCTACCAGTTCGCACAAGACGTGGCCGAGCGTGATGTGACTTTCTTGAATCCGAGACGTGACCGTGGACGGAACGAGGAAGGGATAATCGACCAACCCGGCCAGCCTTCCGCCGTTGGCGCCGGTCCAGGCGATCGTAGTCAAGCCACAATCGCGGGCCGCCTCGACACCTTTCAGCACGTTTGGAGAATTCCCACTCGTGCTGATGCCGATGGCGATGTCGCCTTGTCGGCCGTGCGCCCGCACCTGGCGGGCAAATAGTTCCTCATAGCCATAGTCGTTCGCGATGCAGGTAATGGCGGCGATATCCGTCGCCAAGGCGATGGCGGGCAAGGGCACCCGCTCGCGCCTATATCGTCCCACGAACTCCGCCGCGATATGCGCGGCGTCGGTCGAGCTTCCGCCGTTACCGAAGAGAAGGACTTTGTTGCCGTTCTGGAAGGCTTTGGCGATGAGCGTCGCGACCTGTACGATACGATCGGCGTGATCATGTGCAAACTGCTGTTTGACTCGGGCACTGTCTGCAAAAGCCGTCAAAACAATTCCTTGCATGGCGCGATTCTAGGGAAGGGTGCCTAGGCTGTCAAGGATACGAGACGTCTCCATTTGCTGCGGCATCAAATTGAATGGCCGTGCATCCGATGATATAGTCGTCCCGCCATGGCACAAGACCAACCCATCAAGACGCTTGTGATTGCATTGGTCGGTGACGCGGCGTCGGCGGTCTATTCAATCAACAGGCTCAACCCGGACACGTTGTGTTTCGTGTTGCCTGAAGGAAGCAAGGCCTTGGTGGAGTCGGACGTCCAGCCGAAGATCCAACAGATGCCGAGGCGGTGGGATTGGATCGTGACGGCGGACGCTACAGAGTTCCCATCCACCTATCAGACTATCGCGCGGTCCCTACCGGATCTCTTACGGACATGGGAAATACAGCCGGGGGAGGTGGTCGTGGATCTGAGCGGAGCGACCGCGGCGATGGCGGGTGCGCTCACCTTGGTGGCGCTCCCGTGGACTTCTCGGGTGGTCGAGCTGGTTCCTGCGCGCGAAGGTTTGGAGGGTGATCGTGTCGAGTTGGGTCCCAAAACGCTCGTCTGGACTCAGACGAATCCATGGGATGAGCAGGGGACGGTGTCTCGCCGAGAAGGATGTGAGCTATTCAACCGAGGCCTGTTTCACGCCGCCGCCAAAACGTTTCACGACATAGAACAACTGGTGAGTGGTGGACAGAAGCCCTTGTATCGGGCATTGAGGGATTTAGCCGAGGGCTATGAGTTGTGGGAACGGTTCCATTATCGCCAGGCCTGGGACAAATTAAAGACCGCCACCAAGGCCCTTGAGATGGCTTCGCTGTGGGGCGGACCTCCAGGGCTGAAGCAGATAATCTCTTTGCTCAAGGCCAACGCGAGTTTCCTCGAAAGGCTCGTGCTGGATCCGGCCGAGGTCAAAGAATTCGTGCCGTTGGATTTGTTGGCTCACGCCGACAGAAAACTCCTCGCGGGGCGAGACCCCGAATCGGCCATGACGGCGCTTGTTCGTGCGCTGGAGGCGTTCGCGCAAGTCCGGCTCTATAAATCGCACAAGATCAAAAGTTGGGATGTGTCGCCGGGACAGCTTCCGCAAGGCCTACAGGAAATCTGCCGCACGTGTTATCTCGAGGACATCGACGGCAAATACAAACTGCCGCTCCAAGCCCAGTTTCGTGTGCTAGCTGGACTGGGTGATCAACTGGGCCAAGCCTTTCTCAAGGAATGGCAGAAGATGAAGCCGTTGCTGGATGCGGCGAACCATGCGGTGTTGGGACATGGTTTCGAGCCCATCAAGGCTGAGCGAGTGCAGCAGTTGTATGATGTCGTAGTCCGACTCACCGGGGTGGCGGATCCTTCGCTGCCGAAGTTTCCCGCACTGCATCTCTAGTGCCACCGTTCGCGAAACGTGATGTTCGGTCATCTCATCAAGCGACTTTGAAGAGTAACCGTTCACGGGATACGAGTTTGAACGCATGCGAGATACGCTTCACGAACGGCGAAATACGATCGAGGTGAAAATTTACTACGAAGACACCGACTGCGGCGGGGTCGTCTACTACGCCAACTATCTGAGGTATTTTGAGCGGGCGCGGACCCACTATCTCGAAGATCGGGGACTGTCGGTGGCAGGGCTCATGTACGAAGGAACGGTGTTTGTCGTCGTGCATGCAGAGGTAAATTATCGGTCGCCCGCCCGCTATGGCGACACGTTGGTCATCGAGACGGTCGTCTCCGACATGACGGCTGCGTCGTTCACCTTCGCCCATGTGGTCAAGGACAAAGTCAGTGGGCGTGTCGTGGCCGAAGGGTCGGCCAGACTAGCGGCGACGGACGGCAACGGCAAGGTGAAGCGCCTGGACAAGGTAACTGTCGCTGCGATACAGTCGGAGGGGCATTCTGCCGAGAGACGTCATGCGTAATGTGCAGTGCGTGGAGCCGGCGGCCGTTCGCTGTTTTCTGCAAGGGACGAACCACGGTTCACAAACTGCGCCCTGTCCGGCAATCGTCCAATAACCAGCGCGGCGCCTGGATCTAGCGGCTGCTCTCAGCCAGCGCGTTGTCGCCATGCCCTGATTTGTGAGAGCGGCCATCGCAACAAGATGAAAGGAGTGTCCCTTATGAGCCAGCAGATTCCCGGATATACCTATGGCACCTCGGCGGTCGCGAAGTCACCGGTGAGCCTTGCCGATTTCGAGTTGATGAAGAAGAGCGCGTTATTCGGCGAGGAGGACGTGAAGTATTTACGTCTCTCGCACGATGTGGTGAAGGACCAGGTGGAAGCCATTTTGGACGTGTGGTACGGCTTCGTCGGATCCCAGCCGCATCTGCTCCAATCGTTTCTCGGTAAAAGTGACGGCAAGCCGCTCGGTGATTACTTGGGCGGGGTGCGCAAGCGGTTCGGCCAGTGGATTCTCGACACGGCCCGTGCGGAATACGATCAGAAGTGGCTCGATTATCAACATGAGATCGGTTTGCGCCATCATCGTACGAAGAAGAACCAGACGGACGGGGCGGCGGCGTCAGCGGCGATCGTGCCGTTTCGCGATCTCTTTGCGCTCATTTTCCCAGTGACCGTTACATTGAAGCCCTTTCTCGCGAAGAAGGGCCACTCGGCCGAGGAAGTTGAGAAGATGTATGCGGCATGGGTCAAGTCCTGCCTGCTCCAGATCACGCTCTGGAGCCACCCCTACGTCAAAGCCGGCGATTTCTAATCAGGCATTGAGTCGAATTCGGGGACATTCTAATCGAGACCGAGGATGCACTCGGTGCGATCTGGGATGTCCCCATTCTTTTTGTTGCCCGTGATTTCTCCCGAGCGCATTTCTGGCTGCAACGCCGGGACCATGTCCCTTCCCGGAGCGCGCAACAGTGGGTAACGAATGGCTGCCGCGAATTTGGAGGGAGTGGAAAACGGGATGGATGATGTTCCGGAATGAAGAAAACCTCAAGTGGAGAGGCGTTCTGGATTGGGCGGTGCACTCGTCAACCGAGTGGGTGGCCAAGATTGGGTTTGAAGCCGGTTACAACCGCGTGACCAATCGAGCCGCTCGTTCCGCAGACACCGCGGACATCTCCGGGGTCGTCCGGTTGGGGATCGTGGCTCGCTGAGTCAACGATGGGTCACCGGTTGAGTGGAGAATCCCTGGAGTTTCTTGCCGACTTGCGTTTTCACATCGCCGTAATTGGCGCCCGATTCTGACCACTGCGTAATCACGATTTCCATTCGCCGGTTCTTACTCCGGCCTTTTTCGGTGTCATTGGCGGCAATAGGTTTGGTATCTGCGTACCCCACGGCTTTGACTCGATCGGCCTCAAGCCCTCCGTTGACCAGTGCCTGAATGGCATGTTCGGCCCGTGCTCGGGAGAGTTCGATGTTATCTCGAAAGCCCTTCCGAGGGTCGTTTCGGACCGGCGTGTTGTCGGTATGCCCGGCAACCTCCACGCTCTCGTAACGGAATCCGTGCAAGACGGCTCCGACCCGCTCGAGCAACGAGGTGCCTCCTAAGGTAACAGTGGCATCGCCTGCGGGGAATAACTCACCAGTTGCAAACGCGAGGGTCAGCCGATTTCCTCGCTGCCTCAAGCTCGCACTGCCCTTCTTGAGTTCGGGCTGCAATAGGCTCGCAAGTCTCTCACTCATCTTGCTGAGGTCGCTGCTTAATGAGGTTTCTGCGTCGTCTGCAACTGCGGGGCTGGCCGGGAGCAGGCTGGTCACGGCTAGATTCTGATCGATTGATTGAAGAGGAAGCGTGTTCTTGTCGGGAGAGCTCTCCTCTTGAGCAGGAGCCGACTCGGCCTGCTTGGACGAATTGCGCTCGAGGTCCGCCAGCAGCTGCTTCGTGCGTGCGAGTTCCGCGTCCCTCGCCATGAGTTGGGGGTTGAGATCTGCCAACTTTTGTGTGACTTGTTTGAGGTCGTCCTTGACCTGCGCCAGTTCTTGCTCTTTCTTCGCCGTCTGTAGTTCTGCATCGGCTGCCCGGCGTCTGGCCTGAGCCAGCTCCTGCTCTTTCCCCGCCGCCAGCTGTTGTTCTGTTTCGGCCATGCGCCGCTTGGCCTGTGATAGTTCCTGCTCTTTCCCTGCCGCCATTTGCTGCTCGACTTCGGCTGCCCGCCGTTTGGCCTGAGCCAGCTCCTGCTCTTTCCCGGCCATTTGTTGTTCGACTTCGGCGACACGCCGCTTGGCCTGCACCAGTTCCTGCTCTTTCCTCACCGTCTGTTGTTCTGCGTCGGCTGCGCGGCGCTTGGCCTGACCCAATTCTTGTTCTCTGCCTGTCGTCTGTTGTTCTGCTTCAGCCGTGCGCCGTTTGGCCTGAGCCAGCTCCTGCTCTTTCCCGGCCATTTGTTGTTCGACTTCGGCGACACGCCGCTTGGCCTGCACCAGTTCCTGCTCTTTCCTCACCGTCTGTTGTTCTGCATCAGCTGCGCGGCGCTTGGCCTGACCCAATTCTTGCCCTTTCCCGGCCGCCGCCAGCTGTTGTTCGACTTCGACGACACGCCGCTTGGCCTGGTTGAGTTCCTCAGTTTGCGACGCAAGATCTTCTCGAAGCTTCTTGGAATTCTCGTGGGCGTTGGATCTCAGGGCTGCGATCTCATTATCCTTGGCATGGAGCTGGAGAACGAGCTCACCGATCCGTCGCTTTGCATTCTCCAGATTACCGCTGGCAAGTTGTCGCTCAAGCTCATCGATTCTTTGCTTGGCTTGCTGGAGACTGTTTCTCATCACGCTCAATTCTTCTTGCGGCGACTGGCCGTCTGAATCTCCGACGGCCATAGAAGCCGGCACGTTTCCACATAACATGGCGATGAATACGAGAGCGAAGGCGGATAACTTGATGATCATGTCTCACCCACAAGTAGAGGAGGTGCAAAGGTCAAGAACGGATGGGCGCTCTACCAACGAATTGCAACACACTCATGTGTACAGAATTCCGCTCACGAAGCGGCGGAAGTACCTGAGTTGAACCCTAAACCGATGTCGGCGCTTTCCCTCTTCATGAATGGAAAGAGGAAAAGCGATCCTATCGCCTTCCTGATTCACTTTGCAACGGGGCAGTGAAGCCGTTCACGATCGCGGTGGTGGTCGTCCACAGTCTGCTGGATGTCACCCGCGACGGCAGGCGAGGGCGGATATGGTGACGAATCGAATGGGTGAGCCGCTACCGCATTAATCGACCGGGTAGAGCGGATCTCTTCCCGAGGACCGTTTCGGTCGCTCGATGTAACTCCCCGAACAGCGATAGCCTTCCTGATTCAAGAATGGCAAAAGTAGCATGAGGAAATTCGAGTCAACTTCTACGTCGTCGGGCACCAATCGCCCGTTGTTATCGCGTGCTGCCAGCTTTAGATTGAGCAGACAGCCTTCTCTAGTATACCCAGTTGCGGTAACAATTTTAGTCCGATCCGGCCCTCCTGCTGCCTTGTGAGTTTGGGATGCGCAGGCAACCAGGAACATCAAAGCGACGACAGTAAGTAAGAAGTAAAAGCCTTTCATTACCACCTCGAAAATCTCTTAATACCCACCGGATTGGTGATTTCAACGTGCGAAGATCACAGAATTTGGAGATTGTCGGAGAAATGCAAGAAGGGTGTCAAGAAACCGGCGGAGAGGTCTGGATTTTAAGGAGCTTCATCATGCATTGCATGGAGCTTGAAACGCACGGGGACAACGCCTCAAATCCTGGTCCCCACCTTCTGTGGATAACCTTGTGAACAAGTCGGTTCCTGTGCCAAATCACGCACAAATGACATGTCTATTTATCAAACTGCCTACTTTTTAGGCGTCCGCACCGTATCGGAAGAGCCACAACTAATAGTGGTCCTATCATTCTTCTAGAAGTTTTTCGCGCATTCCTAGCAGTGCCCGCCCAGCATCAAAAAACAAGCCTTACCAGCGTCGCTGGTCAGACGGCCAGGTGCATGGCTATCCACAGCCACAAGGATTTTCTGTGGATGGCAGACTAATTGACACGTCTAGAGCGCTGTTTGTCATCTGTCAAGAGCCGGTCGGAAAAGAAAGGAGCCTCGTCGGTGAAGAAGGCAGGGCCAAATGGCTGCGAGCGGTACTACTTTTTTCGGTAAACATTGAGCCCGACCTTCTCTTGCCGATTCGGAATGGTCACGTTCCCTTCAGTGGAAGCAATGATGACAGTCTTGCCCGTTGAAGAGGGACCGAACTCCTTGGAGAGGTCTACTTTAATCGTCAACACAGACCCCTCGATGCTCATCTCAACGTTTTTCATGATCGCGTCCTTTCATTCGCAGGAGAAGCTCCTTGGTCCTCAGCGACGATCCTATGGGACTCTGTTCACGAGGTCGCCCTATGGCTCCCCCAAGGCCGAGCCCGGATACGAGGTTCATTTGGCTCCATTGGAGGATGGACATCCTTCCTCACAGGATCAGGCTAGCGAGGAAAGGTGGTGCCGGCGAGTTTCTTTGCGACGCCGGGTAAGTGGTTTTGCGCATCGGCACCTTGAAAGCTGAAGGTCAACAGAAAACCAGAACACTGCGTGTATCCGGTGCCGCCGGGGCCTTTGCCGTTTCGAAAATCACCGACAACCATGTCGCCTGCGGTACAAACCGGGAATGCCGTTCTCTTGAACGCCGGGTTCTGCAAGTACATGTCCATCATCTGTTTGATCTCCGCCGCTGTTTCGTTTTGTTTGTCGATGTGCACATACACCGACAGCACCTGACCATTGGGCCATTGCCAGGCGCAGCCCTCACCCGTTCCTCTCGCGGACTGGACTGCAGATAATGCTGGAGATGCAAGCAGATTACAAACTTGAGCTGCCATGGGGCCTACTGCGTAGGCGGGTGATGCCCAGAGTAACCCACAGATGGCGATGAAATCTCTCAGTTTCAAGGTGCGTTTCCTCGGGAAAATACATCCGGCACAAGGATCAGTACGCGCCGTGCCGCCGGCCGTTCACGTTGACGATGCAGAACGAACAGGTGAATTGTAGCCCCTGTGGTTTGCCCGTTCAATGGGCTACTCTACGTCAACTTAGCCTCTCGCCCGCTACCCTATGCCATTGGTAGGAAGATAGTTCCAGGATGCCCGTTGCAATAAAGGGGGGATTGAGAAGATCAGGTTTGTTATACCGAAGCGGTTGGCCATGAAGATCGGTCATCGCACCTCCGGCCGATGAGAGAACACAGTGGCCTGCGGCCGTATCCCATTCTCGAGTCGGTCCAAATCTCGGGTAGATGTCCGCCGAACCTTCCGCAACCAAGCAGAACTTGAGAGAGCTTCCGATCTGGACGGTGTCATACGTTCCGAGGGCTCGGAGAAACGCCTCCGCCTCTGCTCCTGGATGAGAACGACTGACGACGACCTTTAATTTTCGGCCTCCCTTCCGGTGCACGACGATGCGGCTGGGTCTTTCGCGGCTCGATTCCTGTCGAAATGCTCCCTTTCCTAGAACGGCGGAGTAGGTCCGGCCGAGCGCCGGAGCATGGACAACGCCGAGAAGGGGTTCACCCCTGACGATCAAGGCGATATTGACGGTGAATTCGCCGTTCCGTTTGATGAATTCTTTTGTCCCATCCAGGGGATCGACTAACCAATACGTTTCCCATCTCTGGCGCTCTGAGTAAGGAATCGATTCTGACTCTTCGGAAAGCACCGGCACCATCGGCGTCAACTCCTGCAATCCGGCGAGGATCACACGATGGGCCGCCAAGTCGGCGCGGGTCACGGGAGAGACGTCTTCCTTGAGCCTTACGTCCAATTCTCCCTCGTTGTACAGAGCCATAATCGCCAGACCCGCTTCCTTCGCCAGTGAAACGATAGCCTCCAACGGTGGGTTTGAAGCTGAATCTACCGTCATGGCGCGTTCATCCTCACTGAGGGGCGATTGTCCAGCCTGCAGAGGTAGCGGTGACCCACCACTCTGGTTCTGACCATCGAACCTTTTCTTTCCCTATGCCGGTTCCATCGATATGGCATATTCTTGATCTTCATTTCGGGACGCGAGAAAACCATAGAATTCTTTCTATCCTTTTAGGGTCCAGGGGGCCTCGCTGCTGCCGGCACGGTTACCATACTTACTTTCAGTGGATCAACATACAGCGCCCTAAGGTATTGGATTGGCGATGAAGAGCGCAAGCTTACTGCACGGCTATGCCGGCCTTGATGAAGAGGCAGACGCCTATTGTTGTATGGAATCAAGGTGACGGTTTCGATCCGACGTTCGTTGCTGCGCCCGTCGGTTACACGTAGGATGACCTCATGCCGCAGTGGTCCCCAGCTCTCAAACGTGACATGGATAGCTGAATTTCGCTCCGTACGAGGCACGATTAAACCTTCCCCGGATTCAATATCGTAGCCCTTCACCCGCCGATAGCCACTGGCAGGGATGTAGTCGTAGGCAAGCGCTTGACTATTGGTTGCCCAATGGAATGCCATCACGTCTCCTTCCGTGATGACGTCGATCTCTCGCACGGCCATCGAGGCAAGATCCAATATGCCCACCAGATTGTGATGTCCCGCAGTGGAAAACGCTGCATACCGTCCGTCCGGTGAAACGCAAACCAGCTCAAATCGCTGTGGGTGGTAAAAAAGACCAGGCGCCAGGGTCGATTCAGTCGGCAAACTTTGAAGGAGAAGTTGAGAGGGTGTTGTCCGATTGGAGGGAATCACCAGGATGGCTTGTCGGTCGGGCGCCAGACGCACGGTCGGATATGCGGATATGGGCTGCCCACCGCAGGCCAGTAAGAGGCCCCCGATTACAAAAAGTCCCAGCGTGGAACATCGGTCACGACCGGCACTGACCCGCGTATCGGTCTCAGAGTCCTGGAATCGGTTGCTCGGTCGCTCCGGCCCAGAAGTAATTGTCATCCGAGTCCTTATACCAATGGGCATTGCCGTTGACGGTCATTCCATTACTCGTCCAGCCTTGATATTTTAATTTCCGCCCTTTCTTGATCTTACGGACCACCGCTGTTGCGGTTGTGGGGGCCAGTTCGCGAATGTTCAAGTCGACGCGCGCTTTCACGGCGCCCGGTTTCTTGATGAAATTGAACGTGGCTGGATCACGCTGGAACTCATTGGCCATGTCGACAAGCTTGTCGACATCGGCTTCGAATCCCGGACAGGTCTTATCGGAGCGGATCTCTCGATGGCCGATGATATGATCGCGGTCGCAGGGGATGGCCCACCGTCGGCATATCTCATCAATCAATCTAGCGCTGGCGTCATACAGTGCATTGGACCAGGGCGTGTCCTCTCGCCCTTCATGTTCAATGCCGATCGTATACCAGTTCGGATTGACATCGGCTTTCAATAACCGCCAAGACGGAGACACGATGCGGCCTGCATGCCAAGCCCGGTCGCTCTCACCCACGTATTGATGAATCTCACCGTCCTTGCCGATCCCGTAGTGGGCGGACACGCCCGATTCTTCGTTCTTGAACCAAGCATCGGTGCCCTTGAGTGTGCCTTCCATGATGTGGATCACGATCGCTTCGGGCCTGAATCCTTCCCGTCCCTTGTCTTTGTTCGGACTCCCGATCCATTGAACAGCCATGTAAGTCTCCCAGATGATTTTCTGATTCTGAGGAATCTTGTAAAGCGCCTGCGGTTATACTAATCCCCTAAGCCGCTCTCGAATCCGATCTTCTTGGCCAACCTCGGGTGATCAATGAGCGGGTTGCGGTTGCCCTGTCGACGGAAGATGGCTTGGTTGCGATGCCGCTCATAGTCATCCACCGGGAATGCCTTGTGCCATTGGAGCAGCGTGGCGATGCGATCTCTAGTGTACTCCTTTGCCGTGGCATTGATCTCGCCGGGATAGCGAAGTAGGAAATAGAGTGTCGCACGTGCGACGGCACCCTTGCCTCCGCCGGGTTCGAATTTGTTTTCTTCCCGTTTGCCGCACTCGTTTCGCGTGACCTCTTCAAAGTCCGGGAAGTCAAAGTAGGGTGTGTTGCCACGGAAGCTATTGCATCCCGACTCGCAGGCAAAGAGATGATGAAGGTCTCCGCGCATCGGCTCTTTTTTCCCAAACCAAGACTGGGGGACTACGTGCTCGCAGTTAAAAGGTAGCGCCGCTTCCAAGAGATCCAATTCCTGAGCGAATTGCGAGGCCGTCATGGTGGACTCCCGCAGCGCGAGCTCCCTCATTCGTAAGCCACGTTCCTGCTCGATCCTGAAGTCTTCCCGAATCAGTTCCTCCGGGTCAAACTCCATCCCTGAGTAGATGCTGCGCAGTTTGCGGTTCGGCCGAAGATCGATCCATGGATAGAGTTCTTTGCTTGGCTTGTACCCAGGTTTTGTCGAATGAGTGCTTCTGACCAAATCGGAGAGCTTACTGAATAACCTGTCCGGTGACAGGGAGGAAGAGAGACCCGCGTAATAGGATTTTTTGTCTTTTGTGTCGCCCTTCTTGTCGTAGTAGGGCCTGGCCTGTGCTTGGCGCGCTTCTTCCAGATTGGCTCGGAGTTCTTCATCCCGCGTCGCACCTGTGGCGGGGAGCAACTGTACCGTGGAAGGCAGAACCGGTTTGGTGTGACCGGTTGCAACCTGTTGGGAGAGGGTTTGCGTGGGTCGGCTGTCGCCGAGCTGAACGCTGATGTTCAGCGGAATGGTCCATGTGGCTACCCCCTCGCTGATGCGCGGCGATCCAAGTGTTCCTCCTGGCATGTTTGGAGTCTGGGCGGCCATCGTTGGAACTGCCTCGAACAGTTGGTCTCTCAGTTGACGGCCCAGGCTGTCCAGTGACTGGTTCTTGGTATGCTTCACAATGCGACTGATGCGAATCCCCTCGTTGGCGATCCAGTCGATGGCTCCATCACCCATGTCCATCGTCCAGAGCGTGTTATTCCGGGTCAGGATCCGACCCTGGTCGTCTCGTTTCGGTACACCCGAATGGTGGACCCCCACCACTTCCCACTGGTCATTGAATAACGGTGACCCCGACGAACCCGGAGCCGTATCCGTGTGATAGTGGATAAAATTTTCCAGCATGTCGATGATTTGATTCTCGCGTAGAGCAATTTGCTTGGGTTGCCCGTTCGGGTGTTGCACGATCGTAACGTACTCACCGTTGATCACCTTCCCTTCGTCTTCGATCAGGCGAAGCCAACCGAACTCCTCGATCCCGCGACCCTCCACTGATCGTTCGGACACCGCGATGAGCGAAAAGTCCAGCGGCTTGCTGGTGAGGAAAAAGCGCTCGGGGTCCAGCGCAAAGGTTACAGTAGGCTGGGTATTTCCTTCGGAGTCGTCCTGGAAGTTGAACACGAGGCGGGCCTCACGTCCCGCCTCTGCATTCTCCAGTACATGGTTGTTCGTGAGCAGTAATCGTGGTGAGACCATGAAGCCGGTCCCTGATCCTATGTGCCGGCCATTCTGAAAGAGGCGGACGCAGCCAACGGCGCGGCTCGCCCGTAGGCCAAGATCCATATATGAAATGCCCAAGAGGTCGTTGCGCCCGATGATTCGCTCGAAGAGGATGTCGCTGAGGTCTTGGCCGGGGATGGTACCCGACAGGGGGAGCGTACCGACCGCCGGTTTCTGATCCCGCCATGATGCGTCACTCTCTTGTCTTGAGGAGCCAGCCGCTTGGCCCGTAGCCCCGCGACGTTTGCCCAGTTCAACCACCGCTTTAGAGACGTCCCCTGCCACGATGCCACGCTGCATGGTCGAAACAGCCTCGACCAATCGTTCACTGATCCCGAGGCGCTTCAACCGAGCCCGTACTCGGTCCGGTGTATCTGACTGCAGAATATTTCCTGCTCGAATCGCTTGAACGTTTTTCTCTCGTTCTGTCTGTCGCTGCGCGTAACGCCGTTCGGTTTCTGTGAGCAGCTGCTCTCCACGAATCATAATTCCTCCTTAGGCGCAGGGGCACCTGCACATGGATTCCCATGCCTGACTTGAACCTTTCTCCTTTTCTGTTTTCTTACGCGCCGTCAATTGAACTACGCCTCCTGACTTTTTGCGTGGCGGTTGTCGCACTGTGTGCGTGTTTCATGGCGTAGAGTCCTCTCTCGTTACGTTATAGCGCAGTAACTCTTCCAACCGCTGCTTGGCTACAGGGCCGTCGAGTTCGTTTAGTTCAGGTATGTCCATGCTGCGGAGTCAAATACGGTGGTCTCCACAAAAGGCTCCCAGTACAACGGCTCTCCTTACAACTTCTGTTGGCTCACAGATACATCGGCCACGAGGCGATCGTAGACATCTCGGCCGTGCGGCTCGATACAAATCGGATCTCTGCGCCGAGCCGAATGCGGTCAATGGAATGATGAATACTGTGAGCGTTCATGCCTACAGCTCATCTTTATTCCAGACGGACCAGCTCGGCTGCTGGACTAGATGTGGAGGTGCCCCGTGACCTTGCGGAAGGGCAACCTCCACAGTCAATCTCTGTGGGACTCAGTTCCCGGAGCGAACCGAGATCCCGTATTTGCCGGTACCCGTGGGTTTGTAATGCCGCACACGGGCATAGTAGGTCCCGGGATCCAACTTCGTCGCAATTTTGGCGTTGTAGTTCTTTCCGCTATCATCGTCTTCTGCAATGACA
>JARFPM010000150.1 GCA_030444405.1 Nitrospira sp.
CGGCTACGACAAAATTTAGTAAGGGCGCACGGAATGCCCCCCCACACTCAAAGTCGGCTTCCTCCAGATTCGCAATGAGGTGGTTGCGCAGGAAAATCGCATCATCCAACGATTTCATGGTGAATGCACGGGTGGCCAAGTCGGGGATATCGAAGAAGTTCGTGGTTGACCCGAGGGCCAGCACCAGGTGGTCGTACGGCAGTGAATGGCAATGTTGTTCGTGCCCATGCGACAGGCCGACTCGTTTCTGTACGAGATCGATGGCTTCGATATCGCCATGAAAGAACGTCACGCGACGCAACAGCTTGCGGATCGGGCTGACAATATTGGTGATATCGAGGTCGCTCGCCGCGACTTCGTGCAGCATCGGGGTGAAGAGGAAAAAGTTGTCGCGGTTGACGAGGGTGACGTCCAAGTCGGCTCCTCGCGCCAGTGCTCGCTCGAATTCCAACGCGGCATACATGCCGCCGAACCCCCCACCCAGAATCACCACGCGTGGCTTGCCGTTAGACATTGTTCGCCTTTCCGATGAGCTCTTAACCTATCCTACGAGGACTGTTAGGCTAACACAAATTTAGCGTGCGCGTGGGTTCGATCTGGCGAGCGCTCTCTAAGCCACTGAGAAAATGGAGCCGGCGATCCGGATTGAAGGGGCGACCTGCGGTTTACGAATTACCCCTGGTACCACCTCAGACAACCTAACCCTACAAGAAACCACAAACCAGGACTTCCACGACATGGGGTCAGATGGGGCCAGTTTTTCTAGCTGTAGTAGCAGATTGTGGTGGCGAGAGCGGGAGAGTTGAAAACCCTCCAGGCTCAGTGACTCTAAGTCCCGATCTAGTCCAATCGTTTTCCACCCCATCACATACAGAGGATCACGCGAGCGGCGAAGATCCGATGAAACCAGATCAGACAAGATAGTTCTGCCACGGTCTAGCCACAGCGGCGACCAGTGATGTGGGTCAAAAACTTCTCGATCTGTTAGGGAATTCCCCCTCGTTATACGTTGGGCGTTCGCGTATCCTTTGAGGGAGGCCAAAACAAATGAATTTAGCAGTCTTTGGCGCCTCAGGGCGAGTAGGGGCAGCGGTACTCAGTCTCGCAACATCCCGGGGCTGGAGTGTGCGGGCACTGGTTCGACCATCGTCTCACTGCAAGGAGGAAGCGAGAGTTGAAATCATTCGCGGTTCCCTGGAGTCGCCAACCGATGTGCTTGTGACCCTTCATGGTGCACATGCAGTATTGTGTCTCTACGGACCGCGTTCTGCCCAGAGTAAACCATTTTGTGCTCAAGCGACGCTTCGGATCATCGCTGGCATGCAGCTGATAGGGCTTCGCCGTTTGCTGTGTCTGACGGGGGCTATGGTAGGAGCCCTCCCCTCAAATATGAGCCTCGCCTTACGCATGATGGCTGCGGCGTATCGGTACTGGTGTCCTGAACTCGCCGCTGATGCGTCTGAGCAAGAGCGTGTGGTGATCGACAGCCAACTGGATTGGACGCTCGTGAAGCCGCCTCGATTAACGAATAGTCCAGCCACGCAGCTCATCCGTGCAGGACCGACGGTACCTATCGGCCTGTTAAGCCGCATCAGCCGACGCGATCTGGCAACTTTTCTCCTCAACGAGGCTCGAGACTCCCAACATCTTCAGGAGCGCGTCTATGTGTGCAATTGAGCCGGCTCTGCACCGCATAGAGTCGGAGTAGTATTGAGAGGGATGCGGCCTCCCAGGTCCGACGGAGTTAGGGGCCCCTGGTGATGTACTCCACAATCGACCTCAAGCATGAGGGAAACAGCATGAAGCACACACGCATCATCGTGACTCACTACGGGGGGCCCGATGCCCTTCAGGTCGTTGAAGAAGACTGTCCTGAACCCAAGGCCGGGGAAGTACGTGTGAGGGTGTTGGCCGCCGGGTTGTCCTTGCCGGACATCATGATGCGCGAGGGCATCCATCCCGAGACGCCCCCGCTGCCTTTCACGCCAGGGTGGGATTTAGTGGGCGTAGTGGATCACCTCGGCAGCGGCGTGTCTGGACTCGAACCAGGCCAGATTGTGGCCGCTCTGCCGATTAGCGGGGCATATGCGGAGTTCGTGTGCCTGCCGCAAGGAGAACTGGTGCCGGTGCCAGCCGGGTTGGACCACGCCGAGGCGGTCAGCCTCATTCTGAACTACATCACCGCCTTCCAGATGCTGCATCGCTCCGCCAAGGTGAGATCAGATCAGCACGTGTTGATTCACGGCGCGGCCGGTGGAGTCGGGTCGGCGCTCTTGCAGCTGGGGTGCCTCGCCGGGCTGAAGATGTACGGGACCTGTTCAGCGAGAGGGGCGTCCGCCGTTTCCGAACTGGGCGCGATCCCGATTGATTACCAGCATCAGGACTTCGTAGAAGAAATTCACCGCCTCACGGGTGATGGGGTGGACGTGGTCTTTGAGAGCATCGGTGGCACGCACATCTGGCGGTCCCGCGAGGCGCTGCGTGTGGGTGGGACGGTCGTGGCCTATGGTCTGACTGGCTCACTCCGTGGGGGCCGCCTGGCGTCCGGTCGATCAGGTGGCCGTCATCGCTTTCGTGAAATCGCCATTTTCGGACTGTATATTGCCCGCAGCTGGCTACTCCCGGGCCGAAAACGGGTCGTCCCCTACAGCATCCAATGGCTCAAACGGCTGAAACCAGCCTGGTTCCGACAGGATTTGATTACCCTCTTCGACCTCCTGCAACAACAAAAGATCAAGCCACTGATTGCGCGACGATTTCCTCTGACGGAGGCCAGACAGGCGCACGAGTTGCTCGGGACAGGAGGGGTCATAGGCAAGATCGTGCTCATGCGCAACGAGTGATCGAGGGGGTAAGAGGCAGCCTAGCAAAGGCGTACGAGTGACACGTTGGATTGGACGATCCTTGACACGGCATCAGCGTGAGTATCCATATTCGCTGTGAAGCACGGGGACAAGCGGTTTGGGGGGCTGGACTCTGCACTAGCGCGCGGAGTCGATGCGAAAGACAGGGTAGTCAGCGGCAATCGCTTCGAACGCAGATACCGGATCGTGGTGGGAGACCGGGAGGTGCAGACGACCACTGGGGGCAACCTGGCACCATGCCTTGAGGATGGGTGCTCGCTCATGAGGTGGGATCTCAGTTAGCATCACGGGATACGATTGGCCACGCTTCATCAACGCCAGCCCACCCGCTGCCCGTAGATTCTGTACCCATTCGGAACGGTCTCCTAGCATGGAGACCAGATAGCGATGCCCTTCGT
>JARFPM010000151.1 GCA_030444405.1 Nitrospira sp.
CACCTGCCCCGTCCGACGATTCACTTCCTGATACATGTGCGCAGTGCCGCCGGGGCCATCCCCTCCGCCGCCATCCCAGAGGCAAAGGAACTGGACCTTGCTGATGCCATACGACAGAGCTGTGTAGAGGAGCCAGAGATTGCAGCGTTCGTAGGGATCGATTCCTTTCGGAGGAGGGCCGAGACTTTCGGGAGCTGAGCGAATGGTCGTGGTGAGCTTGGTTTTCGCATTGTGATATCGCTCACGCCAAGTTTCGCTGTGACAGACGACCGACTTCTGGATAAAGTCCGGCTCGTCGAACGGTTGGAGCCATTGCACCTTTACCCCTCGCTGCTGACATGCCTCGGTGAACAGCAGATCGCCGCCACAGGCTCCCTGTGTAAGGGCCAGGTCTTCTGGGCCAGCTCCCAGTTTCTGTAAGGCCTCGGCAATCTTCTGAGCCGCCACCGGTTCTTTTGAGACGGGAAAGCGCGGCGGTTGCCGCCCCGGTTTATCGATCATGTGCCCGCTGAAGAGAAACACCTGTCGTGGTTGCCATCTGCCTTCCGGCTTTGTGAGCTTCTGTAACGCCTTGTCATAAACCGTGAGCCCTGCTTCCACATTCTCCATCTGGAATCCCAGGTCCTTAAGGAGCTGGAGCTGAGCACGGCTGGAGTTCAGCGCGAACCAATCCTTGTCGTTCTTCGCAAGGGCTTCCTTATAAGCCGCCTTGGTCGTCTCTGGAGTGCCAACGAGGGTTTCGAGATCACCGAGCGTCGCCTTGGCCCAGAATGCTTGATTAGCATCCACTTCCACCTCGGACGCAAACCGTACAGCCCCAGCCATCGTCACCATCTCGTTGTCGTACCGTGTATCTTGGGTGAGATAACGATACAGATGCATGAGGGTCAGGGGCCCGCAGCAACACGTCTTCATAGGCGGCTTCATCTCGCATCTGTTCGGGAGTTTTTCCAGCCTGCGGCCAAGAGGTCACCCAGGCATCTTTATCAACACGGCCAAGCAAGGCCCATGTCTCGGGATCGGTCGGAAATTTCTCTAGCACTTCTCGATAATGGGTTCGTGCGCGGTCCAACGAATGGTCTGGTTTGCCTTCCAATGCCAGCCGTTGAAGACAGATTCCTTTTTCACGGAGGCCGCGAAGGTTGTGCGGCTCAATGGCAAGACCGCGTTCGAGCTGCTCCAAACCAAACGTGAAGTGCTCCGCCTTCCGTAACGTCTCCCCGGCTTTGATCCACGCCTCGGCGCGGAAGGCGGCGACAGGCGCTTCATCGGCGAGTACAAGAACATCGCCGATCTGGCCGGCCTTCCTGGCTAAACTGATTCGTCGTTCCCAAGCGTCATGCTGCTCCCAAAATTCCCTGACGTCACCAATGCGCAGCGACTTCCAATCAGGTTCTTGGAGGTTTGACAGCAGATTGTAGACCGGACTCACCTTACGTCCATGCCACGATTCCATCGTTGCCTTCACCATCTTGGTAAGGGCTATCCGATCTTGTTCCAAAGTTGTGGGATCCGGCCCATGGTCTTTGATAGAGTAGCGCAACTTGCGATCGGTATAGAGGTCGAAGGCGGTCGTCACACGCCCGCCGGAGATCAGCACCACTCCCCGTGCCCGCAATGCATGGCGCACGCCGAGCTCATACCAAACATTGGGATTATCGAGCGTGAGATCGGCGACCACGAGGTCCGCGATCAGCAACTCTTGAAACATGTCCGTACGAATGTCTCCGGCGCGATCTTCTTCATCCGCGCGGAATACCTCCAGCCCCGCTGACTCTAACGCCGGCTTGATCAGATCCGCATAGACGCGATTGAAATCAATCTCGTTGCCTTGACTGTCCTTCTTCACGCCAAACGGCATAGCAACAAAGGCATGAGGTTTCATGAACGCGTCCCTCCTCCAATAGAACCAGTCAGCCTTGCTCCTTCACTGCACAGCGGGTGCCTTTTCATCCACCTCTTTCTTTTCTTTGAAGACTTGAGTGATGTAGGTGTCCACTTCCTCTCGGCTCAGCTCTTCAACACGCGCGGCGAAGGCCGGGTACGCTTGAACATGAGTCTGGTTGGCGTAGCCCCCGCTCAACTGAAGGAACTGCCAGCCTTCGCTCTTGAGCGACTCAGTCATCCGACGGTAGTGGCGCCATCGCTCACCATAACGAAAGAACTCCTCCACGGCGGCACTCAACGCCACCCCAAGACTGACAATGAACGTGAGCGTTTGCACTAATCCTTGCATGTCGCTGCCGACGTTCAAACTGACCAACGCCGGCACGATCACGCCGCCGATGATCGTCGCCAGGCGTAGCCTGCGATACCACCACACAGACTCCTTGGCCTTTCCATCCATCCACATGACCAGTTCCAACCATCGCGCCCGCATAAACTCCTTGTTCAGTTCCGGCAAATCCAGGGATGCGATGAGCTTGTCCATCTCGGCCCGCATGTGCCCATGATCAGTCGTCTTATTCATATGCACCTCCACAGAGTCGTTCACGGCAAGAGAAAGGCCACCTGGTTCTCACGGTCTTTGTGTTCAAGCGCCAGAAGGACACGTCCAACGGATTTGGGCTCAGCGTCTGGATGAGCTGATCGGAAATACGGCCGGTCACAGCGATGCGGTCCTCACGTCGATTAGGAGACGAGTACCGTGCTCATGCTCCCGGCACCACGCGACTCCCTTCAAGCAGCCCCTCCCCCTCTATTCCTTTCGCTTGAGCAATACCAATACCCGTTCAAGCGGAGCTACTCTACCTATCTGCAACTTGCAGAAGCCCATAAACCGACAGCGAAAGAGGCTACGCTGGGTAAAGTAGGGAGCGCGGCGATGAAGGTGTGTCGCCATAAGGAAGTACCAATCTAGATACGATCTGTATCCGTACAGATACCATAAGTAGGCGGGGTTACGGAACCCAGATTTACCTGAAACGGTCAGATGTACTCGGGTTTTACAGGACTGATCGTCGCACCACTAAAATCCCATCGCGGATCGTGACCAGTACGGCGGTTACACGCGGATCGGCTGAGACGATACGATTAAGCTCCTGAATGGCGGCGGTGGACTCGTCGGGCGGTGGTTGTTTCAACACCTCGCCGCTCCACAGCACGTTGTCAATCAAGATGACCCCGTTCGGAGCAAGCAGGTCAAGCGCGCGTCGGTAGTAGTTCAGATAATTCGTCTTGTCCGCATCGATGAAGATAAGATCGAACGGACCAATCAGTGTCCTTATGGTGTCGAGGGCCGGGCCCATGCGGATGCTGATCTTGTTTCCAAAGGATGCCTGGGCGAAATAGCGTCGGGCCACTGCCGCTGATTTCTCGTTGACCTCACAGGTGATCACGGTTCCATCTTCCGGCAGGGCCTCGGCAAAGCACAGCGCGCTGTAGCCGGTAAACATCCCGATTTCGAGCACCCGCTTCGCACCCACTAGCTGCGCCATCATTTTCAGGAACGCCCCTTCCAAGGGGCCGACCAGCATCTGGGGGTGCTCCATAGTCCGATGAGTCTCTTCGCGCAGTGCGCGACAGACCGACGACTCCGGCATGGAATGGGTTTCGGCGTACGCTTCGATGTCGGACGGAACCAACTGGTTCATGGAATTCCCTTCGTGGTTTGAAAAAGACCGCCGCCCTGCGTACACTGCGCCAAACGGCGTATTTGTGATCGGATCTTAGCATAGCGGAAACGAGGAGGAGACCGGCTTGAAAACACTCGCGACGTTAGAACCGCTCATGGCCAGACTGCTGGAAATTCAACGCATCAATAGTGCCGCCTCAGTCTTGTCGTGGGACCAGGAAACGTACATGCCAGCCGGCGGGGGTGAAGCCAGAGCCGAGCAGATTGCCGTGCTTCAAGGCATCGCCCACCAGAAGTTGGTTTCCTCGGATGTGCAGACACTTTTGTCCCAGTGGGTAGACCCTGTGACCGGCCAGGCAGCCGACCAAC
>JARFPM010000152.1 GCA_030444405.1 Nitrospira sp.
TGGCCAAGGGGCCGATACGCGACGCCCAGTACGCGGAGGGCTTGTTGTGCCAACGAGGCGTTGGCGTCGCCGATCAGCTGCCGATGCGCTTCATCCAATGCCTCGGTCCGGCCATCCAGCGTGACACGCGCAGCGCAACGTTTCACCAAGACATCGGGCGCTCCTTTGCTGTACGCCATGCGGCCTTGCTCCGTTCGGCGGACGATCGTCATCATCTTCCGCTCGGCATCGAACGGAACTTCCCTTTCCAGTGGCGCCCGGCGCTCCAACTCGACCTTCGTGAGACCGGCCTTCGCCGCCGCCACGAGCAGCGCACCTTCCGTCGGATCGCCGATGATCTGCCAGGTCCCGTTCTCTTGTCGCAATGTCGCGCCGTTGCAAAGCACCGCGGCAGTGAGCAACTGATGCAGGCCCATCGGAAGGGGTGATTGATCAGGGCTGAAGGGTACGGGGCGGATCTCCCCGGACGGCTCATATCCCTCGCCGGTCACTTCGAAGTGGGAGTTATCCATGATCAAGCGGGTCACCGTCATCTCATTCTTCGTCAACGTGCCGGTCTTGTCGGTGCAGATCACTGTGGCAGAACCGAGCGTTTCGACTGCGGGGAGTTTACGGATCAACGCATGTCGCTTGGCCATCCTGGTCACGCCCAAGGCCAGTGTAATCGTGACGACAGCTGGAAGGCCCTCGGGCACAGCGGCCACCGCGAGGCTCACCGATATGAGAAACATCTCAACCAGCGGTTCCCCCCGGAGATACCCGAGCGCGAACACCACTGTGACGACGCCAAGCGCCAGCCACAGGAGTGTATAGCCAAATTGTTCCAACCGTCGCTGCAGCGGTGTTTCGGCACGCTCCTCCTCGGCGGCCTTCTGGATCATAGCGGCGATCCGGCCCAGTTCCGTGCCAAGACCTGTTGCCACCACCAGCCCACGGGCCTTACCGGAAACAGCCACGGTACCCATGAAGACCATGTTGCGTTGATCGGCGAGTGGGACCTCGGTGGTATCGAGCGGTTCCGCCTGTTTTTGTACGGGTGTCGATTCGCCGGTGAGTGAGGCTTCTTGAGCCTGAAAATTCGTGGTGTAGAACAAGCGTGAATCCGCCGGAATACGGTCGCCCGCTTCGAGGGCGATCACATCTCCCCTGACCAGTTCTCGTGCCGGAATGGACTGCAGCGCGCCCTCGCGAATGACGTGGGCCATCGCGACAGACATCTTGCGCAGTGCCGCCAGCGATCGCTCGGCTCGGAATTCCTGCGCGAACCCCAGCACGCCATTGAGAAATACGATGGCCAGAATCGCTGCCGCATCGATCCAGTCTTCCAACAAACCGGACACAATGGCCGCCCCGATCAGCACCCAAACGATAAGACTGCTAAATTGCGAGAGAAAGAGTTTCAGGAGCGAGGGAGGAGGAGCTTCGGGTAATTCGTTGGGACCGTCTTGCGCTCGCCGGCGTGCAGCTTCATCGACATTCAGACCGACATTGAGACCTGTCTGGAGTTCACCAGCCAGGGCTTCTGCCGGACGGGCGTACCATGTTTCTGCTCTCTTCGTCTCACTGGGCACCTGTATGCTGCTCTCAATCCGCATAATATCCCTTTCGCTAGTACAGTTCGCAGCAGGCTGCATGCCATGCATAGCATTCAACTATCAGACATCTCTACGTGGTTTACTGTGGCGTTATGCCACGTAAGCGGAATACCATGGTGGTCAAATGCAACACGAGGAACAGGAGGGTCCTGAGCGGAGTTGTTGACATACTTTTTGTTACCCGTTGAAGAGGAGCCATAGTCCCAGAACGTAGACGACGATCATCAACAGGCTATCCGGCTCAATGAGCATGAACCGTCGTTCCGCCCGGTAAATGATCCCCATCAACCCGATGTTCATCATGATGATCGCCCACAAAGCCGTAAGCGCATGCGTTGAGCTGACGGTGCTCAATAACCCACCCCCACGATAGGCGAGATCGGCGAAGAAGAACGCGGCCATATTGAAGGCATTGCTGCCGAACAGATTGCCGACGGCCAAATCGAATGCGCCCAATCGAACCGCGGAAATTGAGACGACCAGCTCCGGCAGTGAGGTCGTCAAGGCAACCAGGGACGTCCCGATAAACGTGGTGGTGATTCCCGTTTCTTCAGCAATCCACCCCGCCGACCAGGCCAGAATCGGCGCCGCCACCAGCAACGCCAAAGCCCCCATCGAGAACTTGATCACCGCGCGGCGGAGCGCTGCGCGCCGATTCGCATCTGTGTGAGCGCTCTCGGTGACATGCTCGACCACGACTTCTTGCTCACGGTGACGCCGCGCCATATCCTCCTGTCGAAATACCACCCGTATGCCCAACACATAGAGAATCAGCAGCAGCAGACTCTCCAGGCCTACACCGAGATGGACGACTTCGATGCGCAGCAGCACGAAAAACGCGGCCAGTGCCGTCAACACCACGGCCAGTGCTGCCGTCAGTGTGTGCCCGAATGCGGCCTGTTGCCAGACCTGTTTCCGACGATACAGTAAGTCGATGAGCCCGAGCGTCAGCATGTTACTCATCCCGGCGCCGAAGAGATCGCCGGCCGCCAGGTCCGAGGCCTCCATCCACCCCGCACTCATCGTGGTGAACACTTCCGGCAGCGACGTGGCCGCCGCCATCAGCACCACACCAATCCACAACCGCCCCAATCCAGAGAGCTCGGCGATCTGATCCCCGCAGTGCGACAGCTTCGTCCCGATAAAGACAATGGCGACAGCGGTGATGGTAAAGAGCAGCCCAGGGATGAGCATGCGTAAGCTTCCAGGTGACTCCGGAGAAAGAGAGAGGCACAGACTCCGTCTTAATCAATCAAACGGAGCGGTGACCAGCAGACGGAGGCAACGCGCAACGAGGCGACTTCGAGAGGGTAACGATCACCACTGATCTCGGAAAAACAGGAAATACCCGATCGCAACCGCAATGGCCTGGAGCAAGATCAGCCAACGCATCCACCCCCATGACGTCTCAGCTCGGCTTTCCTTCCTTCTCATTTTTTCCTGCAGAGAAGGTTGCGAGAGGATAAACGATGCAACCAGCTCCCTGGCGTCCTCCCGGCTCATGTTTCTCTCAAGCTGAACCTGTTCGATGGCTTTACTGCGGTCGCCTTGCGACAAGGATTCCAATGCATTCTTGGGAAGATCGTATTCCACTTGATTCCTCCGTCATTGTGACCGGTGGAGTCTACCAGAAAAGACCGCTGCCCGTCTTCCTGATTTCCGCA
>JARFPM010000153.1 GCA_030444405.1 Nitrospira sp.
AGACCTGGGACGAAAAGGGGTGGTCATCCGTGATTCGCATCCGGGCGAGGTGCGTCTTAGCCATGATGACAGGGGTTGTGACCTGAACGAAACCCTCCGTGCAGAGCGCTTCAACCAATCGGCTCTCCAGACGACAAAGGCGGGGCCGCCGGCAATTTTTTTGAATCTCCAAAAGGCGATCTCTTTCCTTCCGGGCGAGCGCATCCGCGATCGCCTGGAAGGAACGGTTCCGACTGGATTCGGACGCAAACGTCAGCCTTTTCTGTTCGGGAGTGGCTTGCAGTTCTTTCAGACGGCGAAGCTGGGTGGTGGACCAGGTCAGTTGGCGATGCATGCGGTGGTCTCCATTAGGAATCTACTTATAAGGCTCTTACGGCATTTCAGGTGCTTACGTCAAACCGTATCAGAACCTCATTCCGTGCTGAAGCCCGCCGACATTTCTGACGCTATCAAGAAGATGCGTCGGCGAAAGTGAAAATCGTCCTTGATATGAGCGTCGACCGAAAATATGTCAATTTTTCACCATCGTCCCGCAGATTTTCTCATTGTTAAGTTAATCGAACTTTATTACGGCGTCTATATTCCGCTAAAGGGGGCGAGCAAATTGGACAGTGCTTCTAAATCATGGGTGCGGTTAGAAGTGGTTGTTCGTCCCAGGTACGGCCTTCGAGAAGGCGGCCAGCCTTCTTTTTGTTCGTCCCACCCCACTGTTTGAAGAAGAACGGGACCCGTGCGGCCAGACACTGGTCTCGGATCTCGGTTATCCAGGCTGCGTTTATCGGTCTTGCGCCGGGGCCGGACTCGCCGCCGACGATCGCCCAGTGCATGCCTTCGAGGTCGAGCTCCCCGAGCGCATCGAGCAGGGGCTCGAATGAGATAAAGCGGACACTCGCCGGGGTTCGACGAAGATGGTCGAGCCGGTACAGGTACTTTGGTGTCTCGACGCTGACCCCCATCCAGACGTTCGCCGGCCAATCTATCTTCATCCCGAGGGTCTCTAGTCTTTCGGCGCGCTTGGTGAGTACTTGAAAGGTGTGCCAGGACGCGCACCGCATGACCTCGAAGACGCGTCGGATGAAGGCCTCCGGAATCTCGTCGTGGAAGAGGTCGCCCATGGAGTTGACGAAGACTATCTGTGGCTTCTTCCAGCCAAGTGGTAGCCCCAAGGCGTGCTCGTGGATAGATACCTGGAACCCGCGTCCGTAGTTGGGCTGGCCCATGGCCTTGAGCCGCTTCGCCATCCGTTCGGCGTAGCAGTGCTTGCAGCCCGGGCTGATCTTCGTGCAGCCGGTAACGGGATTCCAAGTGGACTCGGTCCACTCAATGGCCGAATTCAGACCCATGTCAGCTTGGCCTTGTCGGGGTAAGTATTAGCCCGACGCCTATTCCCATCGGTCTTCAGCGGCTCCACACGAACCCTCGCGGCCTGCTCATCCTGCTTGAGCGCCGCCGTCATGTGCTTCTTTAGGTAGGCGGTCTCGTTCTCTACGAATGTCCGAACCGCAGAGCCGGTGACCTGACCCTTGCCGCAGAATTCCCTGCGGAGCTGGTCGACCAGCGTCGACGTGGTGTCGGCCTCGAACAGAACAAGCTGGTTGGGGTTCGTCGCGTCCGAGAACCTGAAGTCGCCGTCCGGGTCGACCTTCCACATCGCCTCTTTCATCTTTAGGTGGCCCAGATCGTTGTTCGTCGCGAAGAAGAGGTAGTATTGGGGGCGGTTCTGCCGATCGCGCATCTCGAAGTATCGCACGTACTTGGCCACCTGCTGCAGCTCCGACTGGTAGAGCTCGCGCAGCTTCGCGACGCGATCCCCGGAGCCCTTGGCAATTTGAATTGCCTCACTGGTACCGAATGCATCGACGATGTGCTGCACCACCTTGTCTTCGGGGTGCTCAAGGAAGCGATTGATAGCGTCCGCCATGAAGGTGACGAAGGCTTCGCTCCTCTTGCACTTCAGTAGCCGTTCGATCAGGGTGAATGGGATGCCCGAGAATCCGAACGGGTCGATGAACGCAAACGTGGGCGCGAGCGTGTCCTTACCGGCATCGATCGAGTTGAGCACCTCTCCGAACTTCTCGTGGAACTTCCCCGACTCGGAGAAGACTTTGAAGTGCTTGGGGACGGCGTCGGTGGCCAGCTCCTGGCGCAGGTGATTGAGTCGGTCTTCCCGCTCCTCGATGAACCAGAACACGACTTCGCCCCCGAGTGACTTGCGGTGGTTCACCGCGACGTCGAGGGCAATCATGGGTGAGCCCGCCTCACCCCCCTTGTACCGTCCAGGCCCCGAGAACCCATCGATGTAGACGATGCGGCTATGTTACTTGCTGAGAATCGGGAACCACGCGGCGAGGTATCGACCAAGGATCTCGTGCTTGGCCTTGGTGTGCGGATCCATCTCCCATAGTGTTTCTTTTGGCGTCGCCATTCTATATTCTCCCTGGCCCGCTCCTTATCCAAATAGCCCGGCCCCATCACTAATTTCCATTAGGCTGAGGTTAACAACCGCTCAACTTTTCTCATGTTATCAGAATATTCGGGTCATTCAATATCATTTTTCCCTGACGTGGGAGATGCACTTTCGAGCTCATTTATCATACAATTGTGACAGATCCGGTCACAGTTATTTATTTTATTGTCCCCATCGGGAATTGGGATAAAAAGTCTCGCCTTTGGGCAAAGACTTCAGTAAGCTTGCGGTATGGAGCATTACCGTTGTTCGGGCCATAACCTAATCGTGAAAAATGAAGGCTTAAGCTTTCATTTTTTCCTGACACGCGCATCGCAGGAAGGCATCCGAAATGCCGAAGTCAGATATTCTCGACATCATCACGCCGGATCAGGCATTGATCGTCCTCAAGCAGTTGGCGGTCCAAGACCCAAAGATTAAAAAGAAAGCCCGGGAGATCGCCTTGGGGCTTGTCGACGACGTCGACGTGGAGGGTGTCACCGAGGAAGTATTCTGGGCATTGGACTCGATTGCCGTAGAGGACGTGTGGGACCGGTCGGGTAGCAAACGAGACGGCTATGTTGATCCCGGAGACGCCGCCTGGGAAGTTTTCGAGGAAGCCTTGGATCCGTTTCTCGATTCGCTTCGGAAGTGCCACAAACTCGGCTTGACGCTACAGGCGAAGCGGCACTGCATGGGCATTCTCAAGGGGATCTGCCGTTTCGAAAAAGAATCCAAGTCGGAATTCAAAAGCTGGGCGGTGGACGCACCGGGCGAGTATTTTGTATCCACATACCAGGAATGGCGACAAAAGCAAATTTCTGCAAGTAGGCGCCATTCGTTTTGACTGATTGAGGTTTTGCCCCGCCTCGGAAAAGCTTTTCCCAACAAAATCGCCGTGCGTTCGATTCCACGGATGAGGATTGATGTACGGCGCCGGGATCATCGATGCGGGCGTGGCGTGGCATGGGCTATCGGGATAGTCGCTGCATGTCAACAATGAAACAACGCATCTTTGCTTTTCCCCGCCTGCCGGAAGAAAACGGAATGTCATCTGGCGGTTAATCCCCCGTGCGATCACGTGCTGCAAGGCGCCGGGTGCGTCAATTCGTGATTTGCGTGGTATACTGGCAGAATATTAAATGAGAACATCGTTGTAAATATTAAAAAATGAGAGCGTTATATATTCGTAGAAGAGAAGTAAATCTTTGGAAGTATAGCAGAACGGAAAAATATTATCGCGTAGAAAAAGCAGTAACCTCCTGATAGCCTACGGGTAGCCCAAACCTATAACCCTTAAAGCCAAAAGGAGGTTACCACACGGCTTTTTCGGAGACGCCAACGGCCGCACGCTGCTCAAGGGGCTTATCGTTGAGAACAGCGCGGAAGGCTTTCGACACCTTCTGACTCAGGTTCGGTTTTATATGGACCGGGAGGGTCTCAGACAGCTCGTATTCGGGCTGGAGCCGACCAGCGTCTACCACAAACCGCTGGCGGAGCATCTCATCGAGCAGGGCCATTTGGTGGTTTATGCGACCAACGAGGCGATCAAGAAGAACCGCAGCCTGATCGATGGTCGCTGGGATAAGAACGACACCAAGGACTCGGCCAACGTGGCAGACCTGGTGGCGCAGGGCAAATGTCACTATTACGATCTGCCGGAGCTGCGGCTGCGGGATCTGCGAAGCCTGCTGTTGTTCCGGAAGCGTTTGAAGAAACAGTTACACAGCTGCCGAGTGCGCATCCGCAACAACTTGGTGGCTCAGTACTTCCCGGAACTGGACCGATTCTGGAATAACGCCGAGGCGGAGAACCTGGCCATCGTGCATTGGTTCCTTGACCCGGGAAGCATCCGGCAGCTCAGCTGTGAGCAGTTTATCGCGAAGGTGACGACGCATCATGGGGGGCTGCGGCAGCAACGGCGTCTGCGCCATATCTGGGAAGCGGCCGGACAGTCCATCGGTTGCCGGCCGGGGCCGGCGATGGCACTGGAGGCTGAGCTGGTGGTTGAAATGCTTCAGTCGGTTCAAGCGCAACTGGGCCGTGTTGAACACGCCATCCAGAAAATAGCCAAAGGCTTCGAGGAATATGGCTATCTGAAAAGCATCCCCGGTTTCGGGCCGTACGTTTCAGCCATGGCATTGGCGGCGATCGGCAATCCGCATCGCTTTGAGAACCGGGCCCAGCTGATTCGGTTGGCGGGTTTTGATCTGAGCGCCAGCCGCAGCGGTGAGAAAAGCAATACCGCGGTGCCGGTGATCTCCAAGAAAGGCAAGGCGGACTTGCGTTACGCGTTGTACCAGGCGGCGTTGGTCGCCTCCAGTTTAACCAGCCACTTCCGGGCTTACTCTAGCCGGTTATTGGACGGTCGCCAGCGGGAGCAAGGCATCCGCACCAAGATGCTGGTCAAGATCGCGGCCAAGATGTTGGTGATTGCCTGGACGCTGATGAAGCGAAAGGAGCCCTTTAACCCCGCCCACATTCAAGCTTAGAGCGTTGCTACCCTCTTCGGCGAGAGAGCCCGAGCAAGAGCGTAGAGGCATTTGACCTCTGGAGGGACAATCCCGGGCCTCTTGCCGAGCCCCAAGCTTGGATAAGGGATGATGGGCAATCCTGGCGCTGAGCGCATGGAGATGCCGGATAATAGTAACGATCAAGTGCAGGCTCATTCTTAGGCAGGAGAATCCGCCGAAGAGAAGATCTGAAAATATACAGGTGGAGTGTTGCC
>JARFPM010000021.1 GCA_030444405.1 Nitrospira sp.
AATTGCGCTGCTTTCTTCATCCGAGTTCCTCCTTCAAAGATGTGCCCCACCCCGCACAAGGCCAGGGGGTGGGGCAGAAGGAGGAGGAGGGCACAGCGCGCTCGCAGCGGGCAGGCCTGAACGGAGGGAAAGAGCACCCAGCAGCTTTCAGGAAGGCCTGAGTCGCTGCTCTTCAGCGATGGCCCGCCACCACTGAGGGTTGAGTCTTCGCTTCTCGCCGGCGGTGACGCGGGCGCCTCTCAGGGGAACGGGGGTGTCGCTAGACTCCCCCGATTCGACATGTAGAGCATGGATGGAAAGTCCGTTTGGAGCGCCATGAACAAAGGCGTCCCCGAGGTTCTTATCTGGAAGGATCGCAACGGCCCGCTTGGTGATAGACGCTTGAGAATTGTCGATCGCTACGTACGGTTCGAGGATCTGGATCTGTGAAAGTCCGAAGTATCAATGAGCCTGGCTATTTCGATCTCCAGGCACTAGCCGTGTACTCATGCTGCTCCGTTCGGTGGTTGCGCAACCGGCTGGTGGACCAACAGCAGCCGCTTCCACACTACCGAGTGGAAGGCAAGGTCTTGGTAAAGCGTGAGGAGTTCGATCAGTGGATGACGATGCACCGGACGATGCAACCGGCCAACGACTTGGCTGAGCTGGTGGAGTCGGTCGTGTCCCAGATGCAGAAGCCGCAGCGGAGAGCTTGACAGCGAGGGGCTTATGAACACTACCATACGCACTATGGGCGTGAAGATTCGCGAGTGGAAAGGTGCCTGGTGGGTCTTTATTAACCACCAGGGCACACGTAAAGCCAAGCGGATTGGTACGGGGGAGATAGGGAAGAAGGCTGCGAAGCAAGTTGCGCAACAGATTCAAGCGAGGCTCGTTCTGGGCCAGAGGGCTTTCGACCGCCCACACTCCACCGTGACTTTACAGGCCTATGCGACGACATGGCTGGACCATATCGGCCAAGTTCGCAAGCACACGACCCATGACGATTACAAAAAGCGCCTCGATCAATGGATTTTTCCCGAACTGGGCTCACTGCAACTGACTGAGGTCACTCGTGACAAGGTCCGATCTATGGTCACCGACCAGCTCAACCGGGGGCTGGCTCCTAAGACTGTGCAGAACAACGTGCGGGTGCTTAGTAGCCTTCTGAGTCAAGCCATCGAAGACGGACTGATTTCCGTCAACGTGGCCCTCAAGCCAGGCAAGTTCCTTCCAAAGGTGTCGAAGCGCCGGCAAGTGAACCCGTTTACACGGGAAGAGGTCTCGATCTTTTTAACTGCGGCTCAGCGTCATGCCGCCCGCTATTACCCGTTATTCCTCTGTGCGGTCCGCACCGGATTGCGTCTAGGCGAAATTCTTGCCCTCCAGTGGGGCGACCTAGACTTTCAAAGCCGCTTCTTGTTGGTCCAGCGAAACTACACCCATGGCAAAGTGACCACTCCGAAAAGTGGAGAAGTCCGCCGCGTCGATATGTCCAAAGGATTGGCCCAGACGCTCGCCGACCTCCGCGTCGAGCGGGAGCTCCAGGCCTTGGCCAACGGATGGCCCAATGTCCCCGAATGGGTGTTCTGTAGCGAAACAGGCGGCTTGATGGATGGAGACAACCTACGGCATCGGGCGTTCTATGCCCTTCTGAAGGCTTCAGGGCTAAAAAGAATTCGCTTCCATGATCTGCGCCACACCTTCGCCAGTTTGTTGCTCCAACAGGGCGAGAGCCCGGTCTACGTCAAGGAACAGATGGGACACAGCTCGATCGCCATCACGGTTGATTTGTATGGCCACTTGATTCCGGGAGGGAATCGGCAGGCGGTGGATCGGCTTGATGAACCAGTGATGCCGCGTTGGGATGGAGTCGGATCTGCAACCCCCGCGCAACCAGGAAGGCACGATGGGTCCGGGAATTCTGCTAACTCATTGAATCTATGGTGCGCCCGGCAGGAATTGAACCTGCGACCTACGGGTTCGAAGCCCGGCGCTCTATCCAACTGAGCTACGGGCGCAGTGGGGATACATGAATCATGTTAGGGCGAGGCTTGTCAAGGCAGAGGGAGGCGGTCGAGGAAACTACAGTCGTGCCAGAATCTCATCGGCCACTTGCGTGACAGGCTTTCCATCAGTCTCAATGACATAATCGGCAGCTGCCTGATACTTCGGTGTGCGCTCACGAAGCACATCTTGAATCTCATCCACGAAAGACTTGACTCCAGTGATGGAAGGACGTTCGGTATCGTGAGCGATGCGCTCAGTAATCGTGCTCACTAATGCGGTCAGCCAGAATAGTCTCCCTGTTTCTTTTAACACCTCAACATTTCGCGATCGAAGGATCGCTCCCCCGCCCGTATCGATGACCAGTCCATTCCGACCGGCCAATTCTTGACAGACCTTGGATTCGAAATCACGAAAGTGCTCCCACCCATGTTGCTCAACGATCTCGGAGATGCTCTGACCAGCTACCTTCACGATCTCGGCGTCGGTGGACACAAGGAGGCGCCCAAGACGAGCTGCCACTATTTTGCCGACGGTGCTCTTTCCCGTACCACGATAGCCGATGAGCACCACATTCATCGGAAGTGAGACTCCAATACCGTACGCATCACATCAACCGGAGCAGGCTGATTGGTCCAGAGCTCAAATTGAGCGACAGCCTGATGAAGAAACATCTCCAACCCCGGAATTGTCTTACATCCTGCATGCTTCGCATCTTTGAGCAGTCTGGTTTCGAGTGGGTTGTAGACAATATCCATGACAGAGAGGCTGGCGTGTAGGAGTGAAGCGGGAACGCTGGTGGTATCTGCGTTCGGAGACATGCCGACAGGAGTGCAATGAATTAACACGTGCGCCTCAGGAAGAGCCCGACGAAGGGTGGTTTCATCAAGATGAAAGTCCTCAACCGTCAACGCGGACTGAGAACGAATATCCTGAGCCAAAACGGTCCGTTCAGAGTCGTCGATTCCCAGCAGCGTCAATCTTTGCACACCGGCTTCAACTGCCAGTGCGAAGGCAATTGCTCGAGCGGCACCTCCCGAACCGAGGACGACGATGTGTCTGCCCTTTAGCTCAACTCCGCCCTCCTTTAATGCCCTTAGAGCACCTGTCGCGTCCGTGTTATACCCGGTTAGCTTCCCCTTTTCAGCAACGATGGTGTTGATTGCACCGATCCGTTGAGCCGTCATCTCCACATGATCGAGAAACGGTATGGCGGCCACCTTGTGAGGAATCGTCACACTCGCTCCGCGAAAGTTTCCCAACGCCCGGAGTCCCTTGATGGCATCACCGATCGTTTCCACTTGCCAGGCAAGATAGACAAAATTGAGCCCCAATTTGCGGAACGCGGCATTGTGAATGGCGGGCGACAGCGAATGACCAACCGGATTGCCGATCACTCCGCAAAACTGTGTCCGAGCATCAATGTCCATTCTTCACCTGGAACGGAGTTGTTATTGCCGGTTGGCAGCAACCACTATCCTTTATAAACGGTCATGCCCCCGTCAATCGGGAAAGTCGCCCCAGTCACCCAGGCTGCTTCATCCGAGGCCAAATACAAAACCATATTCGCCACTTCTTCTGGTGTCCCAGGACGACGAATCGCATATTGCGAGAGAAGCGACTGGAGCATGTCCGGGTTCGCCATGAGGGGTGCCGCCATTGGAGTATTGATCAGAGCCGGATTGACCACATTGCAGCGGATCCCGTCTTTGGCATAATCGATGGCAAGCGCCCTTGTAAGCGCATCGAGTCCACCTTTTGAAGCTGTGTAGGCGGATAACCCGGGGATACCAACCAAACTGGCAACGGACGAGATGTTCACAATGGAGCCGCGTCCTTGTTTCAACATCTGCGGAACAATCGCCCGCGTCATTCGAAAAACGCCGGTGAGATTGATATCTAAGACGGTGTTCCATGTCGCATCATCGGTCTCGTGCAACCGCTTTCCGAAATCGCCGAGCCCAGCATTGTTCACTAGGATATCAATCCGACCGAAGCTGTCGACGGTTTTTTGCACCACATCTTGCACATGCCTCTCGTCCGTGACGGACCCGGCAATAGCCAGGACTTTCCCGTTGCTCTGCTGAATAATCTTCCCCACCCGATCCAACTCCGATTGTCGGCGACCGGTTACCACCACTGACGCCCCTTCCATAGCAAAACGCTTGGCCACTGCCTCCCCAATCCCTGCATTCCCCCCCGTGATAACGGCTACTTTTCCTTCCAACCGCTTCATTCTGCTCACTCCTCCTCCTCGCGTTCCGGCCCATTGACTGAAACATCCTCAGCCATTCCCCGCTCTTGCCTAGAGGTCAGTAAACCCGGCTCCACTTTCCTTGCCACCGTGATGAACCCTGAATGGGCGACCATGCGATGATCAGGCCGCACGCTCCTGCCCTGCACAGACCAGGTTCGTAGCAACGTTTCAAACGTTTCGATCATCCCGAACACCGTTGCACGTTCTAGCGCCTCAACCGTTTGTATGACTTGGGGCACGGTGGGGACAAAGCTCAAATAGATGCCGCCCGATCGAAGCGCGGTAGCTGCATGAGGGATCACCTGCCAGGGCTCAGGTAAGTCGAGCACGACGCGGTCGAACGGCAGACCGTCTTCGAGTAACTCAAGCCCTTCGTAGGCATTCCGTCGCAGTGGGACAAGATTCGGTGGCGTCCCCAGATAGCGTTCGATGTTGGTCAACGCGGTCCGAGCAAAGTCTTCCCTCGCTTCGTAAGTCACCACCGTTCCTCGTGTCCCGACCGCCCTCAACAAGGCCATGGTCAATGCGCCAGACCCTGTACCGGCCTCAAACACACGGGCCCCGGGATACACATCGGCCCACATCGGAATCAACGCCAAGTCCTTGGGGTAGAGCACCTGAGCTCCACGCGGCATCTTCAGCACGTAGTCTCCGAAAGTAGGCCGGACAGCCAACATCTTTTTCCCGCCCGACAGGACGACGATGCTCCCATCCGGCCGCCCGATAATCGCGTCGTGAGCGATCTTCTGGCCGCTGAATTGATAGGTTTCACCCGCCTTCAACGTCAGGGCATACTGGCGACTTTTGTGATCGACAAGATGGATGCGTTCGCCACTGGAAAATTGAGACATGGCGGGCATTCTAGGAGGTTCGTTCCGAGGTTTGCAACCGACTACCATTTCGTGACAGCATATGAAAAATAGGATCGCCAGATCTACTCGCTTTTCACACCTTCAGCGCCTGTGGCGCCTTGCGCGCATGGAGTTCTCAATGCGTGGCAACATTCTTCGGTACAGAGCTTCCGGCAGACAAGCTCTTGCAGTGGCGATTCTATGGACAGTCATCGCCCTGCGCCTGATCTTCACCGGCAGCCCGACCTATGCCGAGGAATTCGTCCTCGCCAGTTATGAGGGAGTGATCAACCCGGTGGCAGCGGAGTACCTGCACGACGCCCTCGCCTCTGCCCACTCATCGGGTGCCCAGGCTCTGATTTTCAAACTCGATACGCCCGGAGGATTGGACACCTCCATGCGCCTGATGATCAAAGACATGACCGCCTCACCTATCCCAGTGATCGTCTTTGTAGCGCCATCTGGAGGCCGGGCTGCCTCTGCAGGCGTCTTCATTACGATGGCGGCCCATGTGGCCGCTATGGCACCCGGGACCAACATCGGAGCAGCACACCCGGTCGCAATGGGCGGCGGTGAGATGGACAACACGATGAGGGAGAAGGTGGAAAACGATGCGGCGGCTTACATCAAGAGTATCGCGGAACAGCATGGACGGAACGTATCGTGGGCCGAAGATGCGGTTCGAAAGAGCATTTCCGCAACAGAGCAAGAAGCCTTAAAACTCAAGATCATCGATATGGTAGCTGAGAACATTCCTGCTCTTTTAAAACAGCTGAATGGAAGGAAGATCTCCCTTTCGAGCGGATCATTGACGCTATCAACCGAGGCCGCAACGCTCCACGAATTCCCGATGGGAACCCGTCTGGAATTGCTCAAGACGTTGAGTGATCCCAACATCGCCTATCTCCTGATGTCCATCGGAACCATCGGAATCATGGCGGAACTTTACAGTCCCGGGGCAATCCTGCCCGGTATCATCGGTGCCATCAGTTTGATCCTAGCCTTCTATTCACTCCAGTCACTCCCCGTGAACTACGCTGGTGCCCTTTTGGTGATACTCGGCGTCGTGTTCCTCTTGCTCGAAATTTCAGTGACCAGTTACGGATTACTTGCACTCGGTGGCTTGGCTGCCATGACCTTAGGTGGTCTCCTCCTCATCAAGAGTGATGCACCGTTCATGCAGGTCTCCTTGTCATTTCTGTTGCCGACCGTCATAACGATCGGTGCCCTGGTCGGAACCATCATCTGGATGGTCGCCAAGGGTGGGCGCCGCGGACCAGTGACAGGAGTGGAAGCCATGATCGGATCGATCGGGATTGCGAAAACGGATCTCAACCCGCGCGGCCAGATCGCGTTACATGGAGAGATCTGGGAGGCAATCAGCCAAACCCCGATTCGACAGGGGGAGGCCGCGCAAGTGACGTCGGTCGAAGGGCTGACAGTGAAAGTGGCCCCTTCCCACAAATTGAATGACTGAAGACAAGGAGCCGTTATGTCGTTGCTTATACCGTTGGTCTTATTGGGGTTTGTTCTCTATGCCAGCTTCAAACGTGTCATGGAATACGAGCGGCTCGTGGTCTTTGTGCTCGGTAAGTTTCAGACGGTGAAAGGGCCCGGCATCAGACTGGTGGTGCCAGTACTCCAACAGATGGTACGGGTCAACCTACAAACCGTCACAATGGAAGTCCCCTCACAAGATGTCATCACGCGGGACAACATTTCCGTGAAAGTGAACGCCGTCATCTTCCTCAGGGTGGTTGACCCCCAACGGGCCGTGCTCGCCGTTCAAGATTATCTGTATTCCACGTCGCAAGTGGCCCAAACCACCCTGCGCAGTGTGCTTGGCCAAAGCCAATTTGACGATCTGCTATCGAAGCGCGACGACATCAATGCCGAACTACAACGGATTATCGATCAACAGACCGAGCCATGGGGTGTCAAAGTCGCCGCTGTCGAGGTGAAGAACGTAGACATTCCCCAAGACATGCAACGCGCGATCGCTCGGCAAGCGGAAGCCGAGCGAGAACGGCGGGCCAAAATCATCCATGCTGAAGGCGAGTTTCAAGCCGCGCAGAAGCTTGCTGAAGCCGCGAACGTTATCAGTCAAAATCCTGCCGCCCTTCAACTGCGCTACCTCCAAACGCTTGTAGAAATCGCGGCCGAAAAGAACTCGACCACCATTTTCCCGATCCCGATTGACACGCTTGCACCATTCATCAAGGGACTGCTCCAAAAATAGTGTGGCATTTCAGCCTGATCGTTGATGCCGATCCTACATAGATGCCGCATAAGTGCGACAGTTCTTCCATCGTTTTCTCATTAGTCCGGTCTAATCTTTCTGATTATTTGAGCTGATCACACTCGCAATTTCTCATCTTCGATCCAGCATCCCTTTTGCTTCGTAGAAGCAGTACGCAGATGATAACTCGGTTGAATCTTTTTGGCTCAATAGGGCTCAAACAAGGGTAGGTGATGTTCAACCAGAGCAAAGGGTGACACGATGAAAGAAGAACTTCGATCCTCTGAGGGACTGGATATACGGACAAGGTTCGCCCCCGATGTCGATGCCGATGACGCAAAAGCAAGTGGCATGCTGGGAATGATCGGCCGTGTTGAGGCTGAGGAATCCGGCTCGGATGAGAAGACACAGACGGTCATGCGTACGAGCCGCGGCGCCAGCCCGTTTCTTTTAGAATCCCTATACTTCCGGTCGTTCGGCGAACGGGGGCTCTTGACTCGAGAAGAAGAGACCGCGATTGCGAAGCGTGTGGACCATGGAACACGTCGCATTCGGGGTGCCCTGCGTCAAGCTGTACGAGCCTTGTTCAAATCCAAACGGACGTCCGTTCTTGCAGACAGCGCTAAAGTGCTCCAAATGGTCAAGCGATTGAGCGGGCTTTCGGCTACTGCGTTGGACAATGCCGAGAAGGCCTTAAGCACGGCCTTGAATGCGTCAGAGCCTGACTTCAAACCTGCAGCAGCCACAGCAAAGACACTGAAAACATCGCTCGATGAAATCCGCGCCGCGAGGGTCATCCTGGAGCAAGGGAAGGATGAGCTCGTGCGGTGCAATCTTCGTTTGGTGGTGGATGTTGCCAAACATTACACAGGGCGGGGATTGAGTCTGCTGGATCTCGTACAAGAGGGCAACATCGGCTTGATGAAAGCTGCTGAACGATATCAGTATCGAAAGGGATTCAAATTTAGCACCTACGCAACATGGTGGATTCGACAGGGCATCACTCGGGCGATTGCGGATCAGTCAAGAACGATTCGCATTCCGGTCCACCAAACCGAAGCGTCGCATCGCATCCTCCGTGTGATGCGGAGACTTGCGCAGCAGTTTGGACGGCCCGCGCGCTTGGAAGAGATCGCTCATGTGCTGCGCATGAGACCAGAGCGGCTCCGCGAGACTGTACTGGCCTTTCAAGAACCGGTGGCCTTGGAAACTCCGATCGGTGATGGGGATACGCAGTTTGGGGATATGATTCCAGACCAGCAGGCAGTTCCACCCGACGCTCATGTCAACCGAAGTGAACTAACCGACCAACTGGACCGTATCCTAAGTACTCTCACGCCTCGCGAGCAAACCGTCATCAGGCTCCGGTTCGGGATCGGCTACGATGAAGCCAGCACCTTGGAGCAAGTCGGTCAAAGTTTGTCCGTGACACGCGAGCGTATCCGTCAAATTGAAGCAAAAGCGCTCAAGAAACTGAAGACCCCTGAAATCAAGGAGCTCTTCGCCGCCATCAAGTAGACTCTTTGATTCACGAAGTTGCGAGGGTAGGTCTGTTACCCTCGCAACCCGACTTTCCTCTTGATGGTGAGTTATGCGACAATATTCCCACCATGCAGAGCCTGCTCTTTCACTCCACTACCTTCACCCTGGGAGCTGACGCGTGGTTGGCGTTTTACCCTCCTCAAGGACGGACCCGTCCCTTTGAGCGTGTAATCCCGTGATCGATGCGAATACCGTCACGACGCCGGATTTGAACTCTCTCCACATTCACGAGGGTGTGGTGCGTGTTTTTCCAGAACCGGTCCCCTATCTCATTGCGTGGGAAATACAGTCTCGCTTGCATGAGGAACGTCTCCTCGATCTCCAAGTGGATACGGTCCTGATTCTTGAACATCCACCCGTCTATACGCTCGGACGCAGGACCGGCCTGTCACATTGGGGAGGCAGTGAATTCGCACTATGCAAGGATGGAGCGGAACTGTATCACGTGAACCGCGGTGGATCTGTGACCTTTCACGGCCCTGGACAGATTGTGGTCTACCCCGTAGTGAAACTTGATCGGTATGCAGCAGGGCCCAAGCAACTGGTCTGGTTACTGGAAGAGGTGATCATTCGGGTGCTTGGGCTCTGGAACATTACCGGCTGCCGTATTGCTGGTAAGCCAGGCGTGTGGGTCATGACGCCTGAGCCTCATAAGATCGCATTTCTGGGCATACGAATTGAGCATGGCGTGACATTGCACGGGTTCGCCCTGAACGTTGATTTGGATCTGACACCGTTCCAACGGATCCATCCCTGCGGATTTCCTGATTGCCGTGTGACATCCATGGCGGCGGTATGCCAAACATCCGTCGCAGTTTGCGACGTCAAGCAAAAACTCGCTCAGACCTTCGCAACGGTGTTTGCCCTCAACCCGACGACTGTTGTATGACCGGCCAGTGTACAAAGATGCCTGGCGTTTGCGCAGAGGAATCCTATGCTGGAACTTGATACACCGACCTTTCGCCTGGCAGTCGCACAGTTCGATCAGGCAGCAGAGGCGATGGGGCTTGACCCAAACCTCCGCGAACGCCTGAAACTTCCCCAGCGATCTCTCGTCGTCAGCCTTCCAGTTCGGATGGACGACGGGCACGTGGAGGTCTTCACGGGTTACCGTGTTCAACATGATTCATCACGGGGTCCGTCCAAGGGAGGCGTGCGTTACCATCCCGACGTGAATCTCGGTGAAGTGGCCGCCCTTGCGATGTGGATGACGTGGAAATGTGCGTTGGCCGGTTTACCGTACGGAGGGGCCAAAGGCGGAGTGACGGTTGCGCCGAAACAACTGTCACTCGCCGAGTTACAGCGGCTGACCCGACGATACGCCGCGGAGATTTTCCCATTGATCGGTCCGGACAAGGATGTCCCGGCGCCAGACGTGGGAACCGATGCTCAGATCATGGCATGGATAATGGACACCTACAGCCAGCAAGTCGGCTACGCCGTTCCTGGAGTGGTGACCGGCAAACCGCTCTCGATCGGGGGGAGCTTGGGCCGTGAAGAAGCGACGGGACGTGGTGTCATCTATGTAACGCAAGAGGCACTCCGTCACCTCAAGTTGTCGATTGAAAATGCCACCGTGGCGATTCAGGGATTTGGAAATGTCGGTTCACACACCGCTCGGATCATGCAGCAACAAGGTGCGAGGGTTCTTGCCGTCAGCGATGTACATGGTGGAATTTACAACCCCAAGGGGTTGGATGTTATGGAATTGCTTCATCGGGATCCTAGCCAACCGCTGCATGACACCAAGCTGGGGGATGCGATCACAAATGAGGAGCTCCTGCGACTGGAGTGTACTGTTCTAGTACCCGCCGCCCTCTCGGAACAGATCACTAGCAAGAATGCGGATTCTTTGAGGTGTCGGATCCTGTCAGAAGGCGCTAACGGTCCGACGACGCTGGAGGCCGACCGCATCCTTGCAGACAAAGGCATCTTCGTAATCCCCGATATTCTCGCCAACTCGGGCGGCGTTATCGTCTCGTACTTCGAATGGGTACAGGACCTTCAGCGCTTTTTTTGGAACGCAACAGACATTCAAAATCGGCTGCAAGACATCATCACGTCCGCCTTTCAGCGGACACTACATTTTTCTACCGAACGCCGAGTGTCGATGCGCATGGCCGCGCTCATGAGCGGAATCGATCAGGTCGCTCAAGCCCATCTCCAGCGAGGGCTCTATCCCTAGCTTTGAGCCCCTCGTTCCTGGTCATGCACCCCGCTGTCCAGCTGCTTGCTCTACCGTTTTCCAGTGCGCTAGGCTGAGTCGCCATTCCCCCACCCCGAAGAGACAGAGGAGCCCCTCATGACTCGACAGACCATCGCAACGGCATGGGAACACCATTGTCAAGATAGCTGGCCTCAATTCTCAAGTCCGAATCAGGGGCAACTCATGACACTCGACACGGTTATCAGCGGCTGTGTCGTGTATTACTTGGATAGTCCTGATGGACTCGACGATCAACGGATTGCCATCGTCAACGATTGTTTGGGAGATCTTGATGATCTGACCGGGGAGTTGGACCCCGAGTCTCAAACCTATTTTCACCGCCTTCGGGAACTCGGTGAGATGCTGCTGAAGGCCGATCAACCAGCATGACGCTGTGCTATTCCGCTCTCCATGGAATGCGCCTACCCGTCCGCGCGTTCCTTGCAGGTTCACTATCCGTTCGATACAATGCTAGCTATGTTCCTGAATACCCTACCACCTCCGAACACCCAGACACCCCATTGATTCACACGAAAGATGTGAGCTCACGATGAGAACGAAGATGGTTCTGCGGATCGTTATATGGACCTGTATGAACGTGCTGGTCGCCATGAGCCTGGTGAGTGCGGAGCCGTATGAATTGAGTGAGAGTGACGTCACAGAACCAAAAGGTATTTCGAGCGCGACCGTCTCCCTCTACAGCGTGAAACTCGGGGATCCTGAAACGAAAGCCATCGATACATTAGTGAAGAAGACCCTCATAGGCATCAAGACGGAACAGGAAGCAGCATTCATTTTCCTGCTCGACCAGCGGAAACCGACCGGCCCCATGGCTGGAGTGCGTATTCAGGATGGGAAAGTTGATCTCATTTTCATCAACAATCGTTTTGCGCATAAAACTAGAGGCATCTTCCGAAACGTACTCAACAGTGAAAGCCCTGAAGAAATCCGGAAGTTATTGGGGCAAGAGGAGTATGGTGACGAGAACGTCATGGGTGCAGTGCTGGCCTACGACAAGCAGGGGTTCCAAGTGAATTACCTCGGCAAAGACGTCAACATCGAATTTGCACAACCGCGTTAGTTCCCGTACTGCTCCACCAATCTATCGGTGGACTTTTCTCAAGGATCAAATCGCCACTCGGAACACTTCTTCGACGGTGGTCTCTCCCATGAACGCCTTGGCCAGTCCGTCTTGAAACATGGTCTTCATCCCTTTCATGATAGCGGTCGAGCGAATGAACGATGCCGGCCTTCGCTGCATGATCAGATCTCGAATATCTTCATCGACTTCAAACAGCTCGAACAGACCCACACGACCGGTGAAACCGCTTCCCTGACATTGTGCGCAACCTTTTCCTTGATACAATCGAACGCCGCTAAGCCCATCATGTGTTGTTCGAAGGATGCCTTGCCGCTGTAACATGGCAACGGTCTCGGAATAGTCGCTCCTGGATTGAATGGATTCTAGGGCCCGCGCGCTAGGGGGCACACTTTCCCGGCAGTTCTTGCAAATTCGTCGAACCAGCCGTTGCGCCACCACAAGAGATAACGACGACGACAGCAGATACGGTTCCACACCAATGTCGAGCAGTCGAGGAACGCTTCCGGTCGCATCGTTCGTGTGTAGCGTGGACAGGAGGAGCCGGCCAACCAGGGCAGCTTGGACGGCAATCTCCGCAGTTTCGCGGTCGCGAATCTCTCCGACCATGATCACGTCTGGGTCTTGGCGAAGGAGCGCCCTCAGGCCCGTGGAAAATAGAACGCCCGTTTGATGATTTACTTGGGTCTGGTTGACTCGGGGGATCGAATACTCAACGGGTTCTTCAATCGTTGAAATATTGACGATGTTCTGTCGCTCTGTCCCAATCCGCATCAGCATGGCATAGAGCGTGGTCGACTTGCCCGATCCGGTAGGACCAGTGATGAGCACCATACCGAACGGCCGGAGAATATTGCGAAGCACGATTTCATAGTCCGAGGGGATCAAACCAAGATCCTCCAGATCGATAAGGACATTGTCCTTTGAGAGGATCCGGAGCACAAGCTTTTCACCCCATTGCGTAGGAACCGAGGCCACGCGAAGATCTATTTTGAACCCGTCGAGATCGGCCTCGAATCGCCCGTCTTGTGGAATGCGACGCTCATCGATCCGCATCCCGGACAAAATCTTAATGCGCGAGACCAGAGGGAGATGGAGCATCGACGCCAGACTGAAGACTTCACGCATCACTCCATCCACGCGGTAACGGATTACGGTTTCAAGCTCAAACGGTTCGATATGGATGTCGGATGCCCGTGTGACAGCGGCGTAGAGCAGGATGCGCTGAGCGGCCTCCACGATGGTGGATTCGTTGGCCTCCTGCTGCCTGGCTGGAGTCAGGTCGGTAGTCTTCTCCGTCGTCGCTCGATCGAGAATTTCTCGCAGTTCTTTCCTATATAAGAGCTGGGCGCGCTTGATCGCAGCCTCCGTGGCCAAGAAGGGACGTACGCGCAGGCCTGTCAGCCGTTCCACCTCATTCACGACTTTCAGCTCCCGAGGATCCATCATGGCCACGTGCAACTGTGTTCCCTCGCGCTCGAACGGGATAAGGACTTGTTTACGTGCGAAGGTCTCTTGCAACAAATTGATTGCATCGCTCTTGACCTGGCCGATCTTCAAATCAACAAAACTGACATTCCAACTACGCGCAAGTTGGTCCAACAGGAAAACCTGCGGGATTCGGCCTTGCTCGACCAAGGTGTGCATGAGCGGCACTCTCAGTCGCTTGGCCAACTTGGCCGCTCTCTCGAAGTCCGTCTGGTCGATAACCCCGAGATTTTCTACGAACAATGATCGAAGTTCTTCTTCGTTGATCAGTAATTCCGCCATCAGTTCCGTCCTTGAATGAGTGCCGTTTCAACCTGTTTGACCAACTCACCGAGAGAAAACGTAGACTTATTGAAATAGGCGACCGCTCCAAGGCTCAGCGCTTCTTGCTTATCCCGATCCTGGGCAAGGCTGCTCAACACAATCACGGGTATGGACGATGTCTGGGCATCTTGCTTGAGTGTCTGAAGCACGTCGAACCCCTGGACCTTCGGCATGATCAGATCGAGCACGATGATATCGGGCTGTTCCGAACGAATGAGGCGAAGAGCCTCCTCTCCGTCGGAAGCTGTCGATACAACATAACCATGACGACGCAGGGTCGTTTCAGTCGCCTTGCGAAGCATCCGGTCATCATCCGCCACGACAATCTTTCCCACTGGTGCATCCATTCCTTAGCCTATTTGTCTGCAGAGAAAATCTCCGCAAGCTACGAGACAATCTGCCAATCTATCTTCTTGAGATGTTCGAGCACATGCGACAACTCATGTACCATTCGCGGTAAGAGAGCAGCGGCCTCTGAAACTTGTCCGCTTCGCCCGAGATATTCCATCTCCTGCGTCAGCGCTTTGGCCTGATCCGCCCCAAAGCAGGAGACCATTCCCTTGAGGCTATGCGCAACTTGCCTAATCAGATTTGAATTACCTTCCCATACAGCCAGCTCCAGCTCCTTCATCCGCTGCGGGCAGTCCTCGACAAACGTCTCCGTGATTTCGGCGAGCAACGATCGATCCCCGTCCGCCCAGCGTAGGGCCGATGAACAGTCAACGGGTGTGGCCGGGGTAACGTTTGGGATATTTCCTGAAGCCATCGATTTGAGCTGACCTATGGCACGATCCGCATCAATGCGAACCTGCACCGGATTCCCGTTGTATATCGGTAGCCTTAATCGATGACTTGAGCCGACCCTGGCTACCGACTCACGACTAGATGCTTAACAAACAGATGCAGCGGCTATTGGAGGGGGCCGGTGAGGCGAAAACCGTAATCGATCAGGCTCTTGGCAGTATTCCAACGTCGGTTGGAGTTGAGGATGACGAGCAGGAGATCTCTCCCATCTTGGGAAACCTTGGCGATCAGACAGCGACCAGCTTTTGAAGTGAACCCCGTCTTCACCCCTTCCACACCGGGGATGCGTCCAAGCAAACGGTTCGTATTGTGGAGGACATATGCACGATACCCGCTGACGGGCGTGATAATTTCTCGTTCTTCTCTCACGAGCTCCCGGAACCCGGCATTCCTCATGGCCACTTCGCTGAGCTTCGCGAGGTCTTCTGCCGTCGAGTAGTGGTCTGGGCCGTCGAAACCGCATCCATTGCTGAAGTGCGTGTCCGATAATCCAAGGGCAACAGTCTTGGCGTTCATCAACTTCACAAACTGCTCTTCATCGCCTCCGACATGCTCAACAGCCGCCAGACAGGCATCATTGGCCGACACCATCATCATCGCCTTGAGCAAATCGCCAAGGCGGAACACTTCCCCGACTCTCAGCCGCAGGTGAGTCTTGGGCGCTCTCGCCGCATTCCTGCTCACTGTTACCAGATCATCCAGGCGGCCTTTCTCAAGAATGATTAGTGCCGACATAATCTTAGTCAGACTGGCCGGCGACAGACGTTTCTCCACCTCGTGCTCGAACAGGATACGGCCTGATCGCAATTCCTTCAGGAGAATGCTGTGTGCCGGGATTCGCTTCCATGGGAGAGGTGGCGGAACATAACTGACAGGATGGGTGGTCTGGTTCCGAGACTGATGCTCCATCCCCGTGGCTGGGCATATCGAGAACGCGAGGAACGAAAGAGAGACGACCAAAACTAGGACAAGGCGGGGGGAGGCACCGCCCCGGCTATGTCTGTGATAATCGGGCGGGATATGGTCGTACCGTGCCACAAACGACCGCCTCTTTTAGAATATGAACGATTCACGCACTTTATCACCTTTCCGCCCACTATCAAGAACTTTATAAAAAAATCGGAGGAGATCGGCCAGGTCAATCCAGAACCCGCAATTGAGGCACCGTGCGTATATCCGTCTGTTGATGAGGGTATAGTGGCGTTCCACGAGCATGAACCCTTTGCACTTGAGGCACTGCATACATTTCCCATTCTCTCCGATTACCGAAGGCGATTCATGATTAAGGCGACGCACCCAGCGAGCAAACCGCCGCCGATGAGCGTCGTTCCAAAATACACGAATACGTTCGTACCCCCAGAGGGTTGCGTTCCTTCCCATAAGTCTCGGACTCCACCCTGGACCATGAGGACCGAGAGTGTCATCAGAGCCCCAATCATGAACCACCATGCAAAGGATCGAAGTGCCATCGTAATGCCCGAAATCTTGGGCTGTTTTACCCGACGGTCACTCTAGCGAAGGCCCTCCTGGCTGTCAAGAATAGACGGCGAACGCTCGCTTCCTACTCGCTTGCCTTCGACTTCGCAACTGGTTTGAGTCCACGGTGAAGGAAGATCGAGACGCTACCGCTACCGTTGTCGGCAATCGCCAGTCCCGGTTCCTCCAGCCCGGCGGTTGTGACACGAAAAGATGAAAGCGCAAACGGACCGGCCTTCGTGCGGTAATTTCTCGGCGGGTAATGAAAGGTGCCATCGCCTTTCCCAAACAAGATCGACAGATCATTTGACTGGAGATTGACGATCGCGACGTCCTCTAACTGATCGCCATTGAAGTCTCGCGCCAACCCAAAGTTGGGACCGGCATCAGCCCCGGAATCCTTACCTGGCCGGAATGTCCCGTTGCCGTCGCCGAGAAATGTCGTGAAACTATCCTTTTCCCCGTTGATGACCAGTAGATCCTTGCGGTGATCGTTATTGAAGTCGGCAAGACTCACGCCAAGAGGTCGGCGGCCCGTCGGATAGTCTTTGGGATCACGAAAGGAACCGTCACCGTTCCCCAGCCAAATGGAAACGGCATTCGACATAGGTCCTCCATTCGTCACCACCAAGTCCAATTTCTCGTCGGCGTTAAGATGTGACAAGGCAATTGATGTGGGAGTGTCTCCATGTTCGTACTGAGCACCGTGGCGAAATTCTCCGGTCCCGTTCCCTAGAAAGACTTTGACCTTGTCGTTCCGGAGAGCGACGACAAGATCTGTGTGATGATCGCCGTTGATATCGTCGGCGGCCAGTGCAATCGGTGAACGATGCACCGGATAACGTGGGCCCTCTTCAAACTTTCCATCTCCATGGCCGAGCAAAATCATGACCTCGTCGCCACCAGAGCATGCCAAGGCCACATCGGCGTGTCGGTCTTGATTGAAATTGCTCATCACGAGGGAACGCGGTTCCTGACATACAGCGAGCTGAACCTGATCTCTGAATGTGCCGTCACCATTCCCCAACAATATCGAGAGAGTATTACTCGCAATATTGGTGGTGACAAGATCGGTGAATGAGTCATGATTAAGGTCTTCGGTGGTAATAGTGGTGGGATTCTTGCCGACCTTGTAGCTGGCAAAATAATAAAACGGGTCAGGAGGGTTATAGGGCTCGCTCTTGGAACAGGCCCACAGGCCGTGGCCGATGACAAGAGACAGGAGGAAGAGAGGCAGCGCGGCTGCGTCCGATTTCCTCTTAAAAAGAGTGCTCAAAGCCTGTGATACCCCAATACTGATGGACCAATGGGCCTATGGATGGTGAAATCCAGAAGGCCCAGTATACAGAGGCATCTTCCCCCTCGCAATCTGCCGGCAGGACTTCATCAGCCTTTGAATTTCGCCTTCCGCTTACGTTATGATGCGACCTTGCTTTTAGGAGGAGTCATGAGCAAAATTATGAATGTTGATATCACGATGTACGGAATTGCCGAAGTTCTAACCTGGTGTCATGATCGGAACAAGGGGCGCATCCCGGGCGTTGATACGCCGGGCTTCAAAAAAATGCAGGAGTTGTTGGCACAGAAGCCTCAGTCGGCGGACTATTTTGCGCTTGATCAATTCTGGAAGAAAAAGGTGACGTTGCCGTTAACCGAAGACGAAGTCGCGACGATCGATCGTTGTCTATACGACATTCCCAATTTTGACAATGAACCGCTCCCTCAGATCCGGCACAAGTTTTGGCCTCGGCAGGCTGAAGCTCTCTAAAGAGAAGCTCCGATCCGGGCAGTCGGATGTTCGCGGAACCACGTTGGAATTGACGGGCGAAGAGCTTCAGGCTGTCAGAGTGTTCCTTCGCCTTTGAGATATCTGCGGAAACGATCCATGAGTTCCGCTCCCAGGGTCCCACCTTCAGGCTTCTTCGTCGACGGTTCGGCAAAGTGTCCCCGGATTTCCTGGAGGCGCTTCTCCGCCTGATCATTACCCTGCAGGCGTTTGGTTTTCTGAAGGGCGGTATCAAAGGCATCGAATGTCAATTCATGATAACCGAATGAGCGGATACGCTTGACGGCTTTCATCATCGCCTGATTCCGAAACGTCGTCAAATGGTCGGAATCGACCTCTTTCAACCCCAGTTTCCGAGCTCGCCGTTCGGCTGCTTTTCTGATCCCACTGCGCACGAAATCCGGAGAGGCCTGAAGCCGCTTCCATGCCTCGTCGCTCCAGGCAATTCGTTCCTGAGGTGCTTTCCATAGGTCCTGCAGAAGCGATGCATCGATGTGGAACAGCTTTTTGGCCCTCGCGAGATCTTCCGTATCTCGCTTCAACATATCGGTCACGAATTCCAGTGCGATGGGCGGTGATTGCTTTAACTTGTCTTGAAGCAGTGCCAATGCTTCGTCGCTCCATTCCATCGGAGGTCCGCCCTCCTCGTGAAGGTCACCAAGCGCTTCAACTTTTTCAAACAACTCGACGTTCACTTCGAGATGCCCCCGTTCCTTTGCGATTTCCTCGGCAATCTGCTTAATCATCGCCCGCATAAATTCTGGCACCGTATCCAACCGTTCGTTGGCGGCGGCGGTCCATGGAAGACGGCCATTGGCCATCTCTTCGACAGCAGATGCCATACCGGCTTTACCACCCATGCCTCCCATCACCTGTCCCTTAAACTGATCGAGAAGATCTTCGGTGATTACCTCGTATCCCAATTCACGCGTTTTCTTTTCAGCCAAACGACGGACCATGCCGCGCAGAAATATCGGTGCACGCTCCATTCGTTTGAGCGCACCATCGGTCCAACGGATTTCCGTTGTATTCGTTCGCGAAGAATCTGATGCCGACATTGGTTCCCTCTTCATCCCAAACGATCGCTATTGATTGAGCAATTCCTTCAGCTCTTTGCCGGCTTTAAAAAATGGGACCCGCTTGGCCGGTACCGCAACCGTCTCTCCGGTCTTTGGATTCCGCCCTTCCTTCATCCGACGAGCCCGCAACCGAAAGCTGCCGAAGCCGCGAATCTCAGTCTTATCCCCGTTTTTCAGCGAATCCCTGACACAATCGAAAATGGTGTTGACGACCACTTCCGCCTGTCGCTTCGTCAAAGTGGTGACTTGCTCACAAACTTTTTCGATGATCTGCGCCTTGGTCATATCCACGCTCCCTTCGTCGCGCTTAGCGCCGCACTTTCACGAACACTGCTAGAAAGCCATAAGGTATTTCAAACTGACGCCCGGCTGGATATCCAACTTTGGAAACATCATGCTGAGTTTCGAGTCCAGAATCTCACGAAGGGAAAAACGGCGGCGTGGCTCGACGACCTTAGGTTCTCCCTCAATCCCTACCACCTCCGCAGCTAATTGAATGGCATCTTCCAAATCGCCCAGCTCATCGACCAACTTCGCTTCCTTCGCCTGGCGTCCGGAAAAGATTCGGCCGTCGGCCAACGCTTGGGCAGCCCGAAGTTCGAGTGAACGGCCTTCCGCCACCGCTTCGATAAACTGCTTGTGGACATCATCCATCACGGCTTGCAACAAACCTTTTTCGTCCGCACTCATCTTCCGGAGTGGAGAACCCACATCCTTATATTTCCCGCTCTTAATGACGACCCCTTCCACACCGATTTTCTGGAGTAATCCCTCCACGTTGGCCGTTTCCATGATGACTCCGATGCTACCGGTCAGAGTCCCAGGGTTGGCCACAATCCGATCCGTTGCGGCAGCGATGTAATACCCTCCCGACGCGGCAACACTCCCCATCGATGCGATAACCGCCTTATTGTGCTTGCTTCTGACCCGCTTGACTGCATCGTGAATCTCTTGCGACGGCACGACGCCGCCGCCGGGACTATCAATTCTTATCACGATGGCCTTGACGGACGGATTCTCGCCGAATCGCTTCAATTCTCCGATGGTCGTCTGAGAATCCAAAATAACTCCTTCGACTCGAATCAGAGCGATTCGCTCCTCGGTCGACAGATCAAGATCGGGGAAAAAGAGATTGATCAGAATCAAGACCCCCAGCCCCATCGCGAAAAGCCAAAAGGCTTTCCGCAATAGATGGCGCTTTGGGGGGCGTTCCGTCTGTGTCACATCATCCGCCATTACCTCTATCCCGCACCGTTACTCGAACATGCCGGCTTAGTCTTGATCGTCCGATTGCGACCGTTTCCGGCTCTGCTTGGCGGCCCGCCCAAGACTCTGGTCCAGCGCGCCTTGTGCCGAGTGATAGTCATCAACCTGCTTACGCTCCCAGTCCAGTTGATGGTCCCGAAGGCTAAGGGCGATCTTGCGTTCCTCTCGGTCGACTTTGATTATCTTCGCCGTTACGTCGTCCTGCAACTTAAACTTTTCTTCCGGCTTTGCGGGAGGCTCAAGACCCGATTCGCTAACATGGATTAAGCCCTCTACGCCACCGTCCAATTCGATGAAGATTCCAAAATCAGCGACTTTCGACACCTTGCCGGTCACAGAGTCACCGACGTGATACCGCGATGGGATCACCTCATCCCAGGGATCACGGGCCAGCTGTTTGTACCCCAACGAGAGCCGCTCTTTCTCTTTGTCGATGCGCAACACGACAGCTTCCACTTTTTGCCCTTTTTTGAACAGCTCTGAGGGGTGCTTGATATGTTTCGTCCATGACATGTCCGAAATATGGATGAGCCCGTCGATCCCCTCTTCAAGTCCGACAAAGGCACCGAAATCGGTCAGGCTCTTCACCTTTCCTTCGATACGGGTCCCGGTCGGATATTTTCCCTCGATCATGTCCCAGGGATTCGGCGCCGTCTGTTTCATGCCCAATGAGATCTTGCGACTCGCTGGATCGACGTTGAGCACCGCGGCTTCCACTTGATCACCAACCGCCACGACTCTCGACGGATGTCGGACTTCATGCGTCCACGACATCTCTGAAACATGCACCAATCCCTCAACTCCCGGCTCAAGCTCCACGAACGCTCCATAATCGGTCAGACTGACCACACGACCACGCACCCTGGTACCGATGGGATACTTGCCGGCAACATTAGTCCAGGGATCCGCACTCTTCTGCTTGAGCCCCAAGGAAATACGTCCCGTTTCACGATCATATTTCAGTACCGTGACTTCAACCTTGTCTCCGACCGTAAACAGCTCCGATGGGTGTCCGACTCGCCCCCAGGACATGTCGGTAATGTGTAGCAACCCGTCAATACCACCGAGGTCGATGAACGATCCGTAATCAGTGATGTTCTTGACGGTACCCTGAATGAGCTGCCCTTCCTTGAGAGTGGCCAGCGTCGTCTGCCGCTTTTTGTCCCGTGTTTCTTCCAACAACACACGGCGCGACACAACCACATTGCCTCGTCTGTGGTTGATCTTGATGATCTTGAGGGGGAACGTCTTTCCAACCAGCCCATCCAGGTCACGAACCGGATGAAGATCAATCTGCGAGCCAGGCAAAAACGCTTTAACGCCGATATCGACCATCATGCCGCCCTTGATGCGCGAGACAATCTTGCCTTCGATGCTCTTCTCTTCTTTGTAGAGCTTTTCGAGTTCTTCCCAAATCTTCATCTTGTCCGCTTTTTCCTTGGAAAGAACGAGATTGCCGTCCGCATCTTCACATTCTTCGATATAGACCTGGAGCCGGTCGCCGATCTTGAGGTTCTGAAGCTCCTCGGAAGAGAACTGATCGCCCAGGATCATGCCCTCTGATTTGTAACCAATATCAACGATGACCTTGTCCTTGGTCAGGGCCACCACACGACCTTCTGTAATCGTGCCTTCTTCCAGGTTACGGAAGGTTTCTTCGTACAATGCCGCTAAGGCATTGCGGTCTAACTGAGCGTCACTGCTGTTGGATGCCGTACCCATATGAACGTCCTACTCTTCCGACTCTCGTCGGGTGCTGATGGTGAAGTCGCCGAGTTCACTCAGCGTTGTGAGCATCGGCGGTCGGCCTGTTCGGTGTTTCGGTAGCCAGGTCATCCTTCCCCCGCGGGACGGGAACTTGACCTAAGGCCGCAATGTGCTCGATCACCGTACGACTGACCTGTTGATAAAACTGTTTCGTTTCCGCCCTCTCTTTTTTCTTCGCTGTTTCGAACTGAATAGGATCCCCAAATCGTACCGTGATCTGGCGCCACCGCGGCCAGCGAGCACCCCGAGGTAATACGTCGAAGGTCCCCTTCAGATACGCTGGAACCACCGGGCACCCAGTCTGCGATACGATCACTCCAATACCCGCTTTCGGTTGCCGAAGGTGGCCATCGTGGCTCCGTCCTCCTTCCGGGAAAATGACCACGACGCTACCTTCTCGAATCAGGTTGATCGCCTTTCCAAATGCTTCTCGGTCGAGGCGCCCCAGTCTTACCGGTATCCAGCCCAACGATTGCAAAATACCGTTCAATACTGGGATCGGGAACAAGTCATTCCGTCCCAAGTACCAGGCTCTTCGATTCATCCCGCAGCCGAGTAGCGGAATGTCGAGGTAGCTGGCATGGTTTGCGGCGATCAGCACCCCTCCGGTGCGAGGAACCTGACCTTCGACGCGATACCGAAAGCAGACCCACGCGACGACTCGTGCCAAAACCCACAAAATTCCATAGGCAACGCTGCTCACGACTCGGTCGACACAGCCGCGATCATCTGATCCACCACTTGATCGGGGCTCAGTGCAGAAGTATCGATTAATCGTGCGTCATCCGCTGGGACCAATGGATCGACCGAACGGGTCCGATCCTGTCGATCTCGCTCCGACAGATCCCGGAACGTCGTGTCAACCGTCCCACCATGTCCCGCAGCTACCAGTTCACGGTGCCGTCGCGCGACTCGAACATCTGCATCCGCATCCAAGAAGAATTTAAATGGAGCCGAAGGAAAGACCTTTGTTCCGACGTCGCGTCCTTCTGCGACCACCGAGCCTCGTCGGCCGATCCGACGCTGGATCGGCAGCAGCCATTCACGGACGGCTGGAATAGCGGACACGATGGAGGCGGCTGCCGTGACTTCGCGTGTACGGAGTTCCCCCGTGACATCGATGCCATCGACCAAGACCTGTATCGCGCCATTGTGAAACTGCATGTGAATCGTGGTGGTCGGCAATAACCCTGTCACCTGCTCAAGATCAGTCGGACGTATCCTCGACTGCAAGGTTTTCCATGCGAAGGCTCGATAGAGTGCCCCGGTATCGAGATAGAGATAGCCAAGGCGAGCCGCCAATAATTTGGCCACTGTACTCTTCCCCACTCCTGCTGGTCCATCAATCGCGATAATCACTCAACGTGTCTCCGTTTCAAAACTCACGCAGGATGCGCCAACAAACTGACGAGCGCTTCCTCAAAGTTGGGGAACGAGGTGTTCACGCAACCCGTATCAGCAATGGTCATACTCTGTTCTGCCGTCAGTCCACCGATGGCGAGAGACATGGCCACACGATGGTCTCCATGGCTCTGGGGCTTGCCTGCAGCTTTCAGTCGGCCGTTCTCTCCCCCTTGCCCTAACCCGCGGATGACCATTCCGTCCGGCCGTTCTTCGATGAGAGCTCCCATCGCTCTTAACTCGCGGCCCATGGTCGCAATCCGATCGCTCTCTTTGACCCGTAGTTCCTCTGCTCCGGAAATCACGGTGTCCCCCTCCGCCACGGCGGCAGCCACGCATAGCACGGGAAATTCATCGATCGTTTTCGGAATGATGTCGTGGCCGATCGTCACGCCCTTCAGTGCTGATGACTTCACACGAAGATCCCCGACCGGTTCGCCGGCCGCTTCTCGCAGACCCAGAACCTGAATGTCGGCCCCCATCTTTCTCATGACCTCAATCAGGCCGGTCCTGGTCGGATTCATCCCGACATTGTAAATGGTGATATCGGATCCTTGCACAATCGTGCCTCCGACGATGAAGAACGCCGCGGCCGAGAAATCGCCGGGAATGGTCACTTGCACTCCCCGCCATCCGATTGACGGTCGCCCTTGTAAGACCAGAGTATCCCCTTCTTTCGTGAGAGGGATTCCAAAGAACTGAAACATCCGCTCCGTGTGGTCTCGTGACAGACTTGGCTCCTTATACCGAGTCTGCCCTTGAGCAAAGAGGCCGGCGAGCAGGAGCGCCGACTTAATCTGCGCGCTAGCCACCGGTGACGCGTACTCGATCCCGTGAAGGCCGGCTCCTGTAATCGCCAAGGGAGCCAGTTCTCCGCCTTTCCGGCCCCCAATCACCGCACCCATTTCGCGCAGCGGCTTGACGACCCGTCCCATTGGGCGCCGTCTGATCGATTCGTCGCCCGTGAGGATTGAGAAAAAATCTTGCCCGGCCAAGAGGCCCGTGAGCAAGCGGATACCGGTTCCGGAATTGCCGCAATCGATCGGAGCGCTTGGTTCGGATAACCCCCAAAACCCCTTCCCGCAGACGTGCAATTCGGTTGGAGTCTGCGTAATGGGAATCCCCAGTCCCTGAAAGGCCCTCATCGTGTTCAGACAATCCTCTCCCTGGCAGTAGCCCTCTATCGTGCTCGTTCCTTCCGCCAGTGCGGTGAGGATGATGGCCCGATGGGTGAGAGACTTGTCGCCGGGAACTGTGGTCGTTCCCCTGAGCGGCCGGCCCGGGATGATCGTCAATGAGGTCATGAGTTGCTCGGAGAGGAACTATTCAACTTGTCACGCTCACCTTTGGCCCGCTCGAGCACCTTCTCGATTCCGCTTGCATCCCCGGCCTTGATTAGTTGCTTCAATTCTTCCAGGGCCCGCGCATATCTGTCGATATAGGACACCACATTATCCCGATTCCACAAGAAAATGTCTCGCCACATTTCCGGAGAACTCGCGGCGATCCTGGTCGTATCCCGTAGTCCTCCCCCGGAGTGACCGGCAAGATCCAATGAGGGTACCTGCTGATCGCGAAGCTCGGCCAAGGCATTCATAAGAGCAAAGGCGACCACATGGGGCAGATGACTGACTGCGCCCAGGATCTGATCGTGCAGATGCGGATCCATCGTTAAGACAATCGAACCGGTCTCTTCCCACAGTTGCCTAACCCGATTAAGTGCCGTCGGATCCGTTCGTTTTGTCGGCGTCAGGATACAGCGTGCGCCCTTGAACAATTGATCGGACCCGGCCGCAACTCCCGTCTTTTCTTTCCCCGCGATGGGATGAGCCCCAACAAAATGCACACCCGCTGGCATGGCCGCTTCCGACCGTTCAACCAAGGTTCCTTTCACACTGCCCACATCACTGATGATCGCGCCGGGAGCAAGACAATGAGCCCATTCATGGAGGTGTCGCTCATAAGTATCGACAGGCGTCGCAAGGACCACCAAATCCGCCCCACGCACACCCTCTTGAGGATCGGCCACGTATCGATCGATCGCACCCAAAGCAACCGCGGTCTTGAGGTTCTCAACACGACGGCCGACGCCGACCACGTGATCGGCTAACGCCTTTCGCCGGAGGATCATACCGAGTGATCCACCGATCAGCCCCACACCGATAATCGCGACGTGCTTGAAATGAACCGCCATAGCGCTTCTACAACTCTCTGCCCACAGCTTTCGCGATATTTCTGAGATCAGTCATCAAGGCTTTGAATTTCGAGGGCTTGATGGATTCCTCACCGTCACAGAGTGCGCATTCCGGGTTCGAATGAACCTCGATGAGCAGGCCATCGGCACCGGCCGCGACCGCCGCTTTTGACATCGGAGCCACAAGATCCCACTTTCCCGTGGCATGGCTGGGGTCAACGATGACGGGGAGATGTGAGAGCTCTTTCAACGTGGGAATGGCCGCGAGATCCAGCGTGTTGCGATATTGAGTTTCAAACGTACGAATGCCCCGCTCGCACAGCATCACGTTCTGGTTACCGCGTGACATGATGTACTCGGCCGACAGGAGAAATTCTTTGATCGTTGCCGACAGGCCTCGTTTCAGGAGTACCGGCTTATCGTAGGCGCCGACCTCCTTGAGGAGTTCGAAGTTCTGCATGTTCCGGGCGCCGATCTGAATGATGTCCGCCTTCTCGAGAAAGAGTTCGATATCCCTCGTATCCAAGATCTCACTGACGACCGGCAACCCGGTCTGTTTTCTTGCTTCGACCAAGTAGTCCAGCCCCTCACGACCCAATCCCTGAAAGGAATAGGGCGAGGTTCTGGGCTTATAGGCCCCACCACGCAGAATCGTGGCCCCCGCGGCCTTTACTTCATGCGCAATCCCGACGGTGAGTTCAAGCCGTTCGACTGCGCAGGGTCCCGCCATGATGGCCAGCTTATTAGCACCGATTTTGACGCCACCGACGTCGATGATCGTCGCGTCCTTCTTAAACTCGCGGCTGACCAGCTTCCAAGGGGCAAGGATGGGCAGAACACTTTCCACCCCCGGAAGCGCCGTCAAGGGCTGATTGTGCAGGATCCTGTCGTCTCCGATCACACCGATGATGGTGCGCTCCTGGCCGGTGGAGATTTGAGACTTCAAGCCAAGATCCCGCAGTCGCTCGATAATGTGGTCTACTTCACTTTCTGAGGCTTCGGGTTTCAACACAATGATCATGATTCCCTCACTATTTCCTACGTGCCTCCATCCAAGACTTTCCTGAGAGCCTGGAGGAAGGCCGCATTTTCATCAGGTTGACCGATGGTGACTCGCAGCATGGTTCCGTCGATATGTCGGACAATAATCCCTGCTCGGAGCAATGCTTCGAACACCACTCGCCCATCTCGTTTGGCATCAAAATAAAGAAAATTGGTCTCGCTCGGAATGGGGATCACTCCCAGTTCGCGCAGCCCTTGACCCATCTGTTCCATCCCAGCTGCATTGACCGCTCGACTCTTGGCCACATGCTCGTCATCTCCCAATGCAGCCAGCGCGGCTTTCTGTGCAAGACTGTTGGCATTGAATGGAGGCCGAACTCTGTTCAGGTAGTCGATAATCTCCGTTGTGCTAATGCCGTACCCAATTCGTAATCCCGCCAGTCCATAGATCTTGGAGAATGTCCGTAAGACAATCGCGTTCCGCCCCTGCTTCACATATGCCATCGCCTCGGGAAATTGCGGACTGCGGACATACTCAAAGTAGGCTTCGTCGAACACGACGACGACGTCTTCAGGCACTCTGGCCATGAGTCGATCGACCGCCTCCGCTGTTACGATAGTCCCGGTGGGATTATTTGGATTACAAAGAAAGAGTAATCGTGTTCGCGGCGTAATGGCACGCACCATTGACGCGAGGTCGTGTGTCCAGTTGACGAGTGGTACGACCACCGGCTTGCCGTGGACGGCCGTCACTTCCATCTTATAGATCACGAATGTGTGATCGGCCATGATGGCTTCATCACCAGGAGTCATGAACGTCCTGGCCAACAACCCAAGGATCTCGTCGGACCCGTTGCCTAGAATGACTTGCTCTCTTGCCACTTTCCAACGATCAGCAATCGCCTGCCGAAGTTGGTAGGCACCCCCATCCGGATATCGATGCAGCATATCCTGCGCACCACTCACTGCTGCCAAGGCCTTCGGTGAAGGCCCCAGCGGATTCTCGTTGGAGGCAAGCTTGATCACGCGGGTAAGCCCAAGTTCCCGTTGCAGTTCATCGATCGGCTTACCAGGAACGTACGGACTCAGAGATCGGATGTCAGGGTGGACCTGTAGTGCCATGATCAACTATGGACGGGGTAGGAGCCTAAAATCTTCATAAAGAGACAGCGCGCCTTCACTTCTTCGACGGCCTTGTTGACCCGGTCTTCATTGATATGTCCTTCGACATCTACGAAGAAGATATACTCCCACGCTTTGCGCTGAGAGGGACGGGATTCGATCTTCGTCATATTGATTCCGTGCGAGGCGAACGGACGCAGCAGGTCATAAAGGGCCCCGACTTTATCCTTCACCGACAGCATCAATGAGGTTTTATCTTTCCCCGTCCGCTCCGATGGTTTCTGAGACAGAACCAGGAAACGAGTGAAATTGTTCAAGTTGTCTTCGATACGGGCCTTAATCACTTTAAGTCCGTAGAGTTGGCCGGCCAACTCCGACGCAATTGCAGCCGAGGCTGGTTCATCGATGCACAGTTCGGCGGCCCGAGCAGTGCTGGCCACTTCGACCGCTGGGACATGCGGGAGATTGGTCTCAAGCCAATTCCGGCATTGCGCAAGGGCATGAGGATGAGAGTAGATTTTCTTTACGTCATCGACAAGTCCCGATTTTGACAACAGATGGTGTGAAACCTCTTGTAGAATCTCTCCATAAATCAGTAAGTTGGAATCGATAAACATGTCGAGGGTGTGATTCACGACACCCTCTGTAGTGTTTTCAATCGGTACCACCCCAAAATTGGCCCGGCCTCGCTCAACTTCGCTGAATACCTCTTTAATACTATGAACAGGCACATACTGGACGGACGAACCGAATTTCTGCATGCAGGCCATGTGAGTAAAGGTAGCCCGCGGCCCCAGATACGCTACCTTCTGGGGAGCCTCGAGCGACAGGGAAGCCGACATGATTTCTCGATAAACCGATCGGATGGCCTCGCTGGGGAAAGGGCCTGGGTTGAGATTCGTAAGCCGTTCGATGATCTCAGCCTCCCGACCCGCGGTATGGAGGTTGGCATCAGCATCCTTTTCTTTCTTGAGCTTTCCGATTTCGATGACACTTTTCGAGCGCTCATTGAGCAGCCGAATGATTTCGTCATCGATCCTATCGATTTCCTTACGATATTCAGACATATCTCTAGGCATGCTAAGCCTCGCCTCGGGAACCCGATTGCGGGAGGGCTTCCCCGTCCCTGTAAGGGAAAGCTGATCATAGAGACAAGGGTGGAATTCTACAGGAAGGATTGAATCTATTGCAAGGATAGCGCTTGGATATCAGGTGTTTTGAAGAATTTGGAACATGCAGGTCTTACATCAGCAAGGCAGAAGGCCGTTTAAAGTGATCGTAGACCAAACGAGTCACTTGCCGGCCACGACCGGTACGATCCATGAAACCGGCTTGGATCAGGTAGGGCTCATACACATCCTCGATTGTGCCCTTGTCTTCCTGGACCGCTGCGGCCAAGGACTCCACCCCGACCGGTCCCCCATTGAACTTCTCGATAATGGTCAGAAGGATCTTACGGTCCATATCGTCGAAGCCTGCTTCATCGATCCCTATCCAGGCTAATCCCTCCTTCGCGACCTGTCCGGTGATATACCCATCAGCCTTGATTTGGGCATAGTCCCTGATCCGCCTAATCAGCCTATTAACTATCCGCGGGGTTCCACGCGCTCGGCGCGAGATTTCCGCCGCACCGGCCCGATCAATCCCAATACCTAGGACTGCGGCCGAGCGCGTCACAATCGCCTCTAGCTCGGACGGCCCATAGAACTCCAGCCGATAGACTAGGCCGAATCGGTCCCGCAGCGGGGACGTGAGAGAACCAGCTCTGGTCGTCGCCCCCACGAGCGTGAAACGAGGCAAATCAAGCTTGACCGTTCTCGCGGCAGGCCCCTGTCCGATCACCAGGTCCAGCTGAAAATCCTCCATGGCTGGATACAACGCTTCCTCAACGGACGCGGGCAAGCGGTGAATCTCATCGATAAACAGCACATCATGTTCCTGAAGATTGGTCAGAATCGCCGCCAAGTCGCCGGCATGGGCTAAGACCAGCCCCGACGTCGACCGCAATGTCGCGCCCATCTCCCTAGCGATAATGTGGGCGATGGTCGTCTTTCCGAGACCTGGCGGTCCATAGAAGATGGCATGGTCGAGTGCCTCTTCCCGCTGCTTGGCCGCTTCGATACAAATTCGGAGCGACTCCTTCATTTTTTCCTGGCCGACGTACTCATCGAGCGTCTGAGGTCGAAGAACGTTTTCCTGACCCCGCTCTTCGTCCGTGGCGCGATTGGTCACGAACCGCTCAGTCATGGTGCGACGCCCATATCTACTTGCCCTCCGGTATCTGTTGATACTTCGGGGGAGGCGGCAGAGCCCCTCGACCGGGCTGGGCCGTACTGCCGCAATCGGGAGGACAGGTCTTATATCCTTGGGTCGAGTCAGGAAAATTGTGCTCCATTTTCCTCAACTGGCATTGCGTCAGCCGGCCACCGTCTTTGTTCCCGCATCGAGCAGGAACTGAGGAACTTCCGATTTCGGCATAACCGTCAGGACAGGCCCCACACACACCCAGCATGTTTGCCCCCAGCGGCACACATTGCACGAGAGTCGGGTCGCCGTCTTTGCAGATTTCAGGAGATTGGGTGACGCCGGTCGTCGCATAACCATCCGGGCACGTTCCGCAGGTCATTCTGATACTTTTCTGCTCCGTGGCTTCTTGCGCGATACCCCGAGACGGAAAGGCGACCACGAGAACAGCCACGAGAGAGAAACTGTACGCGAGCATTTTGCCGAAGTTTCTGACGTCGCGCGGCATAGGCTTACCCCCTTGCAAGTTCCTTGAGCCCTTCGCGAATGAGCTCTTTTAGAGCCAACGATTCGGTCGCCGCCTTTGTCACCCGCTTCAAGGCTTCCTTGGCATCCTGAGCACGATAGCCCAAGTTTACCAGAGCGGAGAGTGCGTCCTCGTAAGGGCCATCCAGCTCGGGCGCGGCAGAGGCTTGAGGACGAGCACCGTGGATTTTGTCCACCTTGTCTTTCAGTTCAAGCGCAATGCGCCCCGCCGATTTCTTCCCGATCCCGGGAACGGTGGCAAGCTTTTCGACATCCTCAGACTGAATCGCATGGGCAAGATCCGTGACCGACAGGCTCGAAAGCACACTGAGGGCGAGCTTCGGGCCGATACCCGACACGCTGGTCAGCAGCAAAAACGATTCCTTTTCGCTTTGTGAGAGAAAGCCGAAGAGCTGAATGGCATCTTCACGGAGATGCGTATGAATATTCAGCGCGGTAACTTCGTCGAGATTCGGCAGGGCGTAATAGGTGCTCAGTGGAATATGAACTTCGTACCCGACACCCTGCACGTCGAGCGTGAGGTGGGTGGGTGCCTTGAAGGCTAACCGCCCCGTGAGAAAGGCGATCATGTCGTCTTGTTATCCGAGTGACATGACGATGTTGGTTGGCCGACCTCGTTATCCCGCTGCGGTTGCGGCCACTTTCTCCATGACTTCGTCCGGGATATCAAAATTCGCGTGAACTTTCTGCACATCATCGTGCTCGTCCAAGATTTCCATCAGCTTGAGCATCTGTTCGGCAGATTTTTCGTCCAGACGGATCGTATTCTGCGGGATGAAGGTGATTTCGGCCAGGACTGTGTCGATTTTGGCATCGACCAACGCCTTCTTCACCGCCTCAAAATCTTGAGGACTGGTGAGGACCTCATAACTCTTCTCACCGACCTTCACGTCTTCCGCCCCGGCGTCGAGAGCCAGCGAGAGCAGGGTATCTTCATCGACCTTCCCCTTCTCAATCGTGATGAGCCCCTTCTTCTGAAACTGCCAGGCAACGGCGCCTGCCTCCGACATATTCCCGTGATTTTTCGTGAGGAGACTGCGAATCTCCGCGACGGTCCGGTTCCGGTTGTCGCTCGTAATCTCCAGAAGAAGTGCAGTCCCTCCGGGGCCATACCCTTCTAAAGGAAATTCCTCATAGGTCACACCGGGCAGTTCTCCCGTCCCTCGCTGGACGGCTTTCTTCATCGTATCGCCAGGCATATTGGCTTCCTTGGCCTTGGCGATGGCCAGACGCAGCCGGGGATTTCCGTCTGGGTCACCGCCTGACCGAGCCGCAATGGTGAGCTCCCGGATGATTCGCGTGAAGATCTTCCCGCGCTTCGCGTCCTGGGCTCCTTTGTGCCGTTTAATCGTGGCCCAGTGACTATGTCCACCCATGTGTTCCTCCTCTACCCTGGCTCGAACATCTACGAGCTAGTTAGAGATGTGTAATAAAGGAGCAATAACAGCAAGGCTGTACAGGTAGCATAGGCTTCAGAAAGGTGTCAAATGACATTGGAGGACTCGGCACATCCCGTTTATTCGGAATAGTCGAGCAGCAGAAGCCCAAAGAGCACATCACATAGTCCGGCGAAGTGATGATTGAACTCGGAATATGCAATCCCTTCTGATGATCCTTCCCAACCTCCACTGGCATCGCCACCTTGATGATCATGTGCTGGATCTGTTTGACTCGAGCGATCGTGACGTTGTGAATGTGATTGTGCCTGTACTTCTGAAATCCAGGTGAGCGCGACAATGACGAACAGGAGGACGGATATCGGATAGGACCACCGCTTGACACGCAAGCCTCTCCGCTCGTAGGAGCGTGGACGATCCATATAGATTAGAGGACACGCCCCATTCATCTACTCGAAATACAAGAGAAGCTGAATGCCTATTACGATCAAGAATCCCGCCCAAGCCACTTCCCACCGCTTCACTGGATGAGTCGAGGCACCGGCAGCCCACGAGACCATCGCATTCGAGATGGCGGCCCCAACACCGAGGCTTCCGAGAAGTGCATGGTGCAGTTCGATCGTGTGATTCGCCGGGTGATTCCCATGTGAGTGGACAAAGAGCAACAGCGCTCCGGTGAAGCCAAAGAACAGCAACGGAGCCGCCCAGGCCGGATGGCGAGCCCAACCGATTCGACGAAGCGTCTCGCTCACCGCTGCGGTCAAAGCAAACAGTCCATAGAATTTATGCTGGAGCATTTCTAGATCTTGTCCGGAAAATGTCTGAACAAAACTCAGTGACCCGATCGGCCAAGCCTCATGGTCACTCCAGACCAGCAGATAGGTTCCGATGACTCCGAGTGCACTGGGCAGAACGAGACGAGTCCAGGATGGCAACGGATACCGCAGCGCATGCCCTAACTCAGCAAAACCAAACAGCAGCACGAATAACCCCGCGAAGTGATGGTTGAACTCCGAGTAGGCGACTCCTTGAGCCGACCCTTCCCACTTTTCACCGCCATGCGTGCCATGAGAACTATGCGCGGCGCCTCCCTCATCGGAGATCTCGGGGTGACTAGACAGTTGCGCTTGTACGTTGGACAGCCAGTTGAACGGAATGACGACTAGGATGAAAACCGACAACAAACAGAGCCAAAACTTCTTCATACGAAAGAACTCCCGAACAGATAAGCCCAATAATCCGAAGGCCCATCCAGACGGCCAGATGGGCCTTCCAAAAACCTGATGCATGCTGCTCTGAACTACATGAACTTCATGAACTTGTCTTTCGCTTCATCCATCACCTGGGCGGTGATGGTCGACACCCCACGTTCCTTGGCCAGACGCTCAACCTCTTTTCGAGCCATGGGACGTATAAAATCTGGGATATTGTCAAGTCGTTGTTCCGCCTCGCGTGACCACGTCATGCCATCGGGCGAATCATTTTTCGAATCGTCCATCACTTGCAGCGTGATGGTCTTGAAACCCTGTTTGCGCGCATAGGTCTCCACGCTGCTCTGGACCATCGGTTTTACGAAGGCTGGAAGCCGGTCGAGCTTCTCCTTGGCGTCGGGCG
>JARFPM010000154.1 GCA_030444405.1 Nitrospira sp.
ATGGGATGCTCGTGGCGCTCGAATTGCTGTCCACTCATACTCCCGGCGCGCCAGTGGTTGATGATCGGAACGAGTTCATCGGCTTCATCAGCGAATTTGATGTCCTCCGCGCGTTGGAAGCCGGCAAGGATCTTTCTAAACTGACAGCCGAAGATATCATGGTTCGCGAGCGAATCGCTGTCACGACTGAAACCACGATCGAAGAAGCCGTGAAGACGATGAAGGAGAGGCATCTGCATAATCTCCCTGTGAAGAAGGATGGGAGGGTTGCCTATTCCGTGACGCGGCACGATCTCCTGCGAGCCTGGATTGGTCTCGGTACTGCAGGCGAAGATTGAGAAGAGTCATCCTCGCTCTGGGCGACGGCTCAATCACAAGCGGATTGCGCTAGGTTTTAGAGTGGGGCATGGCGGGACGTGGGCCGTATGAGGGGGGGATGAGATGATGTGAAGGATCGTTCATAGGCAGAGGAGAACTGGCGGTTCTTAGCGAACTGAGCAATTCTGAGCAGACCATGAATTGCATTTAGGCTAGAGTAAAAGCATATCCAACGTGCATGTCATTCTTGGTGCCTGCCTGTCAGAACGCACGAGGTGATGCCGATCAGTTTGACTATTCTTCGTGGCTGCTGTTCGACGGTGCCTGCGAGCGATCACAGAGTGACAGCTCATCATTCGAAAGAAGGAGCTCATATGACCACATTCTTAAGAACAGCTACTGTCCAGTGTTTCTTGGGCGCGGCCTGTCTCATCGCTGTCACAGCGACCCAGGTGAATGCCGATGACCAGGTTTGGACGACGAAAGTAAACGGGGTGATCTCCCAGATGCGTTCTGGTCTCATCATGGTCACCACGTCCTGGGGCTCCATGACTATCCAGTCTGATGCGCTGACCGAGGCCAAGGTCGGCGATGGGATTACCGTATGGGTGAATGAAAACAATGTGGTCATTGATGCTTACCCCAAAGGAGCGGCACGGCCCCATCACCGTTGGGTGAGAGGCAATCTGACCTACACGTCCGGGAATCAGGAAGCGATTACCCTCTGGACTCCGGAGGGTAAGCAGGACTTCATCGTGAAACGGAATCGATCGAAGTTCGGGAGCTTTGCGGAAGGGAGCCCGATCACCGTGCAGTTGAATGACAAGGGTGAAGTCATCGATGTACACCGCCAGTTAGAGTTGGAACTTGCCATTGCCCCGCTGCCTCATACCGACCCTGGTTCTCGGATCAAGCTGGAGGGCGTCGTAGCAGACATCAAGTCCGGGCTGGTGTTCGTGCAGACATCCGGGGGCCGCTACAGTGTGACGACCAAGACGGCTCCGCATGACGTCGCGGTCGGCGACAAACTGACGCTTTGGGTGAGCAGCGATAATGTTGCGGTCGACCACCACGCGAAAGGGAAGGAGGGAGTGCATCGCCTCATCACCGGCAAGCTGACCTATGCCTCGAGGGACTTGAAGGAGATCAAGCTCATGACGCCGGAAGGGGAACGGACATTTGCGGTACAACACGGAGAAACCAAACTCTCTGGGATGAAAGAGGGGACGCCGATTACCATTGAACTCAACGAAGCCGGCGATGTGATCGAGATCCGGAAGGCCGGATGAAAGGGGACGGGTAAATAGAACCTACGGCATGGTCGAACTGAGCATGTGGGGGCCATCGATTCTATACCAAACAGCCGGCCTGTTCTGGACGATCACAGGTGTCCATCCGCACGCGCTGCATGAGGCGACATCATGCCAATGACGCCGCATATCGAGAGGCATTTTACTGCGACGGCAACCGTTCGCGATATCGTGATCGGCATGGCCGATGGATTGACGGTCCCGTTTGCACTGGCGGCAGGCCTTTCTGGTGCCGTCGCGTCATCCGGGATCGTTGTGACCGCTGGTCTGGCCGAGATTGCCGCGGGTTCGATCGCGATGGGGCTTGGTGGATATCTCGCCGCCAGGACCGATGCGGAACATTATGACTCGGAGAGAAGGCGCGAGCGACAGGAGGTTGAGCAAAATCCCCGCAGAGAAGAGGAGGAAGTCGCCAGCATTTTTGGACGTTATGGACTCAGCAATGAGCACATTGTCCCTTTGGTCGAAACGCTGCGGGCTAAGCCGGATCGATGGGTGGACTTCATGATGCGATTTGAATTGGGGCTTGATGTGCCGGATCCCAAGCGTGCCGGTGTGAGCGCGCTGACCATTGCCGGGTCCTACATCGTAGGGGGTCTCATCCCGCTCCTACCCTACATCTTTCTGGACAATATCTTTACGGCTCTCTGGGGGTCGATTGCCGTGACCCCCGTGGCCTTGTTCATCTTTGGATATGTGAAAAGTGGGTTCACGGGCATTCCGCCGTTGCGCGGAGGGATTCAAACCGTGCTCGTCGGAGGGTTGGCGGCGACCGCTGCCTTTGGCATTGCCCGACTGATCGGGTGAACCCTCTCTTCAGGGCGTATCAGTGTGGCATGAAATGGGAACTAGCAAAGGCTGTTGGCCCTGCATCGCCAAGATCCGGAATCATTCCGCCGGAAAGAAGGCGAAGAGTTGTACAAGGTCATGAGACGTGGTCGGTCTCCGTTCAAAGCTGACGGCCAGATCCAGGCGTAAGTGTGGTCATGTCACGCCCGTAGGTTGTGGCATTATTGGACAAGATATTCACCTTTCCTGGTCCCAAAATGCCACGTGTTCAATAGCGAGTGCCATGTAACTGGGTTTGGCTGTTCCATTTCTGCTCATCATTCCCACGGATTTGAGGTTGTTGCAGAGTGGCCTTCCACGTGCAGATTCACGATTCCCAGGAGGATGAGGGCTTACAGCGCGGATATGATTCAGGAGAGACTTCCAGTCGGACTTGTCAAATATCTCACATGCGAGGGAGTGAAGAAACATGGCGACGCCACATCATCCTCGGGACAAGAAAGATCGATCAGTTCGAGCCCGAAAACACGACCAGTACAAAGCCAAAGGCAAACTTCGCGAGCCGTCGGTGTGTCGTGAGTGCCAGGCGGTGTATCACAAAGGCCGGTGGGTGTGGGGCCCTATCCCGGCGGATAGTCACGAGGTGATGTGTCCTGCCTGCGAACGGATCCGGGACCGTGCGCCGAGCGGGGTGCTGCTGCTGACCGGTGAGTTTGTCGCCAAGCATCGGGAGGAGGTGGTCGGACTCGCTCGTAATGAGGAGGCTCGTCTCAAAGCCGAACATCCTCTGGCTCGAATCATCAGGATCGAGGACCAAA
>JARFPM010000155.1 GCA_030444405.1 Nitrospira sp.
CAACTACCATTCGCGTTTCGAACGCGCTAATTCCCATCACGAAGAAGCGGCTGCTCGAGCGCGAGCAACAGTTCGCATGGATCTACCGCAAAGACTTTCCTGAATGGGGACGGGGCCGTGACGATGCGATGAACCTCACGAAATATTTCATGATCGAGGAGCCGATGGACAACACGATCGGCCCTACTGATATGCCTTCGATCTGGAACCTGCAAAAGTATAAACCTGAGAAGGGCCACTTCATGAACCTCGCTGGTGACAGCCATGACGCCAGGTCGGTCATTATGGATTCGGCATTAGGCGTGATCGGTGCGAGGCCCAAGAGCAAGACAGAATTTCTTAGCCACATCGCTTGGTTTGAGGAGTACCTCGGGAAGTATCCACCGCCCAAGTACCCATTCCCCATCGATCAATCGAAAGCAGCAGCGGGCAAGTCCGTCTTCGACAAGACCTGCGGCTCATGTCACGCTAGTGAACGTACGGGAACCCGCGTGCCGATCGCCGAAGTGGCAACCGACCGAGAGCGGCTCGACACTTGGAGTAAAGATGCGGCGATCAAGGCCAACCGGGTCGTGCGCGAGTTTGGGCTGGAACGCAAAGGACTCGTGGAGGAGCCGCTGATCGGCTATGTGGCATCCTTTCTCGACGGCATTTGGCTCCGTGCACCGTATTTACACAATGGAGCTGTGCCGACTATGCGCGATCTGCTGGAACCGGTCGACAAGCGGCCCAAGGTATTCTTTCGTGGCTATGACGTCTATAACCCGGTCAAAGTAGGTTTCGTGACGACCAAGCAGGAGGCCCACACGATTGGGCTGACGGATGAACGGGAACGGCAGAAATTGCGCGAGGATGTAGAGCGGATCGGAACCAGATTCGATGTGAGTCAACGTGCCAGCAGCAACCAAGGTCATACCTTCGGAACCGACCTGCCGGACAACGATAAGGAGGCCTTGGTGGAGTATCTGAAAACGCTTTGAGAGAATCCAAATATTCACAAACCAGACGACGGCCAAGATTGGGAACGGGAGGAACCGTCGCTATCCCTTATCGATCTTGCAGCTTACAGCATGTACTGTCCTCTCACCTCACTGTTGTACGACCGCATTGTCTAGCACAGCCGTCGTAGACAGAAAGCAAACCAACAGAGCTGTCTCGTTGCAGTCAGAGGCACGGAAAGGCCTTCATCCTTACGTATAAGGATGAGCCCCACCGCTTAGCAGACGCTCGGTCTCCTTATTAGACCATCCTTCAGCGCCGCAGTCTTGACCAACAGATCCGTATAGAGAAGTTTGAGTAAATCGTTCTCATCCTACAATTCTCTGAGGCGTTTGACATCGGACGCTCTTCGATCTTTCTCTTCAATGAATTTTGGCCCATGCAGAACGACCTCCTGGATCGAGATCACCGATGACTATTGACAAAATCCGTGAGTATCGCATTGCACTCCTCTGCAGCAATTCCCACTTCCTGCAGAACAGACGCCCGGCGAACACGCAAACTCTGGTCTAGGCCAAATCACATACCTCACTTCATTCGGAGGATCTTCGGACGATCTACTGTGCCAGTTGGGAAATGCGAATCGTGCAAAGGGAAAAAAATCGGCAACGGTCAAACTGGCGGACGTGGTGCAGTATCCGGTGGATCGGAAAAGATACCGTCGAGAGACACTTCCCTGTAGTTCAAACGATGATGGACACGCGCTATGGGAGGTGAGGGTATATTTTCTGCCGGAACAAACCAGCTCAGAGCCTCAGCGTAATCTTGCCACTGTTACCCCATCCCCTCCCTCGGCTCGATCGCCGGGACGAAACTCGGTTACATAAGGTGACTCTTTTAGATATTCGCGCAAGACAGATTTGAGTCGGCCGGTCCCATGGCCGTGGATAATCCGGAGGTACGGCGCACCGTCGAGGGTCGCCCGATCTAGTGCCGCGACGACCTGATCGAGCGCCGCATCAGCTGCTTGCCCTCGCACGTCCACCACTGTCTGTTCATCAAGCCCCAGCCCATTACTCGTTGGGACTCGGCGAGGACTTGAAGCGGATGATGCCGGTCGCCCTGCGGCCGCTTCTGCTTCCTGCACGACGCCGACGAGGTTCGAGACGGTTGCCAAGATTTCCCCCTCCCCGACTTTGACACGGACGCGTTTTCTCCCTTGAGGCATTTCCAACAAACTTCCGATCATACCCAATCCGGCAATTTCTACTGTATCCCCAACGCCAAGCTGCTCGACTGGAATCGTCTTGCCGGTTGGTGTGAGCTCCTGCCGAGTTTGCGTCTCCAATTCACGCAACCGCTCTTTCGTTTCCTTGGCCTTGATAAGCTTCTGTTCGCGCTTGAGGGAGTCGACCGTGGCTTGAACCTCAGCTCGTGCATGCTGAAACTGCTCACCCAGTTTCTTCTTGAGCCCCCGCCTGGCCTCCTGTTCGGCTTCTTCCAGCCGCGCTTTTATCGTTTGTGCTTCTCGAACCGCCTGTTCTGCTTCTCGCCTGGCTCGCTGGGCCTTTTCACTGTCGTCAGCCAATTGGCGTTGCTTCCGATGCAAATCAGCCATCAACTCGTCGAGCCGTTGATCTTCGTGATGCAGTCGCCTCCGCGCATCAGTCAAAATACTTTCGTCCATGCCGAGACGGCCGGCGATCTCCAAGGCAGATGAACCGCCTGGGATCCCGATGAACAATCGATAGGTAGGCGCCAACTGTTCCACGTCGAAATCCACGCTGGCGTTTGCAAAACCGGAAGTCGTCTGCGCCAGCTCTTTGAGTGCACCGTAATGCGTCGTCGCCACGACCTTCATGTTCATGTCGGCTAAGCGGCACAGAAGCGCCTCGGCCAATGCCGCGCCTTCTTGCGGATCGGTGGAGGTCACAGGCTCATCAAGGAGTACCAGCGAGCGAGGCGTGGAGCGTTCGCTCAACGTTGGTTGGGCGGCGCTCTCGGAAAGGAGTCGGATCATGTTTGTCATATGGGCGGAAAAGCTGGACAGATCGCGGCTCAAGTCCTGCGCGTCTCCGATATCGGCATAGAGATCGGTAAAAAGCGCCATCTCAGATTCCGGAGCACAGGGGAGATGCAGTCCGGCCCGCACCATGAGGGCAAACAGCCCGACGATTTTGAGCGTGACGGTCTTTCCTCCCGTATTCGGCCCGGAAATCACAAGGACACGGATCTTCTCATCCATAAGAATGTCGTTCGCGACGAC
>JARFPM010000087.1 GCA_030444405.1 Nitrospira sp.
ACTGCGCTGATTCAGCACGCGCTGCAAGTCACGGGCACTGTCAGACGTACCAAGGATATCTTGGATGCGATCGACATCACTCAAGACGGCCTCCTGGAGCAGCAGTACGTGAACGTTGTGCGTGACGGCAAACTGAGCGATATCGACCCAAGCCTTCTGCCGGATCGAAGCCGGGGCATCGTAGAGCAGATTCAGGGTCAGCACGTTGAGCTGCCCTGTACTGGCAACATCGGGGCAGGCGGCGACAGGCTCTTGCGGCCGCGCGGATGCACAGCTGGCTAGCAGAAAGGCGAACGCGATGACAATCGGAGCAAAACTTATGAGAGAGCTACGCGGCATACAAGCTCCTTTCTCAGCTTAAGCACGGCCACGATGAAATGCAGGCACACTATGGTCAGGCATCAACCAGCCCTCAACTGCATCTAATTTCAGCCCCTCCTCTATCGCTTGATGGTTCAACAGTCATGCCATCCTAGTTACGGGTACGTAAGTATCAGTGCGTTCGTGCACAAGAAAGAGGAAGTGACCGGCTCCTCATGTGCATACATCGAACCACTGACCGTAAGAAAACCCCGACAATCAGCGTAATTTGAAAAGCCTCGGGCTAGAAGCGGAGCGGAACCGGATTACAACCAGTAGCGGCCGCAGATGTTTAGCAGGACAAATGACATTGGCACCGCGATAATCCAGTGGGGCGGAAGTGGTCAGGTTTCCGAGTAACTGTGAGGTGGAAAGGGACACCCCTACGGAGGGTCGTGTGGATTGGCCAACTTATGGGGTCTGCACCCGCTGTTTCGTCATTCAAGAAACTTGAGGAGGGAGACAACGGCAGGACGCTATTCGCCGATGCCAGCCATGTCGTCGATGAGGGGACCAGCCTGTCGATGTACTTAGGAGACCTGGATACACCATCGTTTGGATGGTTACGCTGCGATGCCTTCAACAACTAGATGACTAACATCTGTTCGCTGGCTCGCATGTTCAAAGGTGATCGCACAGACATTGCCCTTGGCATCCACATCTAAAATGGTATTTTCGTCCAAGTCTTTTGATTCCGCGATGTCGCCCGCTCGGAACTCAATGTACAAAGTGTCGGTATCTCGGAAATAACTGACCTTCATGACTTATACCCTCTGTCAAAAAATGCGTTATGAACGGTCGAACCATCTCTCAGCAGGATAACCCGTAAGTATCTGTTGTCCATTTCTTCGATTCTTGCCCACCGTCTGATACGACCATCTGCTTGTATGTACTCCTTTTCCGGGTATTTAACAACGTACTCGATCCATTCGTCTTTAATTCGTTCTCTGTCCGGTCTAGTCCTTGTGGCTCGGAAGTAACGCGTCGTCTTCAATGAGGTCGATCCGGTAGTAGCTACTCGCCGCTGCCGGCCATGTCGTCGATGAGGGGGCGGTTAATGTCGGTGCAGCCGATGCAGATCGTATCGAAGAGTGCTTCGAAATCGGCGACGAAGTTTTTCTCGTCAGGAAGCTTTTCATTCATGACTTGGGCGTAACAGGTTTCGCACAGCATCATCAGTCCTCGCGAGACCCCAACTGTTTTTCTCCCAGCACTTCCAGCCATTCGCTACACCGATCCTTTTTGAAGAGCCATAAAGAAATCCTCAGCCTCAAGATCAATCCCGCATTGCTCGCATTCGTACGGGCGATCCGGTGCCGGAACGTTCAAGGGAGTCCGATCGATTCGCCCACGGCAGACGTGATAAAAGCGTCCTCGCGCATGTTCGTCATCCAGCGGATCACTCTCGTATACCAGCACCATCGATCAACCATATCCCCCTAGTTCACTCCAAGCGAGTATACCGAGCTCTTCTTCGGACCCGCAACTACCCAGGGCGACCGGTGCTGAACGTGAAATCAACCAATGTTTCTTCCATTACATCTGAAACTGAGCTTCGTACAGATTTGCGTAGACTCCTCCTCGGCTGAGCAGTTCGTCATGTCGGCCTTCCTCCACTACACGACCTTTATCGAGCACCAAGATCCGGTCCACATCATGGAGCGTTGATAACCGATGGGCAATGATGAACGTGGTTCGCCCCATTGTGAGCTCGGCCAGCGCCTCGCGAATTTTCACCTCGGTCTCCGTATCAATGTTGGAAGTCGCCTCGTCGAAAATGACGATGGGTGGGTCTTTCAACAACGTCCGTGCAATTGACACTCGCTGCTTTTGTCCGACCGACAACTTGACACCCCGCTCACCGATCCAGGTGTCGTACCCCTCGGGCAACGCAGCGATAAAGTCATGCGCTCGCGCGGCACGTGCCGCCGTTTCCAGCCGAGCTTGGTCTGCATGCAAATCACCGTAGAGCAAATTATCTCGAACAGTGCCGTTGAACAAAAACGGCTCCTGTTGTACGAACCCGATCTGCTGCCGCAGATACGCAATCGGCAGATCGCGGATATCTTTTCCATCGATAAAGATCGCCCCGTCCGTGACGTCATAAAACCGCATCAACAGCTTCAGAAGCGTGCTCTTCCCCGCCCCACTCATCCCGACCAGTGCCACACGTTCTCCTGCCGGTACAGTCGTAGAGAATCCTTTCAGTACCGGAACATCGGCTCGATAATGGAACCGAACCTGATCAAATCGAACCTCTCCATGAACGCGATGGCCCGGAGCAACAACTCCCGGACGATCGGCGACTTCTGGAATCGTATCTAAGACATCAAATACCCGTTCGCTCGCCGCCAACGCGTGCTGCAACATATGATTGACGGAGTGAATTTGATTGATAGGCACGTAGAACATCGCCAGGTAGGACAGAAACAAGACCAACTCGCCGAGCGTGAGTCCTCCCTCCATCACCTCTCCCGCACCGTACCAGAGGATCAACACAGTCCCGAAGGCGGCAAGCAGAATCATGCCCGGCGAATACATCGACCAGAGGACCATCGCCTTGAGATTCTTGTCACTATAGGCTTGGCTCAACCGGTCGAATCGCGCTTGTTCATATTCCTGGCGGCCGAACCCCATCGTCTCCCTGATACCGGACAAGGAATCTTGCAGGTAGCCGTTCAGCTCAGCGGCGCTCTGCCTGGTCTCTCGATAATATCCGTGTACTTTTGACGTAAACCAACTGGCGGACAAGGCGAGCAATGGTATCGGCAGAAGTGAGATTGCAGCCAGTTTCCAGTTGAGCATGAACAAAAGCCCCGTGATCCCGACCAGCGTCAGTGACGCCGTCAGCATCCCTTCCAGGCCATCGATAAAGATCCGCTCAACATGCTCGGTATCGTTGGTCACCCGGGACATAATTTCGCCTGTCGATCGATTCTCAAAATAGGTAATGGACAGGCGTTGGATGGCGGAAAAGATGTGCCGGCGAAGGTCGTGGACGACCGTCTGTTCAAGCTGATTGTTGAGCCGGATCCGCAGAGAGGCGAACAGATTTTTGAGCACATGGGCGCCCACGAGGAGGCCGATCACCCATGGCAGCAATGACGCCTGCTTCGCCTGAATCACATCGTCGATGATGATCTTGATGACCCAGGGAGGCACCAGCTCCATAGCCGTCGCACAAACGGCGCAGACGAGTGTCGCAATCGCGAGAGCACGGTGAGGCCGAAGATAGTGCAGGACACGAAGAAGGGACTTCACAATCGGTTCGGCACGGCAGGCATTAAATGACGTTCGTAGGTTCTTTTTGCCAATACTGCGAGAACTCGTGCAGCTGAGTGAGGGTGGACATGTCGGTCATGCGATCGAGAAAGAGCTTGCCGGTTAAGTGGTCGACTTCGTGCTGAATACAGACCGCGTACAGATCTGTCGCCTCGAAATCCAGAGGTTTGCCCTTCCGATCCAGCCCCTTGACCCGCACCAGCGAGGGTCTGGTCACTTTGCCCCTCAATCCATCGACACTCAGACAGCCTTCCCAGTTTTCCACTTGTTCGGGCCCGTAATACACGATCGAAGGGTTGATGAGGACCGTTTCGGGAAATCCACCTTCACCTTTGCAGCCCATCACAACCAGTTGAATCGAACGTGAGACCTGGGGAGCGGCCAACCCGATGCCCGGTTCGTCGTACATCGTTTCAAACATGTCGTCGATCAACCGCTGGATCTCCGACGATTTAATCTCACGCGGATCGATCGGCGCAGCAACTTTGCGAAGAATAGGATTGCCCAGCTTGGCGATCTTGAGCATAGTTCCGCTCTTTAGTTTCATACCATTACATTCGTAGCATAGGAATCTCTCGGCCCGCAACCTCCCCACCTTGGCTAGGAGCTCCGCTTCGGCCGTTTGGGTTCGGGAATCTCAAAGATCTCCTTGTTGGCGTCCCACCACTCGGTCCATTCACTCGACCACGCCGCACGATCCTGCTTGGTCGATGTGTCCCAATCGTGGAACTCGGTCTCATGGCGAGTCAGAATCCAGAGTGATTGCAGTGCCGACAGCGCCACGAAGCGCTCGTCGTCGCTGACCATCGGAATCAAGACGGGGATGACGGCCTTCTGCCGGACATACCGCGCCTCGAATGCCGCAGCTTTTCTGACGGATGGATTGGGATCCTTTGCCATGACTTCGATCGCCTCTGGCGCTTTCGTCGAATCCAGACGAACAGCAACGCGCAGGGCATGTTCCCGCACCCGAGGAATTTCGCCGGGCTCCTTCGCAGTGGAGACGAGAGCGGGTACCCCGGCAACTCCTTTCATCATCAGTAAGGTTTCGATTGCATTGTACCGAATCCGCGGGCTCGGCATGGCCAGTGCCCGAACAAGGACGGGAACAGCCGGCTCTCCCAAATGCACGAACTCCCCCATCGCCCAGAATTCCTGTTTTCCTTCCAGCAACGGGAGCAAGGCTTCGGCCCGCTTGAGCTCTTCGGGGCTGAGCGGGTTCTTATTGGGAGGAATTGAGACATCCGGAACATCTGGATTCGCTGGCGGCGCTTCATAGGGGATTTGAATCGGCCATGTCCGCACTGGCTGATCGGACAACGCATGAAGAGTCGGTGCTTCCACTAGACTAGCGAGAATAACCGCGGCAATGCTTGCATAGTTGATCACGACGCGTACACTCCTCTTATTCGAAATCATCGCATACGATACGTTTGGGAGGGGAGATTGACACGGGCACGTATCCAAACAAATCGGCTGGAGGGAAGGGCGCAACCGAACCAATGATCGTCGGCCTTAGTCCAACCCTGGGTTGGCTTCTCGCAGATGCTTTCTCACCCGAACTTTCTCATGATGCTTACGAAGCAACTGACGGCGGATCACATCCTGGTTCTCTGCGACAATACGAACCAACCGATCCATATCTTCGGCATGGTCCCGAACCAGTTCGGACAGCTTCTGTATCTGCTCCTCTAACTTTTCCAGGCGCCAGGCCATGTTGCGTAACGGGTCTGACGATCTCTCCGCGAGCTTCGGCACGCGCCTGGAATCGACTCGTGGGAGAGCTGCAACAACGACATCTCGCTTCATGCTCGCTCCTTTGTTCATGGTCAACCGACCCGAGGTGCTCAATCCGGCATACTGCCGGCTAGTATTATCCGCATGGAACGGGAAGTCAACGATTCCGCTTCCTTTCTATTTTATGAAGGTCCTGCTAGAATCCAGCCCCATGAAGAACATCTTGACAATGGTATTGGCCGGCGGGAAAGGCGAGCGACTCTTTCCGTTGACGGACCAACGTGCGAAGCCGGCTGTTCCCTTCGGCGGGAAGTATCGCATCATTGACTTTACTCTAAGCAATTGTTTGAACTCCGGGCTCCGTAAGATCGCCGTTCTCATTCAATACAAGTCACATTCGCTGGATCGCCATATCCGGGCCGGCTGGAATATTCTCAATGCGGAACTCGGCGAGTATATCGCCTCGGTCCCCCCTCAACAACGCATCAGCGAAGATTGGTACCGCGGCACCGCCGACGCCGTGTATCAAAATTTGTTCCTGATCGACGATGAACGGGCAGAGTTTCTGCTCATCCTGGCCGGCGACCACGTGTATAAGATGAACTACGCGGAGATGTACCATTGGCTGATTGCGAAGAGTGCCGATGTGGTGATCGGAGCCCTTGATATTCCCATTCAGGACGCCACCCGGTTCGGAGTCATCACCGTGGACGAAGACTACCGGATTACTCGCTTTGACGAAAAACCGGCCAACCCGACTCCCCTGCCAAACGACCCTGCTCACGCCTTCGCATCGATGGGCATCTACCTGTTCCGCACTAAGGCGCTCCGTGAATACTTGCTCGCCGATGCGCGAGGGGGCGGTGCACACGACTTCGGGAAGAACATCATTCCCAGAATGATCGAAGAAGGGCGTGTCTATGCCTTCAAGTTTCAAGATGCCAACAAAAAAGCCGTCCAGTACTGGCGCGACATCGGGACGCTCGATGCCTATTGGGAGGCGAACATGGATTTGGTCGCGGTCGATCCTCAGTTTAATCTGTACGACTCTGAATGGCCGATCCGCACCTATCAAGGACAGTTCCCACCGGCCAAGTTTGTCTTTGCACAAGATTTTCAGGGAGGTCGGATGGGAGTCGCTCTCGACTCAATCGTCTGCGGCGGATGCATCATCTCGGGAGCTCGCGTACAGAACTCCGTGCTTTCCCCCGACGTGCGCGTCCATGACCATGCCGACGTCCGGGAATCCATTGTCATGGAGCACGTGACGATCGGGGAACATAGCCGCATCAGGCGCGCCATCATCGATAAGGATGTGATGATCCCTCCTCATACTGAAATCGGCTACAACCGAGAGGCCGATACTCAACGGTTTACCGTCACTGAATCTGGCCTCGTGGTCATCTCAAAGGGAATGAAGCTGCATGCCGCCGTCGATCCATCCGGTTGATCTCGTTACTGCGCTCCGCCACAAGCATCTCACGCCAGCCATCGTGTTTCTCACTTCACGCCGGGCCTGTGACGAGGCCATGGAGACCTTTGACCATGCCGATCTCGTACTCCCTCCGGTACGACAGGAGGCGATCGCCGTCGCACTTGAACGGATCACCGTTCAGCACCCCAGCATTGCTGAGCACCCATTGATTCCTATTGTGAGGCGGATCGGGGTCGCCGCCCATCATGCCGGGCATCTGCCTTCTTGGAAAATCGCCATCGAAGAGCTGATGCGACAAGGCCATCTCGATGCGGTATTCGCAACGACGACCTTGGCGGCAGGTGTCGATTTTCCCGCCCGCACGGTCGTGATCACCCAATCGAGCATACGCAAGTCCCGTGACTTTACCGACCTGACCATCGGCGAAGTCCAGCAGATCGCCGGACGAGCCGGCCGCCGCGGGAAGGATCTTGTTGGGTTTGCGATCGTGACCCCCTCTCCTTATATCGATCTGACGGTTCTGACCAAAGGGTTGACCGGACAGCCGGAAGCCGTCGACAGCCAGTTTACAATCAGTTACCCGATGGTCTTGAACCTCTTGAAGGCCCATCCCCATGAGCAGATTCAAGGAATCTTGGCCAAGAGTTTCGCTCAATTCCAACTGAACCAGCGCGCTGAACTCCTCGAGCAAAAACTAGACGCACTCCATGTGCAGATGGAACCGTTCGGCCCTCGCGTCTGTACGGACTGGATCACCCAATGGCAAACCTTCGACCATGCGCGGAGGCACCGCCACACACGGCATCAGACGCACCGATCAGAATCGCCGGAGATTTCGGCCCGGTTGCCGTTCCTGACTCCGGGGCGTGTCGTAGGACTCAGCAGAGGCCGCGGGATTGTCCTCCGGCAATACCGGAGTAAGGGCCAAAAGAATTCCATGCTTACCATCTTACGACCGGACAGCGCCGTCACCGAATGCCCTGTCACGAGCGTGAAAGAAGTCTTCGACCGCACGTACGACTGCGCGGAGATCCCGACTTATCCTTGGTGTTCCACCGAAACGTTCGATCGACTGAGCCATCAGTTAGAAGAACTTCCGCCGCGTTTGCCCGTGCTTCCCATACTCGTTTCCACTAGTAGCGAGCCACTGCCCGATGCCATCGTCCAATCGTTGGGGGACTTCCCCTGCCCAACCTGTCCTTCGCGACCAGCCTGTCAGAAAGACTTCATGACCGCGTCGCGACTTCGCCAGGAACAACAGCGCCATACGAAATCCATACAAGCGCTGCGGACCAGTTTGTGGCATCGCTTCCAAGAGCGTGTGGAAGTGCTGCAAAAATTCGGCTATCTCACTCTGGCGACACAATTGACGATCGAAGGAGAATGGGCAAGGCTGATCCGGATCGATCATTCGCTGCTGATCACCGAACTGATCCGCGCCGAAGCCTTTACGGGAGCAGACCCGTCTCTCCTCGCCGGTATCTTCGCCAGTCTGGCCCACGACGATGATCGTCCCGGCGCGTTTCCGCGCATCAGTGCGGGGCTGAGTTCCCTGCTCGGGCAGGTTCGCAGGCTGGCGGAGAGTTTATCCCCCTACGAAGATCCTCCCCTCCTGCGCGCCGATGTGGCAGCCTTGGTTGAGCGCTGGGTCGCCGACCCTACGCTCACATGGATCGGACTGTGCCGATTGACCACGATGGCAGAAGGCGACATCTACCGACTACTGGCCAGGACCTTGGAGTTTCTGTCACAGGCGCAGGCCTTACGATCTACGCATCCCGGCCTCGCTGAATCCGCATCGCACGCGATCACCTTGATCCGACGCGGAGTTTTGGAGGAACTGCCGTGAACAGGTTAGGAGTGAGGGACGAGGCTTCGGGACTGAGATGGGCTGCGACTCAGTCCTCAGCACTCAGTCCTCAGCACTTCAAAGCATGACTACCGACGAGCTCGAAAAACTGCTTGCCCAACAACCAGTGGCGCTCTTGCATCGCCTGGCCCGTGGACGCGTCCATCGGCACTTTCGTGCCGGCAAACGGCGTCTCATCGAACTGCTGCTTCAGCATTCGGCTTCTAATCGTGCTGGTTTCGAATCGGATCTGCAGACTCTGATCGAAGGACAGGGATCTCGAACCGAGCCTGGGCCATCGCGCACCCATCCCCCTCCCACAATCGCTCACAAAAAAACTTCGCCACGTGGAGCAGAGCCGGAATCCGCTGAAACAACCATCTCACTATCGGCCTGGCTGGAAGGCCTCGGCGTTCCTTCTCCGCAACCCTTTGTGCCGGACCCCTGGCAGAGCGAGGCTTTGTCCGCTCTGAATGAGACAGACGTCGTGATCAGCGTCCCCACCGGCAGCGGAAAGACGTATGTAGCCGTTGAAGCTGCCCGCCGAGCCATGGAAGACAATCGCAGTGTCATTTACACGTCGCCGCTCAAAGCGTTGTCCAACACGAAATATACGGAGTTTTCTCGGATCTTCGGTCCTGATAAGGTCGGCATTCTTACCGGAGATCGCCAGGAAAACGGGCAAGCGCCGTTGCTCATCATGACGACGGAAATTCTGCGTAACCTGCTCTATGATGCCGCCAGCGGGGAAATCGATGTCAGATTGGATACGTTGGGACTTGTGATTCTGGACGAGTCGCAGTATATCGCCGATCCTGAGCGCGGAGTGGTATGGGAAGAGACCATCATCTTTTGCCCGTCACAGGCCAGATTACTGTTGCTCTCTGCCTCGATCGGCAATCCGCAGGACATCGCCGATTGGCTGACCTCTATCCGATCCACTGTCTGCCGGCTCGTACGCCACAGCAAGCGCACGGTTCCGCTTCGAGCCGGTTATTTGCATCCGAACGGGAAATTGACGCCGCTGTTTAGAACACTCGGGATCCCCTACGGCCACCCCAATCAACTCCATCCAGAGGCCAAGCGACTCTTCCTTGAGTACGAAGAAGAGACCCTGCCCTCCGGTCGGCCAAGGCGCTAGCTCGCCCACCATTTCAAGCAGTCTAACAGGCTGCGGAAAAACTATTTCGACCTGTCAGAAATGCAAAATCATGGAAGGTCTTGGGCCGACTCACGAGAACCCGCAGGATGGTCAAAAAGGCCGTCCAGCAAGACCGCAGCGAGGTCTGCGAGGCGACGAATAAGGAGCCTCACGTTTGCGGACGGGCGCGAGTTGGTGAGCGCCCAGTGTCTTAGAGGCGAGGCATACTCTGTTCCGTATGTTGAGCCTCTGAGGTTCACGCCGCGCTGATTAAAGCGCGGCAAGCTTGTGAACGCCGCCGAGATGGTGAGGCGGCTGTGTCTTGCGAGAACGAAGCTGGCGGACTTTTTCAGCATCCTGCTAAAAGGAACCGGTCAGCCCGATGAGAACCCCGTGTCGGATGGTCTGGAATTCGGAGAGAGGAACAGTCACGGAACCGCTCCCAATCGGGTGATTTTCCCATGTGCCGGTATAGGTGCGGTTCCACATGACGCGATAGCCCCCCGTCAAGGCGAGATAGCGAGTCAGCATGACTTTCACCCCTGCACCGGCGTTCGCACTCACACCGACTCCCCACATTGAAAAACTCGGGTCCTGCTGAAGGTCGGAGCGAAGATGATGCACGTCTTCGTTGTATAGGATACTGATCGGACTTACCGAAGCCTTGAGGTCGACGCTCAGATCACGAGTGACGCGGTACTCGGTGTTGAACCCGACCTGGATCGGGGTGAACCAATGTGTTGTGTTCGAAATCGCTAACACGCCCGGCAAGTTGAAGTTCGGCGTACAGGACACGTCAGGAATCCCCGAAGGGTTGCAGACCACCTGACGAACTCCAGTTGCCTCATACTTGGTCCTCCAATATTGCAACCCTCCAAAGACATCAAGATACCCCCGCGCCTGTGGAAATTCCACGGCCCGAGAACCGATATTCAAATTCACGTACTGAGTACCGGATCCTGTTACATCACTGTGCGTCTGCGAGAACAACTGCTGCCCACCCCCCGCTGTATAGTCATCGTCGACAAGGAGGCCCTGATTGAACGATACAGAGAATCCACCATCGGCTTGGAGAAACCCGCGACGGCCAAAATTGAGCCGCCCACCCAGCTCTATAATATAGGTGTGGTTGTCATTGTAGGTTAACTTTGAGGTGGGATTGCCCAGTCGAGGATCGAGCCCCGATGCATCATGGCTCCACGTGGTTTCGCCTGTCGTGTTCAACCACGATCCGACGGACAGTTCCACTCGCGGTCGGACCTGCAGCTCAGGATCCTGACCCCGGCTCGGAGCGGCCGGAACCATCAGGCACATAAGAGCAATGACTGAGCACACCCGAGTTTGCATCTGCCCTGCTCCGATCACCGTCGGATCCCTCCCCGCTGGATGACCACGGTATCGAAGCATCGTTCAGCCTCGTCCGGCATGGCCCGTCGGCAAGCCGCTCGAATGTCTTCTTCGTGAACATTCCGCTGAACGAACGCCGAGAACCAGACCAGCCACGTGCGGATCATTGCGAGCAGCAGCGGGCTCACCGCGATATAGGTCCAAGCCGTCCATGGAGATGTGGAAGCCCTCAGGACGATAACAGGAGCTGTCTGACTCATCTCCTATGCAAGGATAAGGATAGAACGCAACCACACCGCCCTGCGCATCATACCGGAGCCCATGCTTGCTGAATAGGCTTTTTCAACTTGTGATTCCCCGCTTGCTACGGGGAATCGCAACTTGACGCCCGATTCAATTCCAGGCGTAACACTCAACTCGGGTGGCTTGATTCCAGAGACGCACGAGAGGCTGAACGAAAATCATGTACATATTTGATACGCATGATACGTACGAGAACAATTGCTGAGCCCTTCGTACCAGAAAAGCACTTAGAACTCTTCAGGAATTAACGAATAGCCGATGATTTCCGGCCAGGCATTTGTTTTGCCTTTCCTGTTTCAGCCACGCGCTAGCAATGAGCACCATGGCGTTAGGACGACCAGCGCGGAAGGAAATTCAAACTTACTGATGAGGCACTTCTCATGGAACACACCCACCAAACAGCAGCGTCTCGTTACAAGAACAGCTATTCAGCCACACCGTGGTTCTGGCTGGTTCTTGCGGTCACTGCTTTCATCGGCCTTGGGCCGGCTTCTGAATGCTTGGCCTTCACTGTTAGCCCGACAGCATTGACGTTTAATGCTGTTCAAGGTGCGGCCAACCCATCCGACCAGACGTTATCCGTCTACAGGAAACGTACAACTCAGACTACCTTGACTGACTCCGACAATGCCTCCTGGCTGACGGTTTCGCCGGCCACAACCTCCATGACCACAAGTGCGCAGCTCACGGTGGCTGTCAATACAAGTGGGCTCGCAGCGGGCACCTACAACGCAACGATCACGATCAATGTGGGAAAGGCAAAGACGACAGTCCCTGT
>JARFPM010000088.1 GCA_030444405.1 Nitrospira sp.
TCATGCCCTCGATGCGGGATGTGAAACGCGCGGAACGGATGAGTCAGCGCGAATATCCCGGCATCGATGTACTCCCTCGGACCGATCTCCTCTCCCCCCATTTTGCAGGACAACCAGACGGTCTCTCGAAAGACAACTCATGACTCCACGACCATCGGCCATTCGAGATGCCTCGATCGGCGAACACACAGGACTAGTGGGAGAGATCGCGGCCCATTTTGGTCTGGAGGGATATCTGACTGCCGTGCAATCCACCAAGGATGGAATTCCGACGATTTGGATCGAGAAGCACAGGCTCCGGGAGACGCTCCGCTATATCAAATCTGAAATTCCTCGTCCGTTTCCTATGCTGTTCGATTTGAGTGCGACAGATGAACGGTTACGCCAACACCATGACGGATTACCAATCGGTACCTTTACCGTGTTCTATCACCTTTTTTCATTTGATCGGAACCAATCACTCCGCATCAAAGTGGCGCTCGACGGTGAGGCCCTCGCACTGCCGTCGATCATCGACTTGTGGCCAAACGCCGATTGGTATGAACGAGAAATCTTTGACATGTTCGGGATTCGTTTTGCCGGGCATCCATTTCTTCGGCGCCTCCTCATGCCTCCATGGTGGGAGGGCCATCCGCTCCGCAAGGATCATCCTTCGCGCGCAACGGAAATCGGGCAGTTCCAATTGCCGCCGGAGAGACTGGTCATGACCCAGGACGCATTGCAATTCAAGCCCGAGGACTGGGGCTTAGCCCGCACCCACCACGACCACGACTCCGACTTCGACTATATGTTCATCAATATCGGCCCGGCGCATACCGGCACACACGGCGTGCTTCGACTCGTGGCGCAACTTGCGGGTGAGGAAATCATTAACATCGTCCCCGATATCGGCTTCCACCATCGCTCCCAGGAAAAGATCGCCGAACGGCAAACTTGGCATTCCTTCATTCCCTACACCGATCGTGTGGACTACCTCCAAGGTGTGCTGAACGAGATGCCGTACTGTCTCTCGGTCGAACGATTGGCGAGCATCACCGTGCCACCCCGTGCACAAGTCATCCGCGTCATGATGTCCGAATTTTATCGGATCGCCAGTCATCTCGTCTGGTACGGCACCTTTGCACAGGACGTCGGCGCCTTGTCGCCGGTCTTTTATATGTTCAACGATCGGGAACGAATCCTTTCGATTGCCGAAGCCATTTGTGGTGGCCGTATGCATCCGAACTGGTTCCGCATCGGCGGAGTCGCGCAGGATCTCCCGATGGGGTGGGACAAGCTGGTGCAGCAGTTCGTCGATTGGTTTCCCAGCCGACTCGATGACTATGAGCGCCTCGTGATGGACAATCCGATCTTTAAACAACGGACTGTCGGGATCGGGGTGTTGTCGCTCGAGGACGCCATCGCCTGGGGCGCCACCGGTCCGATGCTGCGTGCCTGCGGCTTGCCGTGGGATTTGCGCAAGGTTCGTCCTTACTCAGGCTATGAGCAGTTCGACTTTGAGGTCCCGGTCGCCTCACACGGCGATTGTTATGACCGAGCGGTCGTCCACGTCTTGGAGTTGCGCCAATCTTTGGCGATCATTCGTCAGTGTCTCAACGCCATGCCATCCGGTCCCTATACATCACTTGATCCCCTCGCAACGCCTCCGCTGAAGACACATACGATGCACGATATCGAAACGCTCATCAACCATTTTGTGGGGGTGAGTTGGGGGCCAGTGCTTCCGCCCGGTGAAGCAGAAATTCCCACAGAATCATCAAAAGGCCAGACCAGTTACTACTTGACGAGTGATGGGACCCAGCTCTCCTACCGGACAAGAATCCGTACCCCCTCGTTCGCCCATATTCAAATGGTGCCACTGATGGCGCGCGGCGAACTCCTCTCGGATCTCTTGGCTGTGCTGGGGAGTGTGGATTATGTGTTATCGGATGTGGATCGATGAGTGGCCATGCTTCGAGTTGCGGGTTTCTAGTTTCGACATAACATGAAACCTTAAACTCCAAACTCGAAACATTTGACACGCGAGATACAAGGAACGTCATGCTGAGCGAGATCGAACGACGAGAGCTTGAAGACGCAGTGAAGTCTTACCCTGACAAACGGGGGGCGGCCATCGATGCCCTGCTGACCATTCAGCGACGGCGTGGCTGGATCTCGGATGACTCGCTCCTTGAGATTGCCAAATTCCTTGAGGTCACGGCCGAGGATCTGGATAGCGTCGCCACGTTCTACAACCTCGTTTTTCGGAAACCCGTCGGTCGGCATGTCGCCTTCATGTGCGACAGTATCAGTTGTTGGATCAAGGGGTGTGAGCAAGTTCAGGAACAGATCAAGAAACTCTATGACGTAGATCTAGGACAGACGACGTCTGATGGACGTCTGACCGTCTTGCCGATCGCGTGCTTAGGGCAGTGCGAACGGGCACCGGCAGTGATGATTGATCAGGATGTGTATGGTGACGTCACGCCCGAAAAGATTGAACAGATCGTGGAGAAATACAAATAGTCCCAGACATCTGTCATCGACCCAAGATGGAACGACCACTCACTCAACATATTCATCCGGATGGCACCACGCGAACGTTGCGAGAGTACGTGAAGGAGGGAGGGTATCGCTGTCTCGAGCGGCTCGCCGCCGGGTTGGCTCCCAAGGATGTGCAGCGGCTGGTGACCGAAGCGGGATTGCGCGGCAGGGGCGGGGGCGGGTTTCGCACCGGCACGAAGTGGAGCTTCGTCCCGATGGGCCCCGATGCGCCCAAACCGAAGTATATCGTCGCCAATGGCGATGAAATGGAGCCAGGCACGTTTAAGGATCGTGTTCTGATGGAGGGTGATCCTCATGGCCTCGTCGAAGGCATGATCCTCGCCGGCTATGCCATCGATGCAGAGATTGGCTATATTTTTCTCCGTGGGGAATATCATCTGTCCGCCCAACGGCTGAACCAAGCCATTGCAGAGGCATACGCGGAAGGGTATCTCGGTAAGCCCCTTCCCGGGACGGGGTTTCGCTTCGACCTTCACCTGCACGCGAGTGCCGGCCGGTATATCTGTGGCGAAGAAACGGCACTGATCAATGCGTTGGAAGGCAAACGAGCGGTTCCCCGAGCGAAACCTCCCTTTCCACAGACGGTTGGCTTATGGGGACAACCGACCATCGTGCAGAACGTCGAGACCTTATATAACCTTCCTCATATCATCAATCATGGCGCCGATTGGTATCACCGTTTGAGTCGGACTCAGGACGGTGGCACGAAGATCTACGGCATCAGCGGTCGTGTCACCAATCCTGGGTGGTGGGAATTGCCGCTCGGCATCACCGCGCGTGAACTCTTGGAAAGGCACGCTAGGGGAATGGCCGATGGTGTTCGCTTTCGCGGCTTATTGCCCGGCGGCATCTCCACCGCATTTATGACTGAGGAACACTTGGATCTCCCCATGGATTTTTCCTCGATTCCGCCGGAGATCGGTCGTCTTGGCACCGGTACCATGATCATACTGGACGACCAGACCTGTCCCGTAGGGTTCGTGCTGAATCTCGAAAAGTTCTTTGCCCGTGAGTCCTGTGGCTGGTGTACCCCTTGTCGGGAAGGGTTGCCGTGGGTGGCGAAACTCTTAACGTCCTTTGAAGCAGGACGCGCGACCAGCGATGATTTATCGCTGCTTGAAATGCATGCCAAGTGGCTGGCACCGGGGCATACATTCTGCGGTCTTGCACCAGGGGCCATGGCCCCGTTGCAGTCGGCCTTAAAATATTTTCACGACGACTTCGAGCGGCACATCACTTCTGGAGGATGTCCCTGGAGCAGGAAGTCGGCACAACGCAGGATCTTGGTCTAGGCCTATGGCTACCATCATCGTTGATAATAAGTCGTATACCGTCGATGAGCGACAGAATCTGCTTGCCGCCTGTCTCGGACATGGGCTGAACGTACCCTATTTCTGCTGGCATCCGGCGATGGGATCAGTCGGTGCGTGCCGCCAGTGCGCGGTCAAACAGTTCAAAGACGATCGTGATCAGTCTGGTCGACTGGTGATGTCCTGCATGACTCCGGCTACCAATGGCACTCGTATCTCGATTGATGATCCTGAGGCAAAAGCCTTTCGTGCGTCAGTCATTGAATGGCTCATGGTGAACCATCCACACGACTGCCCCGTGTGTGACGAAGGAGGGGAGTGCCATTTGCAAGATATGACGGTTATGACTGGACATGTCTACCGTCGCTATCGCTTCCCGAAACGGACGCATCGCAACCAGTCCCTCGGCCCGTTCATTCGGCATGAGATGAACCGGTGCATCCAATGCTACCGCTGCATACGATTTTACCGAGATTATGCGGGTGGTCGAGACCTCAATGTCTTCGGTTCGCATGACGCGCTGTACTTTGGCCGTGAACAGGATGGAACCTTAGAGAATGAATTCAGCGGCAATCTTGTGGAGGTCTGTCCAACTGGCGTGTTCACCGACAAAACCTTCTTCCATCACTATACGAGAAAGTGGGATCTCCAATCAGCCCAATCGATCTGTCCACATTGCAGCCTGGGCTGCAATACCACTGTCAGTGAACGGTACGGCATCGTTCGTCGGATCGCGAATCGGTTTAACAGCCAGGTCAATGGCTACTTTCTCTGCGACCGGGGTCGGTTCGGCTACGAGTATGTGAACAGTGACAAGCGGATTAAGCGAGCCCTTGTGCGGCCAGAGCGTGATCGTGCCAAGCCGGCGAAGCCGGAGGGAGTGCCTCAGGTGCTCGAGATGGCAGGAGACCGTTTACGGCATGCCCGTGGGATCATTGGCATTGGGTCGCCTCGGGCCTCGCTTGAAGCCAATGTGGCGCTCCGTTCCTTGGTCGGACCGCAGCGATTTTTTCAGGGTGTGGATGAGCAGGAACACCAGCTCATTTCCACCATTCTCAGCATTCTTCGGACCGGACCGGTTCCTTCCGCGTCCATTCGTGACGCAGAACAATCAGACGCTGTCTTCGTCCTTGGCGCAGACCTCTTGAACGACGCTTCACGCTTGGCGCTTGCCCTTCTACAGTCAATTCGCCAACAGCCGATGGAACGAGTCGACGAGTTGAAGATTCCCCGATGGGATGAGGCGGCGGTGCGCAATGCCGTGCAAGACAGGCGAGGCCCTCTGTTCATAGCTGGGTATCAGCATACCTGGTTTCATGAGTATGCAACGGACACGTATTTCGCCGCACCAGACGATATTGCCCGGTTGGGATTCGCCGTTGCTGGAACAATTGGACAGGGTGCACCGTCCGTTCCTGATCTCACCGGCGAGGTGCGGGAGCTCGCTCAGCGCATCGGCGATGCGCTGACCCACGCGGAGCGCCCGCTGATCATTGCCGGTACGGGAAGTGGCTCTCAGGCGACGATCGAAGCTGCAGCCAATGTTGCGTGGGCCTTGCACCACCAAGGAAAACAGCCTCGGCTCAGCTTTGTTCTCCCGGAGTGTAATAGCGCAGGTCTCGCCTTGCTAGGTGGCGGAAGTTTGAATGGCGCGTTCGAATCGATCAGACGGGGACAGGCCGATACGGTGATCGTACTGGAGAACGACTTGTATCGACGTGCGGACCAGGCAAAAGTCGATGCCTTCTTGGATACCGCACAAACGGTTATTGTGATCGATTCCCTTGAGCATCCCACTGCGGCGCATGCCGACGTGCTGCTTCCTGCTGCCACATACTCGGAATCCGATGGGACACTCGTGAATCAAGAAGGGCGGGCCCAGCGGTTCTACCAAGTGTTTGTACCGGATGGTGACGTCACGGAAAGTTGGCGGTGGCTGAGAGACCTCGCCCGTGCGAAATCACAGGAAGTAGATGGTTTGACCGGAGTGGCGACCTGGGGCAACCTCGACGATGCGGTCTCCGCGACGGCAGCGGCTGCTCCTGAACTGGCACGAATAGGAGAGGTAGCACCGTCCGCGAGGTTTCGTGTGGTGGGTCAAAAAGTCCCCAGACAGTCTGATCGATGTAGTGGACGCACGTCGTTGATCTCCCATCTGACCGTCCACGAACCTCCCCCCCCTGTCGACCCAGACTCGCCGCTTGGATTCACGATGGAGGGATACCGAGGACCGCTTCCCTCACCGCTAATTTCCCAATTCTGGGCTCCCGGCTGGAATTCTATCCAGGCTGTGAATAAATATCAGGACGAAGTTGGCGGACCGTTGCGTGACGAAATGCCTGGGGTACGTTTAATTGAGCCAGTCGGAACAAAGGCACCCCATTGGTTCACCGCCATGCCACGTGCCTTTCAGCCGAGCTCACGTGAATGGTTGCTCCTGCCACTGCCCGCAGTGTTTGGAGGAGAAGAACTCAGCAATCAGTCTCCGGCAATTGCCGAACGGATTTCTCCACCGTTCCTGTCTTTGCACCCATCAGATGGAGCACGACTGAACCTCGAGGACCACATCACCATTGACCTGGCGTTGCAAGGAACAACATACCGCCTTGCCGTGCACCTCGAGTCTTCTACCCCAGTCGGCACGGCAGGCATCTCCCTTGTGCCTGAGCTATCCGGAATGAGAGCGCCGGCCTGGGTCGACCTGTTCGAGGCCATCCAGACCGAACGAACGCGGAGGGTTGCGTGATCGATTGGAGCCACACCGCACTAACGATCGGAGTCATCCTTGGTGGCGCGCTGACGCTGGCCGGGTTATTGATCTGGGTCGAACGTCGACTCCTGGGAATCTGGCAGGAACGATACGGCCCCAACCGTCTTGGACCTGGCGGTTGCCTGCAATCACTCGCGGATATGATCAAGATCTTTACAAAAGAAGACTGGATTCCGCCCTTTGCCGATAAGGCAGTCTTTGTGATCACACCGGCCATCGTCGTGATCACCGCACTCATGTCGTTCGCCGTCGTGCCGATTGCTCCCAGCTTCGTCGTCTCGGATCTCAACATGGGTGTCCTGTTCTTTTTGGCCATGTCGAGCCTTGCCGCCTACAGCGTCATCATTGGAGGCTGGGCTTCCAATAGCAAATTCGCGTTTCTCGGCAGCCTTCGGGCCATCGCACAGCTGTTGAGCTATGAAGTCTTCATGGGGCTGTCGCTGATGGGAGCTGTGCTCTTGGCAGGGTCGTTCAACCTGAGCGACATTGTCGACGCTCAACAGCAGGTCTGGTTTGTGGTTCCTCAATTTCTTGGTTTTCTGGGATTCTTTATGGCTGGACTGGCTGAAGCGCATCGTACACCGTTCGATATGCCTGAGGCGGAAGCAGAGCTCGTCGCTGGCTACCACTCGGAGTACAGCGGGATGAAATTCGGAATGTTTTTTGTCGGCGAATACCTCAGCGTCATCTTACTCTCCGCGATGACCGTGATCCTGTTCTTCGGCGGCTGGCACGGACCCTGGTTGCCCCCGGTGGTGTGGTTTGTCTTGAAGATGTCCGCCTTCATCGTCCTGATCATTCTCATTCGTGCGACCTGGCCCCGATTCCGCTTTGACCAACTGTTGTCATTCGGCTGGAAGGTCGTGATGCCGCTCGCGTTGATCAATCTCCTTGTGACTGGCGGCGTGGTTCTGTGGAAAGCAGGATGACGGGGGATCACAGTGCAGCAGCGAGCATGGATCATGTGTAGGAGCTGCACACCTTTCAGACAGCCGTACGTATGATGAACATTTGGATATATGCTCGTAATCTGACCCTCGGGTTATGGATCGTCTTCAAACGGACCTTTACGAAGCCTGTCACGGTTCAGTATCCAGAAGAACGACCCTATTTGCCTCCACGCTGGCGAGGACGAATCGTACTGACCCGAGATCCCGATGGAGAAGAGCGGTGCGTTGCCTGCTACCTCTGCGCAGCGGCTTGTCCTGTTGATTGCATCGCGCTCCAGGCCGCTGACGATCCGACGGCTCAGGATCGTCGCTATCCTGAATTCTTCCGGATCAATTTTTCGCGCTGCATCTATTGTGGGATGTGCGAGGAGGCCTGTCCGACCAATGCCATCCAACTCACCCCAGATTTTGAACAGAGTGAATATGCACGACGGAACCTGGTCTATGAGAAGGAAGACCTTCTGATCAGCGGGACCGGCAAGTATCCCGACTATAACTTTTATCGGGTTGCCGGCGTAAAGACTCGCGACAAAGACAAGGGACAAGCCGAAAACGAGCTTCCGCCGGTTGATGTGAGGAGTTTGATGCCCTGAAACAGTGTGGAGTGCTCGGCGCTGGAGCGTCATACCCCCACGGTTCAGGCATCAACGCCGAATAGGGATGTGAGACCATGGAAATCCTTTTTTATATCGCGGCAGCCGTAACCGTCCTGGCGACTCTGCGCGTCATCACGCATGTGCATGCCGTCCACGCGCTGCTCTACCTGGTCGTCGCGTTGATCGCGCTGGCTCTGATTTTCTATTTGCTCGGTGCTCAGTTTGCCGCAGCGCTCGAAATCATCATTTACGGCGGTGCCATTATGGTGCTCTTCATCTTTGTCGTGATGCTCCTGGGTCCGCTCGCCGTTGAGCAGGAACGGACGTGGCTCAAACCGGGCGCATGGGTGGGACCAGGTATCCTGGCCCTGGTTCTACTTGGAGAGGTGGGATACCTCATTGCGATCGGAGACCATCTGCCGATCACCGTCTCAGAAACCAGACAGAAAGGGGTCTCTATCGCCCTCTACGGACCCTATATCATCGGAGTGGAATTGGCGTCGATGTTGTTGCTTCCGGGACTGATCGGAGCCTATCACTTGGGGCGTCGTGTATCGAAGGAGTCTCGGTGATGTTGAGCACGCCCTCGCTGGTGTTGGCCATCATGCTGTTTGGCCTGGGAGTGGTCGGTCTCTTGAGTCGACGGAACATTCTGTACATGCTGCTGTCGCTTGAAATCATGCTGAATGCCGCAAGCCTCGCGTTCATTGCCGCGGGAGCTCGCTGGGGACAAGTCGATGGCGAGATCATGTTCTTGTTCATTCTCACCCTGGCGGCGGCTGAAGTCTCCGTGGCTCTGGGTATCGTGCTGCAGCTGTCATACCGATTCCGCACACTGGATGCGGACGCATTCAGTGAGATGAGAGGGTAATGAGCCTGGCATGGGACATGGTACCAAGACATCTTCTTTCATCAGAAACTTGTAGGAAACCTGCCATGGACACCTATTCGCGAGAGACGAGATGATCAACTTGCTTTGGCTTATCCCAGTCCTTCCCCTCACGGGCTTTCTGGTGTTGGCCCTGTTTGGAGGGCGTTTCACCCGGCAACAGGTCGCGTGGATCGGGTGTGGCTCGGTGGGCATGGCTGCCTTCACCACCGCACTTGTCGGCGGAGGGTTTTTCCAAAGTTTTCCCGATCGTAAGTTCTACCATCAAACACTGTGGAATTGGATCGACACGTCTGGGATCACCGTCGGCATCTCCTGGTACCTGGATGCCCTGTCACTTCTAATGGTGGCGGTGATCACTGGCATCGGCTTTTTGATCCATCTGTACTCGGCCGAATATATGTCTGGCGATGATGGGTACTCTAGGTTTTTCGCCTATATGAATCTGTTCGTCGCCGCCATGCTGACGCTGGTGCTGGCAGAGAATCTGCTTCTGCTCTACCTCGGCTGGGAAGGTGTGGGACTATGCAGCTATCTCTTGATCGGGTTCTGGTATCGCGAACCGGAGTATGGCACCGCCGCGCAGAAGGCGTTTATTGTCACACGCATTGGAGACACGGCGTTTGCCATCGGGTTATTCATCCTCTTTACGCAGCTCAAGAGCCTGTCTATCCAGCAGGTCCAGAGTCTTGCGACAGAGGCGTGGCCGGTCGGCTCAAACCTTGCCGCGATCGTGACTGTGCTCTTCTTGATCGGGGCGGTCGGGAAGTCGGCGCAATTGCCACTTCAGGTCTGGTTGCCGGACGCCATGGCTGGTCCCACTCCAGTGAGCGCACTGATCCATGCCGCCACGATGGTGACGGCGGGGGTCTACCTCATCGCTCGCACGCATCACCTGTTTGCGCTTGCGCCGCTGGTGCAAGAGGTCATTGCGGTGATCGGTCTCACGACGTTGCTGCTTGCAGCCTGCAGCGCGTTGGTTCAGCACGACATTAAGAGGGTGCTGGCGTACTCAACGATGAGCCAGATCGGCTATATGTTTCTTGCACTTGGCGTCGGGGCCTGGTCTGCTGCGCTCTTCCATTTTCTGACCCATTCGTGCTTTAAAGCCTTGCTTTTTCTTGCGGCTGGATCGGTCATCCACAGCCTCCACCATGAGCAGGACATTTTCCGGATGGGCGGGCTCAGGCGGCATCTGCCGTGGACCTTCTGGACATTCCTGATCGGGGCCGCCGCGATGTCCGGTGTCCCCCTCATCACATCCGGGTTTTACAGCAAAGACTGGATCCTGTGGTCGGTCTGGTCCTCACCCTTGAGCCATCGGTGGATCTGGTTCGGTGCACTACTCGGGACCCTGTTGACCGGCCTCTACAGTTTCCGGCTGATCTTTCGGGTCTTTTTCGGAGAGGTTCGCACCCAGCCGACCGGCGAACCAGGTCTGGCGATGCGTATTCCTCTGGTGGTGCTGGCGTTCTTCGCTCTCACAATCGGCTTTCTTGAACTTCCCCACGCGCTAGGGAATGTGACTCTGTTCAGCCACTACCTGTCGCATGCGCTCCCGACGATGGAACTCCTTCCCGGTATGGACGAATGGAGTGAGGCCCGTGAACAGCTCACCGTGACAGTCTCGGCACTGCTCGGGATTGGCCTGGCGGCTTTCCTGTTCCTGCCAGGTTCCAACTTCGCTGCGCGATGGACAGATCAATCCACGGATCGCCCTTCGGTGACCTTGCTGCAAGGAGGGTGGGGGTTTGATCGACTGTATGATCGAGTGTTTGTACGGCCCTGGTTCCTTCTTACCCGGAATCCTGGTGAGATTATCGACCGCGGGTACCAATGGCTGGCCGTTGGCGCCGAATCCTGCCATGGATGGATGAGTCACACTCAGACGGGGCATGTCCGTTGGTATGCCGCCACGATTGTCGTCGGGACGCTGATGTTACTTGGCCTGTTTGCGATGTAAATCATATGGTCCTCTGGCTGCCCATACTCATTCCAATTCTCGCGGCCCCCCTCGCATGGATGGGACAACAGCGGTCCTCCAACGCTCCTCGCTGGATTGCGATCGGAGCCCTCTCCGTTGATTTTCTTGTGACCCTTCTACTTTGGAGCCAAGACCACTCGGTTCAGGCTGCAGGTCACGGTTCCTGGCTTGTAGAAAGTCATACCAGTTGGATTCCTCGCTGGGGCATTAGCCTGCATCTCGGTCTCGATGGTCTCAGCGTGATCCTCATCCTCTTGACGGCCTTCATCGGTCTCGTCGCGATTGTCGCCTCCTGGACAGAAATCCAGAGTCGCGTCGGATTTTTCCACTGTAACGTCCTG
>JARFPM010000089.1 GCA_030444405.1 Nitrospira sp.
TGAGGCAAGACCGGGATTTCTCTGCCGAGCGTCGAAGGGTGATCCGCCTGGGGTTCCAGCGATTCCCACCCGTTTGAAGGGGTGGATGTAATCGCTTCGCCGTTGTGTTCTGCTTCCTTCTCCTTGGCCAGCAGTTCCACTTCCTGAATCAGTGTGTCCATCAACTCTTCCATGGGAACCTTGCGGACGAGCTTGCCCTTCTTGAACAAAATGCCTTTGCCCTCACCGCCGGCAATCCCGATATCGGCCTCTTTCCCCTCTCCGATGCCGTTGACGACACAACCCAGCACCGACACATTTAACGGGGTCTTGATGTGGCCGAGTTTCTTTTCCAACTCGTTCGCCATCCGGACGACGTCGATTTCGACACGCCCACACGTCGGGCACGCGATGACATTAATACCTCGATGACGCAATTCGAGCGATTTGAGGATTTCAAAGCCGACCTTGACTTCATCAACGGGATCGGCGGCCAGCGACACGCGCAACGTGTCCCCGATACCCTGTGCAAGCAAGTAGCCGAGACCGATGGAAGATTTCACCGACCCGGTCATGGCCGTCCCGGCTTCGGTAATTCCGATGTGAAGAGGATAGTCAGACTGATGGGCGAAAAGCCAATAGGCATCGATCGCATGATGCACGTCCGAGGCTTTGAGCGACACCTTCATGTTAGTAAAGCCCACGTCTTCGAGCGCATGCACGGCGTTGAGCGCCGACTCAGCCAGCGCCTCAGGGGAAGGCCATCCGTACTTCTCCAACAACGACCGCTCGAGAGACCCTCCATTGACGCCGACCCGAAGTGGAATCCCTCGCTCATTCACGGCCTTAATGACTTCTTCCACTTTCCACCAGGGACCGATATTGCCGGGATTGATACGGACACAGTCGACGATTTGCGCAGCCTTCAAGGCAAGCCGATGATCGAAGTGAATATCGGCAATCAGCGGTACCGTCATCGCCGCTTTGATGTGCGGGAGGGCCTGGGCGGCCTCGTCGTCCGGAACGGCCACACGGATGATTTCGCAGCCGGCGGCTTCAAGCTCGTGAATCTGTGCGACCGTCGCGGCCACATCACGTGTGTCCGTCGAACACATGGATTGCACGGACACCGGAGCATCGCCTCCGACCTTCACCTTGCCGACTGAAATCTGCCGTGTCTTTCGTCTCGTGATGTGCATCGTCCAAAACCGCTTAGCCCCGTACTCCTTGCTGTTTAGCTTTCATCTTTCACTTCTGAATCAGCTTCCTTGTTCGTCTCCATGCGGATGGCCGACCAGCGCCGCACCCGTGAACGGCGATTTTACGGCGGGTGCTTTGCCGATCAATTCCTTCACGCTCTGATAGATCCCTTCAGCCGTCAAACCATACCGTTCCCGCAACAGATCCTGTGGCCCCTGCTCAATGTACCAATCGGGCAGGCCCAGAACCGTCGTCTTTACCCCCGTCACCCCGGCTTCCGAAAGGGTTTCGAGCACGGCCGAGCCAAACCCACCGATCTTGCAGCCTTCTTCCACGGTCACGACATAGCGCACTCGCTTCGCCACATCGACAATCAGTTCGTGATCGAGTGGCTTGACGAACCGTCCGTTCACGACCGCCGTGGAGACCCCTTCCTTACCGAGCCGTTCGGCTGCCTCGACGGCCTGCCATACCGAGACACCGATCGCAATGATGGCCACATCCGCCCCGTCCTTCAGCAGCTCGCCTTTCCCAATAGGCAAGGTTTGCGGAGCCGGGTCCATCTTCACCCCGAGACTTACCCCACGCGGATATCGCACCGAAATAGGCCCGTTGAATTCCAAGCAGGTTTTTACCATATGCTGCAGTTCATTTTCATCCTTGGGAGCCATGACGACCATATTGGGAACGTGCCGCAGATAGGCATAGTCGAAGGCCCCATGATGCGTTGTCCCATCCTCCGCGACGAGACCTCCTCGATCAATACAGAAGGCCACCGGAAGATTCTGGGTGGCGACATCATGCACGACTTGATCATAGGCCCGCTGGAGGAAGGTCGCATACATCGCCACAACCGGTTTCATGCCCTGCGCGGCGAGCCCCGCCGCAAACGTCACCGCATGCTGCTCGGCGATGCCGACGTCGTAGAGACGATCCGGGAATTCTTTTTCGAACGCCGTCAACCCCGTACCTTCGCACATGGCAGCCGTGATGGCCACGACCCGCTTGTCCTCACGAGCCAATTTGACGAGCGCGTCCATGGCGATCGACGTGTAGGAAGGGCGCACGGCTTTCTTGGCCGGTGCGCCGGTCGACCGAACGAACGGAGGGCACGCATGAAACCATACCGGATTCTTCATGGCTGGTTCATAGCCCAACCCCTTCTTCGTGATGATATGAAGAAGGACCGGCCCCTTCATCTTCAGCACATTCTCAATCGTCGGAAGGAGATGCTCAAAGTTGTGGCCGTCGATGGGCCCACTGTATTGAAATCCCAGTTCTTCAAAGAGCAATCCCGGCAGAATCACACCCTTGGCGAGCTCTTCAGCTCGGCGGGCGAGCTTCTGCATGTCGGAGCCGATGTGAGGAATCTTACCCAATAGCTGACCGGTCTCTTCGCGCACTTTCCCGTAGAACTCACCCGTGATGGTTCGACTCAGATAAGCGGAAATAGCTCCGACGTTTTTCGAGATCGACATTTGGTTGTCGTTCAAAATCACGAGAAAATCTTTTCCGAGTCCCCCGGCATGGTGCAGTCCTTCCAGCGTCATCCCCGCCGTCATGGCGCCGTCACCGACGACACAGACGACCTTATGCTTTTGCTTCAACTGGTCTCTGGCTTCGACCATGCCGAAGGCGGCCGACACCCCGGTCCCCGCATGGCCAGCGTTGAATGTATCGTACTCACTCTCTTCCCGTTTACAAAACCCGCTCAATCCACCGTACTGGCGAAGCGTGTGGAACTGCTCACGCCGACCAGTGAGAAGTTTGTGCGTGTATGACTGATTGCTGGTGTCCCACACGATCTTGTCGGTCGGTGTATCCAGAAGATATTGTAAGGCGACTGTGAGCTCGACCACGCCTAAATTCGAAGCCAGGTGTCCACCCACATTCGAGACCGCTCCGATGATTTGCTCCCGAATCTCCCGGCACAATGCCGGAAGCTTGTCGGGAGATATCCGCTTCAGATCGACAGGACTATGGATCGTCTTGAGTATGGACATAGATGGTCTCCTTCGTTCGCCCCCGTCAGCAATGGCGGCCTAGACACACACCAGCACCGTTCGTTTGGGTGCCAAATTTTCGTGGAGTCTCACACAAGAACCATATGAAGTCAAGGACTTATGAAACATGCCCTGGCAGGATTCCTCATCCCTGGTCCTCAATAAATGATAACGGGTCAGGATAGTCCCATGGTCATGAACACCGGATGGTTCGGTTCGGCTAGTAAGGAAAATCGAGCCCGGCAAAAATGGCCCCCCCTTCCTTGCTGTATCCGTAGTCGATCCGTCCTACGACGTTGGGCCGGATAATTCCCCGAAACCCGATGCCCGGTGTGATGCGATAGTCTTTGAAGCTTACATCCTTAAAAGAATTGAACACCTGTCCTGTATCGACGAACGGCGCAATCTCAAAATCCGCCGTAACCCCGGCAAGACGTGTTCGCAGAACATGAATGCGCTCCTCAACACTAAAGGCAATCAGTTGCTTATCGATGTACCGATCCACACCAAAACCACGCAGATTGTTCTGTCCGCCCAACGAGCTCTGTTCATAAAACGGGACATCCGAGCCAATCGTAGCTTGCAGTTCACCGCGAATCACCAGAATGGCCCGTTTGGATTCACTCGCAAACATCTTCTTCACCTCGATACCATACCTGGAATACAGAGGATCTACGCCTCGATGGAAATTATAATTGAGCTCTGCATAGGCCGTGACTGCCATCCCATCCGTCGGAGTCACCAGGCTATTTCGCGTATCATAATGGAAGCTGATCCGCTGACCGAGAATCGTCGCCCCGTCTACGCCGGGAACGTTCGGAAAACTATCTCCCGTGAATGGAAGATCCGTCGCTCCTTGTTGGATCGGTTGCATATATCGGAGTCGTTGGCTCACTGCGATCTGCGTCACTTCATTGGCATAGACACCGAATTTCCAGTTCAACCTCGTCTCGGGGGCCGTGTAATTCGTCTCATCACCCTGGACCGTCGTCGGACCAAGCCCGAAAAAACGCACGGTGGCATTCTTGAAATACATCGCACTGAACCCAATGCTATACCGGCCGTTACTGAAACCAGGATCAACATAGCTCAACTGGAATCTTCGCTCGATCCTCTCCGACCAGGATGCGATACCACGCAGTTCTTTCCCGCCTGGTTCATAACGGAACAGGCTCACTGTCCCGCGCATCCCCACAATCGTGTTATAAATCGCCTGCGGGGCAATCATATATTTAAGGTCCCCATCTGGTCCCGTTATGAGAACCGGCGCAATCAGCCCGAAATCGTTGCCGTCGTTTTTGCTGGAACTGACGGCAGGAATGAAAAAATAATTTATATCCGCCTCCACCCGATCGGGAAGGGAGGGGAAAAGACTCACAAACAGCACGAGGATAAGGCTGACGGCCAGAGGACGCACAAACGTCTTCATGTTCCCGTAGGAAAACGTTACGGAGCTGGAGCCCTGAGCTGAACGGATTTCTTGCGGAGCTGATCTACGAGATCAGAATACGACGAGGCACGAAGAATCTTGGTGAACTGCCCGCGGTAGTTATTCACCAAACTGACGCCGTCCACCACGACGTCGTAGACCCGCCACGTATCAGCCTTGTTGATCAAACGGTAGTCGAGCGGGATCTCAGTCTTTCCCGAAAGCACTTTGGTTCTGACTTCCGCGTATTCTTTCTCCGTCCGTTCATTCACATACTGCACACCTTCGCCGGAATAGGTCTCGATCTTATCAGCATAGGAATTCGTCAACAACGTCCGAAAGAGGTCGACAAATTCCTGCTTCTGCTGATCGGTCAGCTGGTTCCAGGGAGCCCCGAGCGCCCGCCGCGACATTTCTGTATAGTCAAACCGAGCCTCGACTACTTTCTCAAGCAAATGCCGACGCTCTTCAGCCTTCTCCGGCTGTTTTAATTGTTTTTCCCGTACGATGCGGAGGACTTCATCGATTGTCGCCTTCATGGAGTCGGTAGGAGGCCCCGCGTAGCCCGGTACCGGCGACGTTCCCATACAGATGACCACCATGAGCATGAACCACGAGCTGCCGCTTCTTCGCCCATTCAAAGCTCTCCTCATCGCTATCATCGCGCCTCTCTCTCCGACCCCAAATATTTCTCGTTGCCGCCGCACTTTCAGACGGGTTCGGTCAGTTGACCTTCCCGTGGACGTACTGACTGACCAACTCCTCAAGATCAAGGCCTGATTCAGTATCACGAATCGTGTCGCCCGGCTTCAGAGGGTCTCCCCCTCCCCCCGGCGAGAGTGCAAGATACCTTTCTCCGATGATCCCTCGAGTCTTGATCGAAGCGATGGTATCGGAGTAAAGTTTCGTTCCATTCTGGACCGTCAGCTTCACCATCGCCCGATCCTCTTTCAGACTGATTGTCTTGACTCGGCCCACCTCAACGCCGGCGACTTCCACAGCAGCTCCGGCTTTCAGCCCTGTGGCTGAGTTGAACAGAGCATCCACTTCGTAGACATCTCCACCGATCAGTTCCAACTTACCGAGTTTAATCGAGAGATAACCCAAACAGACAATCCCGACCAGTACGAACACGCCGACGATCAATTCGAGTTTGCTTTTCTCCATCCTGGACTCCTCTACCCTCCGGAGGACGCCGCGTGCAGCGGCACCGTCCCACCGACTGAAATGAATTCCCTGATTTCAGGATCGGTCGTCCGTTGAAATTCAGCCGGCTCCGCCATCGCAGCAATTTTCCCACGTTTCAACATCGCGACGTAATCCGAAATCCCGAATATCTCCGGGATCTGGTGGCTCACCATCACGGCGGTAAAGCCGAACTTCCGCTGCATGCCCGTGATGAGATCATGAATCGATTTAGCCATGAGCGGATCGAGGCCGGTCGTGGGTTCGTCGAAGAGAATAATCTCCGGTTGCATCACTAACGCCCTCGCCAAGCCCGCGCGCTTCCGCATGCCGCCGCTCAGTTCCGCGGGGAACTTGTGTCCCATCCCGGCCAGGCCCACTTGTTCCAGCTTTTCATCGACACGGATGGTGACCTCTGCCCCTTTCATTCGCAAACGCTCTCTGAGCGGAAACGCCACGTTTTCGAAAACCGTTAGTGAATCGAACAGCGCCGCTCCCTGAAACAGCATCGCGAACCGCTTGCGCACTTCGTTGAGTGCATGGCCATGGAGCCGAGAAATTTCCACTCCATCAACCCACACCTGTCCGGAGTCCGGCTGGAATAGCCCGATCATATGCTTCAGCAGTACGCTCTTGCCTTCACCGCTTCGCCCGATGATCGTCGTGAGCTTCCCCGTTGGAACGATCAGATCTACGCCCTGCAAGACCGGCTGACCTCCCAACGTCTTCGTCACACCCACCAGCTTCAGCATGATTACAACAACAGTGATGTCAGAAAATAGTCCCAGATGAGAATCAAGACCGATGACAATACGACCGCCTCTGTCGTGGCGGTGCCGAGTCCTTCGGCACTCATCTTGGTGTAAAAGCCTTTATAGCAACAGATCCAGCTCACGATCAGGCCAAAACTGATGGATTTGAGAATGCCGCCATAGACATCTTTCCACTCGACCGCGGACTCGATGGAATTCCAGTACGAACCGGCATTGACCCCGAGCAGATCCACTCCGACAAGGTGACCACCGTAGATTCCCACCACGTCGAAAATAGCGACCAACAGAGGTACGCCGATCAAGCCCGCCACGAGTTTCGGCGCGATCAGGTATTGGAGCGGATTGACGGCCATGGTATCGAGTGCATCGATCTGTTCCGTGATCCGCATGATACCGATCTCCGCCGTGATAGCGGAACCGGCACGCGCCGTCACCATGAGCGCAGCCAAGACCGGGCCCAACTCGCGAATCATGCTGAGCGCCACTGCGGAACCTAACAGGCCTTCAGACCCGAACTTTCGGAGCGTATAGTAGCCTTGCAGCGCCAGCACCATCCCGGTGAACGCGGCAGTCAGCACGACAACAAACGTTGACTTGTAACCGATGAAGTGGAGTTGCTTGATGATTTGCATGCCCCGCAGCGGCGGACGCGCCAACCAGGCGAAGGAAGCCACCACGAAGATCAGCATCCGGCCCATTTCCGCCACGTTGATACGAGCCCATCGGCCCACGAGTTCGAATAGCGTCATGGTCAAGTCGGCGAACATTCCTTTTTCTGCCGCTCGGTCGTCATCGCCGCCGCATAGCTCCGGAAAAAGGCCGTCAAGGCCTTCGCTGCGACCAAACTCTGTCGACGAAGCCGGCCAAGACCCAAAAGGCATGAAGGAGCGGCCAAAACGGTACCGATGCCTTTGAGCCACCCAGTGGGCCTGAGAAACAGATTGAAGTCAAGCGGAAGGTCTTCGTCCTGAAGATCCGAAACAGATCGGATAATCACAAAAGGAACCCGCGCCCGTTGCGCTTGGGCAGCCAAGGCAGAACTTTCCATATCGAGGCCGATGGCCTGAGTACTCAGCGCAAACCTTCGCTTTTCCCGGGCACTGCCGATCACTCGATCAGTCGAGACAAATAGCCCTATGTGCTCAGGCGGTACCAGCGTCTCGAGCCACGTCATGACGACATCACGCTCATCACCCTGTACCTCAAGTACCTCTGTCGACTCGTCACCGTGCGCTTCTCGATATACCACTTCGCGGCCTACTAAAAGCGCCCCGATGTCCGCTGCGATGAGCGCACAGGCAAACCCCGCGGACACCATAAGGCTGAACGACTGGTTGTCGAGTAGTTGGGCGGCGCTTCGTCCCGCTTTTTCAAGACCGACGCCGGTTTGAGCAAGCCAATATTCCCTGTCGCCAGCGGTGCATACGAAAACCGGGAGACTTCCGATTCGACGTTCGACGCCGGGAGGGAATGCCGACCGCACCGCACCCATTTCCCAGGGGGTGGCGGCAAAAATGGCGATCCGTTTAGGCGGCACAGTACCAGATGTGTGCGGGGAAAGAGAACCGGCGAGGGTCAATGCTCGAACCGATACGCGTCAGTTCCTTGAATGTGATGACGAAGTTCGTCGCCCCGCATCTTCCCGCGGGAACGGAGATTACGGTACATCCCTAGCGCCCACAGCGGGAAGTACTGGCAATACCAATGATACCGAAGATAAAACACGCGTGGAAATCCTGTGCCGGTATGAGCAATTTCTTCCCATGATCCATCCTTCATTTGACGGCGAAGGAGAAATTGCACCCCCCGCGCGACACTGAAGGAATCAATCGCTCCAGCCGACATGAGTGCCATCAAGGCCCATGCTGTCTGCGAGGGCGTACTCTCACCCTTACCGTGATGCTCCAGATCGTCCCTATAGGAGAGACAGGACTCACCCCACCCACCGTCAGGATTCTGTTTCGATTCCAGCCAGGCAACCGCCCGGCGAATAGAAGGCGCCGAAAGATCTTCACCGATGGCCCTGAGCCCGGCTAAGACCGACCAGGTCCCGTAGATGTAATTGACGCCCCAGCGTCCGTACCAACTGCCATCTTCTTCCTGCTCTTTCTTCAGGAAAGCCAAGGCCGGTCCTGCGGCTGGATGAGTCTTGTCATATCCTAATGCGCCGAGCATCTCCAGGCATCGCCCGGCCAGATCGGAGGTGCTGGGGTCCAAGAGAGCTTTATGATCAGCAAAGGGTATATAGTTGAAGACGATTCGGTTGTTGTCTTTGTCGTAGGCTCCCCAGCCGCCGTCGGATCCCTGCAAAGCCAAAACCCATCGCATCCCGCGACGAATGGACTCGTTCAGCTCGTCCTCCTGACCCGGGATCTTCAATTTGGAGAGCGCCATGATGACCACGGCGGAATCGTCAACATCCGGGTACAATTCGTTCTCAAACTGGAAGTACCACCCACCCGGTTCCGCGTTCGGCGAAGAGATAATCCAGTCCCCCACGGTCTTGGTTTGCCTGGACATGAGATACCGGCCCGCCTTTTGGAGCGCAGGATGATCCTGCGGCACTCCCGCTTCAATCAGAGCATTCGTGAGCAACGCCGTGTCCCAAATAGGAGAAGAACACGGTTGGAGATGGAGGGTCGGAACGACCTCTCCGTCGAGCATCATGGAATCATGGACTTCCAACTCCTCGATCTCGCGAAGTGCCTTGACGACGAGGGGGTCATCGGCGTCATACCCTAAGCATTCAAGCGCCATGATGGAGTTGGCCATCGCCGGATAGATGGCACCGAGTCCCCCGGACCCCTTGAGGTGATCCACCATCCAGCAGGCCGCTTTATGCAACGCCTTTTCCCGTAACACCCGCATGGGCATCCGGTCATACAGTTTCAGCATCACATCCAATGCCACGAAGACGTTATGCGGGGTCAACCAAGCCTGATCCTTATTGAACGGAGGGTATTTCCAATACCGAACCTCCGCGCGCGGGATCGGGTACAACTCGTCGATGCCTTGTTCGCGTGGAATCCGGCAGACCGGGCGGTGCGCAAATACGATGAGCAAGGGAATGAGCACGGCCCGTGACCAATACGAGATCGCATAGATACTGAAGTAGAACTTCTTCGGCAACAACATCAGTTCGACGGGCATATGCGGAACACCTTCCCAATCGTACTGATCGAACAAGGCCAGCGTGATTTTCGTAAATACGTTGGCTTGCAGGACGCCGCCCATCGCCAGAATCCGTTCTTTGGCCCGAACCATAAACGGTTCGTCCGCCGACACACCGCTCAATTTCAGCGCAAAATAGGCCTTAACTGATGCGCTGATCTCCGCCGGGCCACCGTAATAGATCGGCCATCCGCCGTCCGGCAGTTGCGTCGCTTTGAGGTATCGAACAGCCTTCGCCTCACGATCGGGATCGACACGATCGAGAAATCGACGCAGCATCAAGTATTCGGATGTCAGGGTGGTGTCTGCTTCCAGCTCGGCGACCCAGTACCCTTCGGAATGTTGACGGCTGAAGAACCATGATTGACTCCGCCTGATCGCGTCATCCACGGCGTCAGGCTGGCTGACGGCATGTCCGATGGGCCGACGAGCAGCGGAAGAATCCAATGAAGGCAGAACAACCGGTTTGTCCGAAACCAACCGCAGCGAAGCAACAGGGGGGAAGTCCGTAGCTGCATTGAGTCGCCCCTGACCGGTCGAGAGCAGGCTGTCAGAGAGGCGGTTGAACAACGCCTTTATGATATTCATGAATGGTTAGGACTCAAAATAGACAACTGTGGCAGGCGAAAGACCGGCATCTAGCAATGGTCTCCCTTGTAAAACTTCCTAAATATACGGCAGGCTTATAACAGACGCTTTGACCTGAGTCAAGCAAAGGGCGGGGGAAGGGACTGAAGTTTATATACATTTTGGGGGTGTATGTGATCGAGGACATGTTCTCCGCAGCATCTGTAGCGAGACGTCGCGTCATTACCATGCCGTCGATCATTTGCGAGAGCCACCCTAGGTCGCCATGGGGCATCATAGATATATTGCTCGTCATTGGACCGCTTTCATGACCGTAGAAGATTCTCTTCCACTAGCAGCCTCCGCCGGTTCGCAAACACGATAGACCCCGGCTCAAAACCTGGGCTAGGTTCAGGAGTACTCCCCAAGTTACTCCCCTCAATTTCAAACAATGGTCCCGGCACCATTGTCTCCCTTCTTTACCAAAGTCCCCATCGAGCGGAGTTCGAAAGAGAGTTGCGTGTGAAATGGACTCCGACGCCTTATCCCGTTCCTTCAGCCTCTACGGAATTCATGAACGCCTCAAAATGTGACTGCAAACCATGTGCACCGTAAAACACCTCAAGATCTCTCATCACTCTCCGCACGGCGCCCAAGAGCCTCTCTTCTTCTCGCTTAACCTGGCCCCGTAATCGAGAGGCTTCAAGTGCGCGATGCACGGCGAGTTGGAATAGTCCTTCGTCGATCGGTTTCACCAGCACGTCATACGCACCGGCATCACTAGCTTGCCAGATGAGATCCTGATCGTGCTTTTCGATCAGGAGCAGGACCGGCAGCTGCGGGTGAAACTTCCGCACGGCTCGGACAAATGTGACGCCTTCCATTCGAGGCTGGTGTCCGTCACAGACGATGACGGCGTACTCCCTCGACCTGATACGCTCCAGAGCGGCGAGCGCGGAATCGATCGTCTCAATCTGAGCGTCTGCAAGGTGAAGGCGCAATGTCGAAGACAGTGTGTCGAGGGAAAGTCCCGCGAGAAAGATGATTTCGTGCCGATGTGAGTATGGGCCGAGTCTGGCTCCGCGCAAGAGTTTTGGCGCCTACCGACAAGTGCCATTATATGCTAATTTGGTGAGCGAGTTTTGGCCTGGCGTCTCGCCGACATCACCGCACCGAGGAGAATGTGACCCGCATGAGAATCTGGCCCGGGAGTCCTTATCCCTTAGGGGCAACGTGGGACGGCGAGGGAGTGAACTTCGCGCTGTTTTCTGAAAATGCCACGGCAGTGGAGCTGTGCCTGTTTGACGAACCTGACGCGTCTCAGGAGACGCACCGGATTCAAGTTGAGGAATGCACCGATTACGTCTGGCATGTGTATCTGCCGGAAGTACGGCCCGAGCAGCACTATGGCTACCGCGTCCATGGACCGTATGAGCCGGAAGCCGGACATCGATTCAACCCCGCCAAGCTCCTGCTGGATCCATATGCGAAGGCAATTGGAGGCACGATCCATTGGTCGGATGCGCTGTTTGGATACCGGATCGGCGATCCTCGTGCTGACCTCTCCCTCGACGAGCAGGATAACGCCGGCTCGATACCCAAATGTCTGGTGGTGGACCCGGCGTTCACCTGGGGCGGAGACCAATTGTTGCGAACCGCCTGGGATCGGACGGTGATCTATGAAGCGCATGTGCACGGATTGACCGCCAGACATCAGGACGTTCCGCCGAACTTGCGCGGCACCTATGCTGGACTCGCGACGTCGGCGGTGATCGAGCATCTGCAACAGTTGGGCATCACGGCCGTCGAATTGTTGCCGGTCCATCACTTCGTCCAGGACAAACACCTGGTCGATCGCGGTCTCACCAATTACTGGGGCTATAACACGATCGGGTTTTTCGCTCCGTACAGTCACTATGCCACCTCATCGGATCGAGCGCGGCAGGTGTGGGAGTTCAAGACCATGGTCAAGGCGCTCCACAGCGCCGGCATCGAAATCATCCTCGACGTGGTCTACAACCACACGGGAGAAGGGAATCAGCTGGGCCCGACGCTGTCGTTTCGCGGCATAGACAACGCCTCGTACTACCGGCTCGTTCCCGACCAGCCGCGCTATTATGTGGACTACACCGGTTGTGGCAACACCCTGAATGTCCGTCACCCCCGTATTTTACAGATGATCATGGACAGCCTGCGCTACTGGGTTCTCGAGATGCATGTAGATGGGTTTCGATTCGATCTGGCCTCCGCGCTGGCAAGGGAACTGCATGACGTGGACCGCCTCAGCGCCTTTTTCGACATCATTCATCAGGATCCAGTGCTCTCGCAGGTGAAACTGATCGCCGAACCGTGGGACTTAGGCGAAGGCGGGTATCAGGTCGGCAACTTTCCGTCCGGTTGGGCTGAATGGAACGGAAGATACCGTGACACGATCCGGCGATACTGGAAAGGGGACGGAGGGCAAGTAGCGGAGTTGGCGTATCGACTGTCCGGGAGCAGCGATCTCTACGAAGGCGGCGGCCGCCGGCCCCATGCGAGCATTAATTTTGTGACGGCGCACGACGGGTTCACCTTGCATGATCTCGTCTCCTATGACCGGAAGCACAACGAGGCCAACGGCGACGACAACCGCGACGGCACAGACGACAATCTCAGCTGGAATTGCGGCGTGGAGGGGCCGACGGCCAAACCGTCGATCCTGGCGCTCCGGGAGCGACAGAAACGCAACATGTTGGCCACGTTGCTCTTGTCGCAAGGGGTGCCGATGATCTGCGGGGGCGATGAGATGGGACGAACGCAGCACGGCAACAACAACGCCTATTGCCAGGACAATGAGATCAGTTGGGTCGACTGGAAGATGAGCAAGCCTCAGCAGACGCTCCTGGCCTTTACAAAAAGCCTGATCACGCTGCGACAGCACCATCCGGTGTTCCGGCGGCGTCGATTCTTTCAAGGCCGCCGTATCCGTGGCGCGGAGGTCAAGGACCTGTACTGGCTCCGCCCCGACGGCAAAGAGATGACGGACGAAGACTGGGCCAAAGGGTATGTCCGTTGCCTCGGCGTCCGGTTGGCAGGCCATGCCATCGAGGAGAAAGACGCGAAGGGGCGACCGGTCCTGGACGACACATTCCTGATCCTGCTCAACGCACACCATGAGCCGCGGCCGTTCATCCTGCCCGCGCACAAGCGCGGTGTGCGGTGG
>JARFPM010000156.1 GCA_030444405.1 Nitrospira sp.
CTAGAGCGGATGTCTTGTCCCTGTCCTGTGGAAAGGGCCTGTTGGATTTCGGGGCGAGATGTGTGATTCTCAACAGCGGACAAGTCGGCATCTCGTACGGCACTATCCGCGAGCACCGTTCCGTCTGCGGCGATCAGCGTCACACGGGCAGAGGCTCGGTTGCCGAGGTCTCGCGCCGTCTCCTGCAAGGAGGAAGGGGTCGGACGTGAAAAAGATGAGAGAAACAGGGGTTGAAAGCCGTATTCGACGAGCCTGGTTTTTGCCTCCAGCCCTTCACCGAATTGCGCGAGGTATCGCTGTTCGAGGGATCGAACCGTCATCACGCCGGCGATCAGCAGCCCACAGGCGACCGCCACGAGCGTACCAAGCGCCACTTTCCATCGAATCGACCACGTCATCCTGACTCGTCGAAATCCTTAAGTTTGTAGCCCAATGATTTCACGGACACGATGGCCTCTTCGAGAAGCGGCAGCTTCTGTTTCAGCCGGCGGATATGCACGTCGACTGTTCTGGTCGTGCCATAGTAATCGTAACCCCACACGGCATTGAGCAGAACCTCCCGGGTCAATACACGACCGCGATGTCGGAGGAGGTGTTCAAGAAGGCCGAATTCCTTCGTCGTCAAGGGCACCTCTTTCGTTTCAATGGTGACCTCATGCCGGGGTAGGTTCATCGTGAGCGTACCATAACGGTACAGATTCAGCCCACCATCCGGCTTTCGCTCGACTCGACGCAGCAGGGCCTTCACACGGGCGACCAGCGTCTTAGGACTGAACGGCTTGGTCACATAATCGTCGGCCCCCAATTCAAGACCGACGATAGTGTCCGATTCTTCGGCTTTCGCCGTCAGCATGAGGATCGGGAGCATGGCGGTATCGGGAACGGAGCGGAGGCGCTTGCAGACTTCGAGTCCATCCATTTCAGGCAACATCAGATCGAGGACGAGCAGATCGGGTTTCTCGTCTTTGACTTTCTGGAGAGCCTCGAGCCCGTTCATCGCGGTGACAGGTCGAAACCCTTCTTTCTCCAAATAGTGCTTAACGAGCTGGAGAATGTCCTGCTCGTCTTCAACGATGAGGATTTTCTTGTGGCTGGAGGCTCCCATGAAACACTGAGCGTACGGGGGAAGGGAGAGAGAGTCAAGTTTATGAGTCAAGGCACCGGGAGGCGGTGAGTTAGTTCATTGATAAGAGCTTATTTATAGGCGACCGCTGCGCTCGATGGCCCAGCAAGATGGATGACCTCGAACCGTGTGAAGCCGACCTCGCCACACCACTGGCGGAAGTCTGCTCCTGAATAATCAAACGCATCGCCGAATTCGATAAGCATGTTGAGTGACATCAGCAGCCCCTGTACGTTCTCACGCCGGGCATCGTCGATCAACGCTTCAATGGCCACCAACGCGCCGCCCGGTGGCAACGCGTTGTAGGCTGATCGGATCAAATGCATCTTTTTCTCCAGATTCCAGTCGTGCAGAATCATGCCCATCGTGATGAGGTCGGCCTTCGGCAGCTGGTCCTTGAAGAAGTCGCCGGACGCCGTGCGCACGCGACTTTCCAACCCGGCCGCGGCGATGTGTTTTTTCGCAATCGGTTCGACGACCGGCAGATCGAAGCTCACACACCTAAGATGCGAGTGTCTCGTTGCGACTTCGATGCTGAGCAAACCGGTCGCGCCGCCGACATCGCAAAGGGTCTGAAATTTCGAGAAGTCAAACTTCTCCGCAAAGGCCTCGAAGTTGATGCGTGAAATGCCGGTCATCGCGCCCATGAATTGTTCTAGCCTGGGGAGATCAGAATAGAGTTCCTCAAACATTCCTTTCTGCCCATGCTTCACCTCGTTCTGCGGCCGGCCCGTCCGCAACGCCTCGGGTAGATCGTTCCAAAATTTGAACAGCCTTGCATTGAGCATGACCAGAATCCCTCCGATGTAGCGCGGGCTCGCTTCATCGAGGAAGATGGCGCCTTCAGGCGCATTGAAATACTTTGCTTGCGGGCCGTCACCTTCGCGATCGAGGAACTTCATCGCCACAAGGGCATCAAAAAAGTCGGGATTAGCACGTGGATGGAATTGCAATTCCTTGCCCAACTCAGCCCCGGTGAGACGGCGACCACCGAGTGTGGAGAACAGACCGACCTCGACGGCCGTGAGTAGGACCTTGGAACCCCAAAAACCGAAGGCTGTTTGTAAAATGGTAGAGGGATTTGGAGCGGTATTCATATGACAGGACTCTCTTCGTAATGGTTACAGGTGTCGCATCGGCAATTCCACTCACCGATCCGGTCGCTCCCTCGTCTCACAGATCAACGAGGAGTCCACAGAGATTGATGAACACCCTGACATTGCCCGTCGTGTTCTTGCGGGCTACAGAAAAAATCAGGTCGGACTTAGGATCCGCGTAAAGGATTGCTTCCTGACTTCCGAAAAACCTCATTGGAAATTGAGGATCAGTTATTTCCGAAATGCCGGTGGGAGCAATTGGATATATGCCTAGAAGCGATTTTGTCGTGACTTGGACTGCGTAAAAGAGCGGTTGATTCGGGTGTCCAAAACCATTGATGCCGAGAAATTTGACATCGAATCGCTTCTTAGCGGGAACGGTATATACGATGATGTCCTTGACACTCTCTCCATCGCTCAGATTGATGACCGCTCCCGTTTGAAAAGGTTTTTGAGCCATTGAGGTGCCTCCTTTCAATATCAAGAAAGAAAAAAGAGGAAAACTTCTTCTATCACAGAAAGAAAAAGTCTCGGCAGACGCTGAGCGTACGGAGGAGTGAAGAGAGAGTCAAGCGAAGCATCAGGGAGGAAGCCTGGTCAGTTCTGATGACGTATCACCTAGACTTGGCCGATTTGTTGGCAGCACAATATTAAAGTGTTGGATGGAATCTAAGGCGCGAGAGAGGTGCAGAATGATGTGAAATTGAGTGTGTATCATATCATGCTTGCTGTTTCATCCTGCTTTGGCTGAATGCTCAGTCGGCGGCTTATTTATGAACTTGAACCGGCCCATCTTTCCGGCGTCCCAGAGCTTGTGCGGTGCGGCTCCTACGTCGCCGAACCTATCCTCTCGACATTGGATGCCGGCGAACAAGTCGGGTAGCAATAGTAAGGGCTCATCTTCCTCGCGCTTCTACATTAATATCCTTGGTGTCGACGGCGATGTCGACGAATGATGGTATGGCACCATTCTGTGAATGATAAACATCGAGGTATGCAAACAACGCTTTCAATAGGAACTGCAAGTAATGAAAGTCGCTCTGCCCAATCGACGGATACATGTGCTTGCTCTCGGCTGGTACTTCTCTCTCGCACGCCATGGACCGGCCATCGTTGGCAGCTTTGGCTTGTCTATGGCAAGCTCAACGTTTTTAGGATCTTCTGTATCAGCAAGGAATGGACCAACCTCTGCGTTTGAGGAAATCAGGTGGTTAACGAAGATGAGCGCCAAGTCTTTATTGAAATCCACGTGCGATGACTTGAGGTACTCACCCGCGGCATTGCGCGGGATGATCGAGTGAAAGCTTTTGAAGGCGATGTTAGGCATAGCAACAGCACACACGACATGGGCTTTCTTGGGCTCTCCAGCTATAGGCATCCCGAAGTCAGGAGCGCCCGCCTCGTCGAGGAAAACAGTTAGTGGCGCCTGAATGTCCATTTTCATTTCTATAGACTGGCCCACCTATTGATCATGCTGACCGGCATGGTTATGCATGGTTATTTATTAAGGAACCGGTATGAAAGGCAGTACGGATTCTTTTAGTTGTTCTGTAGCTTGTCAACACCTGCTCAGACAGCAGTACCTCTGCCGAGATGCAATTCATTCAAGCAGGTACTCGGATATTCAGGAGTAAAGGGCTTGCTCAATTTCAAGGCTGTTTGAGGCTGTGAAGGACC
>JARFPM010000022.1 GCA_030444405.1 Nitrospira sp.
ATCCCTCGCCTCTATCCATGGGTCCCGCCGACATACGAAATGCCGAACTAGCTGCGGTATCGCGTGTGGGGAAATGGGGCTGGAGGGTGTGGTGTGTGCTGGGGATAGTCAGACGGGGAGGCCGAATCTGTATTCCTGTGCCATGCACGATTCAAGATCCGATCCCAGATGCAATTTTCGACTGGCAGCTTTATCCAATGTGAGACGGCACATTTTTGAACTCTCACTCAACGATTTTCGCTCCTATGCCGATTGATTTTGTCGCCTGAAAAAAAAGCAATTGCTCGGGAGTGGGTCTGTCCCAATCATGACACTTAACTTCCACGAGACGCATACTCTTCGTTGTGATGTTCCAAATCGCAAAATCGGGGCAACCTTTCTTCACATTTGCCTTTTCATATAGGTGCTTGAGGCTTTTGGAAACGAATGCAGGCAAGGGGACTCGGCGTGTCTTTAGCCCTTTCTGTCCTGAGGTGATTAGATCTGCAACCCCGCTCTTAAGCCCACGCGAATTGAGGCAGGCGCCGTGCTCACCCGCTCCGAGTTCGCCTTGGAGAATGATGAGTGCGGCGGGAAGCTGCCTCCCTTGGTGCAATGCGAGTGGTTTCTACCACCACTTCGAACCCGCCGATTTGAACCTAAGTGGAGTGTTCATTCCTCTTTGGCCCGTCAAACGTTCGCGTTGAGCGGCGCCGAGTAAGCGCTTATTTACCGCAGCGCAGATCGCGTCCTCTCCAACGTCCGGTTAGGCCTGTAAGGCTTCATTCGTCAGCCGATTCTCCACGACGACCATTGCGAGAACGCTCATGCGCGAGATACCGATCCGCTAGTTTGAGGCCGAGCGTCGATTTGTGCTCGATCTCGGTACGCACCCATACGCCAAGTTTCAAAATGGCCTGGAATTCATCGGCAGAGTAGTCCCACCGGTAGTTGTTGCAGAGTGCGTGAGCCGGCAGGTAGTTGTCGGCAGCGTGAGCACCGCCGGCACTGTGCGAAAAGACATGATCTGCATGCCACTTTCCGTCAATGGCGCCGCCGCAGATGTGGCAACGTCCTGCGGTCTTTCGGGACACTTCTTTGCGTTCAGCAGGCGAGAGAGACTGGCGTGGCGCAATCGTTCCACGAAGCTCTGCCTTTCGACGCCGGCGTATCAGCCGCAACTTATGAAGGAATTCAGCAAATGCCTCGGGTGTTGCCGCGATGACCTCTCGTGACATATGTTCTCCGTGGTTGGGGGTCACTATTTACGTGAACCGCTGAGGGCCCTCCGTTTAGCTCACGGTATATTTCGGCTCATATCCGACACGTACCTGTTCAAAATATCTCAATAGCTGCCTCTTGTCAGAGTATTTCAAGATTCTACTTGTCAGGATAGGTGCCGAAGCCTTGCGGAATATCCAATTATGAAGAGGAAGTTGGGGGCGGATCTTGTCTTGTGTACTGCAAGAGCTGGTTCGATTCTCGATGTGCGAACCGGTATGAATTACGCGGGTTAGGGCGCTTCTGAAGGGGTGAGCGAAGGAAGTGCGGTCAAAACGAGTGAGGCGGCCTGGTCATCCGGCTTGAGTGGCGGAATCAGCAAGGGCCGTTGCTCTTGGTTGAACTGAGTCTTCGCCGCCCAGGCGACTTTTTGGCGCACGTAGCCGGCGAGTTCTCCGAACGTGACGGTCCCGTTGCGGTTGGTATCGGCCTCTCCTCTGAGTCCTTTCAAGAGGTAGTAGGTGAAGAGGCCATGGCGGTGCTGGTCGTCTTCCAGCCCCGTCGTCAAGTCTTCTCCCCCGATCAGTGCGAGCGTATGTCCTCCGCCGAGTTCCCAGCGGGGTGACGCGGTCTTTCCCTTGGCATCGCCGCGAAGTCTGGACACCATGCCGTCGAACAAGAAAATGATCTGTTTCGCCTGGAGCCTGGCGAAGGCGGATTCAAGGTCAGTGAGTGAGTACAGTCGTTTCGAGTCTGCGGCACTCCCGTCATAAGGGGCCAGCAGGATGTCCCCTGTCGGCGTCGTCATTGCCTGTCCAGAAAAGTAGACGATCACGACGGCATCCTTGGCTGCATGTTGTGGGAGCCAACCGAACAATGCCTCGTGAAGATCGGCACGGAGCGCCTTCTGGTTTTGCAAGATCCGGATGTTGGACAGCGGTACGCCGCCGAGCGATTGAAAATAGGCGGCGAAGGTCTCTGCATCCGTCGCGGCGTAGCGGCGGGGTGCGAGTTTGGGATCGCGATAGGCGCCGACCCCGATCGAGACGAGGTAGGTCTGAGGCTGGTGAAAGCCCGGCGCCGGCGCGGGAATTCGGTTCACGTCGTCCGTGCCGGTACCGGGAGGCTGAATGGTGAACTGTAGGACTTGAGGCGGCGCCGAGGCTCCTCCCGATTCGGCAACTGTGACATGGATCGCAGCTTGTTGGGCCTGCTTGGTCGGGGGGAGGGTGGCGATGAATTCGAGGGATTTCGTTTGGCCCGGTTGTAACGGCGGGATCGGTAGCGTCTTTGCGGGGAATTGTTCAATGACAGCGGATGGTCCGGTGAGCGTGGCGGAGGCGTTTTCAATCAACTTCGTCCCCGTATTAATGATATCCACACGCACCCGCACATGCTCACCTCCTTCAAGGATTAGATCGCTGTTCTCGTCGAGGAGCAGCGCTTTGAATCGAAGCGCGTGTGAAGGGGAAGCCGGGCTGTGCGGAGCTTCTGAGAGTACCGAGGCCGAAGCACCCAAGCTCGCCCCCGGTATCGGGCTCGGCTCGGCTGAAGAGAGAGGGGCGTCACCAGCCACCGCTTGTCTGGCATTCAGAGAGACGCGGGTAGCAAAATCAATAACGGTGTCGTGGATGAACGGCTCGATCATATAGTTACAATTCCTTGAGAGCTGTTCGAGTCGCAACCGTTCATGCCGGGAGACTTTGATGTCCGTTTGCCGGAGCAACGTCCCCTTTCGGTCAAGGATACGAGCGATGGCGTTGAGTTGTAAGACGGCGGGAGCCCGATCGTGCAGTACTTCCTTATTGAGGTCAAACGAGGAATCGACAAGATCCACCTGAATGACATAATCAGGGTCGGAGGTGTCGCTGGTGTTTTCGTCAAACGTCGTGTTGAACGTTCGATGAAGTCCTTCCCGTAAGGCCTCCTGGAGTCGATCTCCCAGCGGAATTTCCTGCGGTTGTGCACAGGAATTGCTGTAGCGAATCGTCAGTTCTCTAATCGACGAGGGAATTTCCAGCTTGGCACTGGCGGGTAACGGGTCGCCCATTGGGGGAAATTCAAGATGCTTGACGCAAGCGGCAAGAAAGAGGAGCGCACACCCTATCCATCGTACGGCCGAATTGCCCCTCCGATCGAACGGTTTTCCTCGGATCAACGCCTGACCTATGGTAACAATCTCGCTTGGACCGTCAGCCACCGTACTGGAAACATCAGGTGAAAGCAACCGCCTGACAGATGTGGACAAGGGCGAAATGCACTGAGACGGTGAGAAGGTGTCCGCTAAGTCACTCCTTATGGCCCAGCCTTGATGGATGAGGACTTTTCCTCTTTGAAGCCTGTTGAAAGAGTGGTGTAATATGAAGCGTTGAATTTGTGGAGACGCTCGTTCCTAATAGCACTCTCGATGAGAGTCACATCCTGGAGGAATTCAGATATGGTCAATTGGACTCAGCAAGCGACGAATGTGCTTATCGGTGGTGGCTTGGCCGTGTGTGTTCTTGTCGGAAGCGGATGCGTATCACCCGTCTCAGCTGCCGGAGTCCCTCCAGCGTGGGCTCAGGGCTTTTCGGAGATCGTGAAAAAGACCACCCCTGCTGTCGTGAATATCGCGGTGACGGGTGGAGGAGAAGGGAGCCGGAGACGCGGGGGAATGCCGCCTAATCCGTTCGGGACCCCTCCCCCTGGGGATGAGCCGGGAGGAGGAGAATTGCCGACCCCGCCGCCAAGCCCGCATGGTCCACCCGCGCCGCATGGCCGCCCGGATCAGAGTGCGGGCTCCGGAGTCATCTTGGATTCCAACGGGTTCATCGTGACCAATAATCACGTCGTTGAAGGAGCCACGCAGATTACTGTGACCTTGAGCGACCGGCGCGAGTTTTCGGCGAAGGTGGTGGGCACCGATCCGAAGACGGATTTAGCGGTCATCAAGATTGAGGCTAAGGATCTGCCGTCGCTGAAATGGGCAGAATACGAAAAGTTACAGGTGGGTGATCTTGTGCTGGCGGTTGGAAGCCCGTTTGGCCTGAGCTCCACCGTCACGCTCGGCATCATCAGCGCCCTTGGGCGTGGGAATGTCGGAATTGCGGACTATGAAGATTTCATTCAGACCGACGCGGCGATCAATCCCGGAAATTCGGGCGGAGCCCTCGTTAACATGAACGGAGATCTGATCGGTATCAACACTGCAATCTTCTCGCGAACGGGGGGGTCGGAAGGGATTGGGTTTGCAATTCCCAGCAGCATCGCGCTCGATATCGTGGACAGTCTGCAGAAAACGGGCAAAGTCGTACGCGGATGGATGGGCGTCGCGATTCAAGAAATTACGCCGGCCTTGGCGAAATCGTTCAAACTCCCGGAGCAGCGGAAGGGGGTCTTGATCAGCGATGTCAATGAGAATGGCCCTTCCCATGCCGCCGGCATGAAGCGAGGCGATGTCGTCGTGGCCTTTAACGGCAAGGAGGTGCAGAGTGTCAGTCAGCTGCGCAATCTTGTCGCAAGAACGGTGGTAGGAAAGGACGCGCAGGTCAAGGTTTTGCGCGAAGGCAAGGAGCAGCTGATCGTCGTGAAAGTTGCCGAACGCCCATCGGATGAAATGCTGGCCAAGAAAGAGCCGGCGCCGTCGAAGGACACGGGAGAAACGATGAAGCTTCCGGACAATGTGCTCGCGTCGTTACGTGTCCAAACGCTGGATAACGCCTTGATGAGTCAGTTGAACATTTCCGCGAAGACGGTCGGAGTGGTCATCACGTCGGTGGAGCCGGGCGGACCGGCAGAGGCGGCCGGCCTCCAGCGTGGTGACGTGATTCAAGAAGTCAATCACGAGTCGATCAAGACGCTCGGCGATTATCAAAAGGCTGCCGAGAAGATCAAGAAAGACGAACTGGCTGTGCTGTTGGTCAATCGACAAGGGAACAGCCTGTTCGTGGCGATTAATCCGAAGTAAGAAGCACAGGGGCATTTGTTGATCTGTCGATCAGTTGATTGCCAGAAGGCCGATCGTCAGATCATCGGATCGACAGATTCTAAAACTTATGAGGCTCTGTGCTGAACAAGCTGAATCGGTGGCTGCAAGATTCGGTCTTCAAGCCGCTGGAAGACAAGAAGATGCCGGTCATGGAGCACCTCGTGGAGTTCCAGGTCCGGCTCACCCGCGCGGTGATCGCCCTGGCGGTCGTGTTCATGGGGACGTTCTTTTATGCCGACGCGTTGGTCAAATGGTTGCGGGTTCCGCTGCAGAATATGTTTGTGCCGAGCAAATTAACCTGGGAACCGACCGATTTGCCGACTGTGCCGTTTGTGTTCCTTGCGCCGGCGGAGGCGCTCTGGCAGAACGTCAAGGTGGCGGGACTGTTCGCCATCGTGCTCGCCATGCCCTATCTCTTGTTCGAGATCTGGAGGTTCGTCGTTCCGGGACTTCATGTGCAGGAGCGACGGTTTGTCGGGCCGTTCGTTTGTGTGAGTGCGTTGGCGTTCTATGTCGGGGCCGGATTCTCATTTTTCTTCGTGCTTCCGTTTGCCTTGAATTTTTTGATTTCCTACGGAGTGAATGCCGGATTCGTGCCGCAGATCTCGATCGCCCAGTATGTGGGTTTTGCCTTGTGGCTCTTGATGGTGTTTGGACTGATCTTTGAAGTGCCGTTGGCCATCACGCTGATGGCCAAGTTGGGCTGGGTCGATGCGCCGTTCCTGATTCAGTATTGGAAGTGGGCGTTGTTGGGATCGTTCGTCATCGCTGCGATTCTGACTCCCACGCCTGACCCATTCAATCAGACTCTCATGGCCGGCCCCATGTTCCTGCTCTACTGGGTCGGCATCTTCGGCGCGAAGTGTTTCGGCAAGAAAACACCTGCTGAAAGTCATCAAGCAGGTGGTCCGACGGTCGCTATGGCCGGGGTAGGGGCCGGGGGAACTGCTTCGGGCATGTCGATGCCGAAATCTTCGGGTGATGATTATGTAGGAGTTCCCGGAGGACGACACCACTAACGACGAGGGCGATCGACAGCAGTGGTCGCAGAAAAGAAATCCCATGGCACGTGAACTCAATGTCATCAACAATAACAACGGAGGTGGTGATGCCTGCATCTATATGTGGGCTTGTGCCATCTGCGACGAGAACGAGCGGTGCCAAAAGGATAAAGAAGGACATAGCCGATGGCTCGTTGCCAAACGGATGGAGCGCATCGAGCACAAAGTCCTTATCATGAGCAACAAAGGCGGTGTGGGGAAAAGCACGTGCACGACAAACATCGCGGTGAGTCTTGCGCTCAAAGGATGGCATGTCGGGATCTGTGACATGGATATCCATGGCCCCAACATTCCGAAAATGGTCGGTGCGGAAGGTCAGAAGCTTAAGATCAGCACGTCCGGCGGGATTATTCCCTTCCAAGCCTATAATTTGAAAATCGCCTCGATGTCGTTTCTCCTGCAGAACTCGGATGATCCTATTATCTGGCGCGATGCCTACAAGTACGAATTCATCAATCAGCTGCTCGGGGGTGTCGATTGGCAGGATCTGAATTTTCTCCTCATCGATCTCCCGCCCGGAACCGGGAACGAGTCGGTCACGACGATCGATCTGCTCGGTACCGTGAGCGGTGCCGTGATTATTACGACTCCGCAAGAGGTGGCGCTCCTGGATTCCAGAAAATCGGTCACGTTTTGCAAGGATAGTGAGGTGCCGATTGTCGGGATCGTGGAGAATATGAGTGGGCTCGAGTGCCCGCATTGTCATGCTCACATTGACGTCTTTCGCAAAGGCGGTGGTGAAGCATCCGCGCTCGACATGGGAGTCCCCTTTCTGGGTCGAATTCCGCTCGATCCGGATGTGGTCACACAGTCAGACGCGGGTGAACCCTTTGCACTGTTCAACTCGGACACGCCGACGGCGGAAGCGTACCACCGTATCGCCAATCAGGTGGAAGCCTTCTGTAAAAAAGGCGCATCGTTGCTGAAAGTGGGACGGACGACGACAGGATTGCTGAAGGGGGACAGGCAGTGAAAGCTGCGGATGCCATGACCGGATTGACTCAACTCTCCGATGCGCAAAAGGTCGTACTCGATGCCGCGCCGGTGTTGGGTCTGGAGAAAATCTCAATTCTGGAAGTCTTGGGCCGTGTGCTGGGAGAAGACATCGTCGCAGAGCGCGATAATCCGCCCTGGGACAACTCCGCCATGGATGGGTTTGCCGTCAGATGGGAAGATATTAAACAGGAGCACGCCATTCAGAAACCGGTCACGCTCTCGGTAATTGAGGACGTTCCCGCCGGGACCATGCCATCACAATCAGTCGGTCCTGGCCAGGCTATCCGGATCATGACCGGTGCCCCGATTCCGCGAGGTGCGGATACAGTTCTGAAGGTTGAAGATACGGAGCATACACCTGGTTCGGTCCGTGTGTTTAAGGCGGAACCCAAAGGAGCCAACATTAGGCCGCAGGGTGAGGATGTAAAAAAAGGGGGCTGCATTATCGCGAAAGGGACTAGAATTCGTCCCGGTGAAGTTGGAATGTTGGCGATACTTGCGAGGCCGTTCGTGTGTGTCTACCAGCGGCCGCGGGTCGCGATAATTTCGACCGGTGACGAGTTGGCCGACTTGGACGAGCGGTTCAGCGAGGAGAAAATCATCAATTCTAACAGCTATGGAATCGCCGCGGCTGTGGAGGAAGCGGGGGGCATCCCGTTATTACTGGGCATCGCGCGTGATACGCCAATGGCGCTCAAAGAGAAAATCGCGCAGGGGTTGAATGCCGACATTGTGGTGTTGTCCGGTGGGGTATCGATGGGCGATTATGATTTCACCAAAGCGGTGTTCCGTGAGCTCGGGGCCGAGATGAATTTTTGGAAACTTGCCATTCGGCCCGGCCAGCCGCTGGCCTTCGGGAAGATCCAGGGCAAGCTCGCTTTCGGCCTCCCCGGCAATCCGGTTTCGTCGATGGTGACCTTCGAGCAACTGGTACGCCCTGCGTTACTGAAAATGAGTGGGTGCCGGAACTATGGGCGTCCGGTCGTCCAGGCCGTATTCCAGGAACGATTTTCCAAGCGAGGCGACCGGCGACATTTCCTGCGCGGCATTCTCACGAGGGAAGAAGGTGTCTTTAAGGTCCGAACGACCGGAGACCAGGGCTCTGGTATTCTCACATCCATGGTCAAGGCTAACTGTCTCATCGATGTGCCAGTAGAAGTGGAGCGACTCAATCCCGGTGACGAGGTGGGGGTTCAGTTGTTGAGCGGTGAGGCATGGCCTGCTAAGACCGAGCACGGGCATTCCGGGGCCCGGCTCTCCTGCTGCTAGATCAAATCACGTAACGGTCACACATGCCCATTCCAATTGTTTCTTTTATCGGTCGGTCGAACAGCGGTAAAACAACTTTGATCGAACGTATCATCCCCGAGTTGGTCAAGGCGGGGTACCGCGTGGCGACAGTGAAACATGCCGGCCACGGGTTTGATCTTGATACAGAAGGAAAGGATAGTTGGCGCCATAAACGCGCCGGTGCCGGTAGCGTGGTGGTGGTCTCGAAGGGGAGCCTTGCCTTGTTTGCCGATGTTTCTGAACAGCTGAAGGTGGAGGAGGTGCGTGATCGTTTCTTGGACGCCTCCTACGACCTCATTATTGCCGAAGGGTGGAAAAGCGAAGGTTACCCGAAGATCATCATCGTTCGTGATCAGCTCGGTGAAATAGCGTACTCTCCCGACGGTCTTCTTGCGGTGGTCTCCGACAAGCCCATCAATCTTCCTGTGCCTGTGCTCCACCTGGACGATGTGGCCGGGGTGGCCGCACTCTTGATCAAGCAGTTCCCCCTTAGACGCGGGGAGCATGAGCTGGAAGTCTAAGGCCACGCTGTTGCCGATACTCCTTATCGGAGCTATGGCTCTGGTTGGAACTGCGATACCGTTTACAGATCATCCGACATTCTGCGCAGAATGCCACACGATCGCCCCTGCTTATGAGAGCTGGACAAAGTCTTCCCATAAGGAAGTCACCTGTGTTGCGTGTCATGTGAGGCCTGGTCTTCAAGGGTGGTTGTCCGACAAGGTTTGGGCAGGAGTCAGAGATACGGCCATCTATGTATTTGGGACGCCGACCGACGCGCACAATCTCAAGGCAAAGGTCGATTCCGGAATCTGTCTCAGTTGCCATCGTCATATCCTACGTGTGTCCGAGACGGCGCCGCGAGACCTTCCGTCACCCGTGAAAGATGTGGGGCTGGTCATGAACCATCGCCAACATATGGAAGCTTTCAGGGCCCGTGGACAGGATGAAGGGTGTACGACGTGTCATTCCGGTGTCGTGCATGATGAACCCATCAAGGGTTATCCCATTGTCATTCCACGCGGACATGTATCGGCCGACAGCCAACCCTGGTATCCGACTCATCCTGAAGGCTCGTATCTTCGTGCGAGGGCACTCAATGACTGTTTTCGCTGTCATGATGGGAAGGCACAGCATGGCGGGAAGACCTTGGACCGCAAATGCGAGACCTGCCACATCCCGGAGAAGATCAGCGGAACCTTGTTATTCAACTAATGGACCGAATCCGTCAACGTGATGACTCCCCCAGTACTGAAAGCGTCGAATCTGACCAAGCGGTTCGGCAACTTTACGGCGGTAAACGGAGTGTCTTTTGAGATTAGGCCGGGAGAAATCCTGGGACTCTTGGGGCCGAACGGAGCCGGGAAGACCACCACCATTCAGATGCTCTTGGGACTCGTGACCCCTACGGCCGGCTCTATTCACATGTTCGGTCTGGATCTCTCGACTCATCGTGAGGAGATTCTGCAGCAGGTCAACTTTTCGTCGACCTACATCTCCATGCCTCAGTCGCTCACGGTCGAAGAAAATCTATGGGTCGTTGCGCGTCTCTACGGAGTTTCGAATATAGCTCGGCGCGTAAACGACATCGTCAAAAAACTGGAGATGGAAGAGTTCTGCGGCAAGATTACCCGCAAGCTGTCGTCGGGGCAGATGACGAGACTCACCTTAGCGAAAGCGTTTCTGACCGAACCGCGCATCCTCTTTCTTGACGAGCCTACGGCGAGTTTGGATCCCGATATCGCCGACAAGATCAGATCTTTACTGAAAGAAGAGCGGCGATCATCCGCCCTGAGCATCCTCTATACGTCACATAACATGCGTGAAATGGAAGAAATGTCGGATCGCATCATTTTTCTTCAGCGCGGCCGCATCGTGGCGGAGGGAACGGCGCAGGAAATCATCGACCGATTTGGGAAGGCGGATCTGGAAGAGGTCTTCTTGAAGTTTGCACGGGAACAGGAACAGTCATCATCGTGACAGACGTATTGATCGATAGTTGTGCCGGATTCCTCACGGGGGGGCTTGCACTCAGTGCGGTCTGGGGTCTTTTTTGGTCGGCGATCAGCCTGATCGGTCTGAGTCGAGGGACCTGCGGCGGGCGTATTGTATTCATGAGTTTGGTGGGAGGATTTGTGCCGCTTGCCTTGGCGATTACTCTTGTGTGGTGGATGGATAACGTTGAACGTGTGACATCTGTGTTCGCAGTGGGACTCATGGGGATGCCGGCGGTGTTAGCGGGCCTTTGGTTACGGCGGATGCCCGACGGACAACGGGCAGGGACGCACCTGGCCGCGGGGGTCCGGCATCTCCGAGAGAACCTTCTCGGTGCGCATCGGGGATGCGGGGGGTGTCACGATGGACATGATCATAGGACCTGTCGATGAAACTGCACCGCATCACGGCATTGATCGTCCGGCATTTGTACCTCTATCGCCGCAGTTTGCCCCGCATTATGGAAATCTTTTACTGGCCTTTCCTGGATCTCGTGATCTGGGGGTTTATCACGCTCTATCTCGCTCGATACCAAAGCCAGGTTCCGGGATTCGTCACCTTCTTTTTGGGGGCGTTGATCCTATGGGACATGTTGTTCCGATCGCAACAGGGGATCACTATTTCCTTTCTCGAAGAGCTCTGGGCGCGCAACTTGATGAACCTCTTTGCAAGCCCGTTGAAGCCCAGCGAATTTTTGGCCGCCACGATGGCCATGAGCGTGATGAAGGTGACGGTCGTTTCGATTGTCATGGCGGGCTGTGCCCTCCTTTTTTATTCGTATAACATCCTGATCGTCGGGGTATGGCTGATGCCGTTCGTACTCAATTTGGTCATTACCGGCTGGGTTATCGGCGTGTTTACGACCTCACTCATCATGAGATTCGGACAAGAGGCCGAAGTGCTCGCCTGGAGCATGGTGTTTCTCTTCCAGCCGATTTCCTGTGTCTTCTATCCAATGGAAGTATTGCCCGAGTGGTTGCAGATGATTGCGTGGGCGAATCCGGCGGCACATATCTTTGAGGGTATGCGGACTGTCTTGGGTGAAGGGGCACCACCCATTGGGGACCTTGCCTGGGCGGTTTGCCTGAACGGAACATTGCTGGTCGGCGTCGTCGCATGGTTCTACCGGACGGTCGCCTATTGCAAGGACCAAGGGCTCTTGGTTCGTGTCGGGGAGTAAGGTTGTAATCCAGAGGGCTCTGTGCTAGGGTATTTAAGGCTCATGTCGCCCTGGGTCTCGGCGGCACCGAGTGTCCATCAGAGGAGACCCGCAATGCCGATGTTGCCTTGTCCGGGAATCTTGTCGGAAGTCAGACCTAAGTCGCTGCATCGATCGCGTCTTCGGCCCGCTCCTTCCCCGTTCCTCGTGTTCAAGACAATGTCATTATTTTAAAGGAGGAACCCCGATGGGTTCGAAGATTTATGTCGGTGGGTTGCCTTATTCGGCGACCGAGCAGCAGTTGAGTGATTTATTCGCGGCCCATGGCGCAGTGGCGTCGGCTCGAATTATTACGGATAAGTTCACCGGCCAATCCCGCGGATTCGGCTTTGTGGAAATGTCGTCGGATTCCGAGGCGCAAGCAGCCATTACGGCCCTCAACGGGTCGGAAATGGGTGGCCGGACTTTGACAGTCAATGAAGCACGTCCTCAAGAACCGCGTACCGGCGGCGGTGGTGGGCGTGGTGGATTCGGTGGAGGCGGCGGTCGGAGCGGAGGCGGTGGAAAGCGCGATCGCTGGTAATTGATCAGCTGAGTAGCAGGACGAAGGGGCTGCCATAGAAAGTGGCAGCCCCTTCTTTTTTTGTCAACTGAACCGGAGGATAATGGGCCGAAGCTGATGATTGGTGCGACTCATCACAAGGACCATGAGGAAACATGAAGGTTGCGCAATCGATGTTACCCCTGGCTGACATCCACTCATTCTCATTCCACAGTAGCCCGGTGTTGGTTGTGGAGAACTTTTGGTCGCCGGACGAGCGACGGTACTTTCGGGAAAAAATGAACCGGGCGTCCTGGAAAAGCCTGTCCGATCTGCCGAACGTTCGAGAAGACTTTCCGAATTCCGGTAACTGGGCAAAAGGTGAAATCGGCCCAGAGGAGGGTCGGCGATTTCTATCGCGACTAGAGCTCCCCTGCATTCGAGACTATATCGAGTCTTTCCCGAATATCATCGGGCGTCATGTGGGATTCAGTTACTATTCGTATTCCGCCGGCGATTGCCTCTTGACTCACGACGACACGGATCAGGGTCGGCTCGTAGAGGGTCGTCGAGCACCACAGCGCCGGATCGCTGTGGTCACCTACTTTCATGAGGAGTGGCAGCCTGATTGGGGTGGGGAATTGATTATCTATGAGCGACGAGCCGATCGTGCCGGGGGGCTCATCAATCTTATGCCGACCCACTGTATCGAACCATGCTCCGGATCGTTGGTCATGTTTACCGTCCCCCGATTTCATCGGGTATGCCGCGTGGACCCCACGGCTGGTCAGCATCGGCGGCTATCGATCGCCGGATGGTTCATGACGGAACACGGATAGTGTTCCAGGGGGCCGAGGTTCATGTGTAGACGGAAGCAGACCCCAACCGTTTCGTTGAACCGTAGTCTCAACTGCAGTCTCTTCAGGAGTTCAACCGAACCAGTCGGTATCGTTGGCTGCGCGTGGCCGGTCTTCTGCTCCAAGGGTCGGCGCCGGCTGCGCCAGTACGTTTTGCACGAGGGCAATGAGGCGGTCACGCTCGAACGGCTTTGCCAAAAACGGGAGTGTTCCCCGCTTGATCCCGTGACTGGCAAGTTCCTTATCAGGATTCCCCGACATCAGGATGATACGGAGCCCACTTCGGATCAGGGTTGCGCGAACTGCCAGTTCAAGCCCGTTGACGTGCGGGAATTGGTTGGAGGATGAGGCGAGCTGAAAACCCGGCGGTGGTAAAACCAGGTCGGTGAGCAGTAGGTCGATCGGCCCTTGATGCTCCGTGCAGATCTTGAGAGCTTCAGAGCTGCCGTCTGCCTCGAGGATGGAAAATCCTGCCCCTTCCAGAAGAGCTTTGCAGAGTTTGATGATCGGGAGTTCGTCGTCGACGACAAGGATGGTCGGCGAAACATCCGATGATCGACCATCTCGCAGCCTCTCCATGCGTGAGTCCTCCCGCTCCCATCATAGTGCTGAACACGTCACAGGGCGAGGAAAACTTCCATTTCGGCAAGTGTCCGGGTAGTCAAAAGGCCGTTTACTCACACACCACCTAAGTCCCTCGTCTCCTGAGTGCCTCAAGCCGGTCCTTCTCAAGACTGACGTACAGCGATTTGTCCTGGGTCACGACAACCGCTCCCAGCGCCTGCCCTTTTGCCTTCTTGACCCACTTGCGCCGCGTATAGATCACATCGCCTTTGCCGCTTTTCTTGAGATCACTATAAAGGAGTGCCAACATAGCAGCGTCACGGAGGGTTTCCGGTGGGGGGTCGAGTCCTTTGCCCAGTCTCACGACGACGTGAGACCCTGGCGTCCCGCGAGCATGTAGCCAGAGATCGTCGCTCTTGGCTAGGCCGAACGTCAGCTCGTCATTTTCTCTGGCATTGCGTCCGACAAAAATCGGCAGCCCATCTGTCGAGGTAAACCGACGGAACGGCCCACGTCGCTGATCAGTGGTGAGATGACCCTTGCTGGTGGTTGCATTCAGACGGGCAGGGAGTACGGCGGGTGGAGTCCAGGTTCCTTGCTCAATGCGTTTGAGTTCCTGGCGCAGCCCCTCCATGCCGTGCTCGGCTCGCTCAATACGTGGCCTGAGTTCACGTTCAGCGGCAAGATATTTTCGGTGTTTGCGAAAGTAGTCGTCCATATTGCCTTGGGCTGAGTTCATCGGGTCGAGCGGAATCGTGATGCTGGGGAGCCTGTCATCGAAATAATCTGTCATCTCAATATGATCGGTGCCCTTCTTGATCGCACCGAGGTTGGCCTTGATCAATTCTCCATATCGGGCATAGTCCCGATAGGCGGTGGCTCTTGAGAGGTCGTTCCGCCAGGCCTCAATTAATCGCTGCTCTTTTTTGAGCGTTTTCTTGAGGACGCGCAAACGTTCTTCCTTTATCCGGTCGATGGTTTGTGTTGCCTCCTGTTCGCGGTAATACGCATCGATCGCCTCTGAAACAGGGAGCATGCCTCCGACCGTACTTGCGAAACGGCTTGGCGCCGTATCGGGGGCGGTGTTGCATTGAGATGGTAAGGCATATATCTGACCGGCAAGACGGTGCTGACGGTTGATATCTCTCAGCACGCGGTGTTCGGCATCGAGCACCAGGATATTAGCCTTCTTGCCGATTAGTTCGCACACGATTGCGTGCGTTCCTTCTCTCCCGGTCAGCTGCAATTCAACGATACGGTCATTGCCAATCTGACGAATATCGTCGATCCGCGCTCCTTGGAAATGGGCTCTCAGAAACTGGCAGAACGGTGGAGGTGTTGGAGGATTGACTGGCGATTGGGTGGTGATGTGCAAACGAGCGGCGTCTGCTTGGCAGGAGATCAGCAGCCGATGTGTCTGTCCCGGCACGCGCACATCCAGCACCAAGGTACGGTCCGTGGGCTGCTGGATCTTCTGAATCCAACCCCCACGCAGCAGGGGAGAAATCTCCCTCAGTACATCCGTCACATCAGACGCGGTCAACATAATAAGTCTCACTGGTAGTCCGAAGACTCAAGCTGCGCTTCAATTTGTCTCATGGGGATAAGGGGTCGCATGATTTGTGTAGTTCTTCGGTCCGCACTGTACGATCTGCCGCAAAAACCCGCAAGAGTGCTGTGCGAGAGTGCCATCATTCCGGCGTTAGCACAGTAGAAACATTCCAGCCATATTGTTGGCATCCACTGAGCTTTTCCGCAGCCGCTAGGCTTCACTACAACTGCAGAACGACATAGCCGGCATGGCTTCTAGCTTGCGTCCACCCTTCTGCTACGTTAGAGTTCTCCCAGCATTTCACGCATAGTCGTTCCGCCATGCTCCTTCTCGATTCGCCGCAGCTTGCGCAATTGCGGGATGAGTTTCGTCTCTCGATGCGGCGGTTGTTTGTCGACCTATGCCGAGAAGTGCATGCCGACCACGCTGACCTGGCCAGAGAATTCGGGCTTCCGACCGGCTTCTTGGACAGCCTCCACTCCAGCCTCAAGTTAACGGCCTATTCCAACTGGAAAGTTGTCGGATGGATCGAGACGCTGAATGACCTCGTGTATCTCTTGGATGTGCTCCGGCAGCTCAAGAGTGAACAGGATCGGTCCGAGTTTGCCGCACAATTGTTGAACGAGTGTCAGGAGAAGTTTTTTGAACATGGCTACCTGTACGATCTCTTTCCGACGGGCCAACCTCGAGCGAGTGGTTTGGAGAAGCGCCTGTTCGTGCTGTGCCAGAGATTGGCACAGGAATTGACCCAGGAGGCCCTCTGGTTTGACCCATCGTTGGTGGTCAAATGGTGCCGTCAGCGGAAGATGAAGCAGTGGGATGTGCCAGGAATGCTCTCTGACAATTTTGAGCGCAGCGAAATTGCAGGAACCGTCTCCGTTGATATCTCGGGAGCCTGGTGCCAGGCGCCCAAAGAAGTGCAACGAGTGTTACGCCAATCGGCAGGACGTGTCTTGTTTCGAGCGGAGTCGACCGGCATCACGGTGAAGGCCGGTAAGAGTGTTTCACCAATCTGGTCGGGTTTGGGAGGAGTAGGCCGCTGGCAGTGGGCGTGCCATCCACCAATCGTTGCAACCCATAGCGGCAACGATCCCGTCACCGTCGGCCCGACTCTTGTCTATGGGGAGAATCGCCAGCCGAGAACAGTGAAGCCCACAGAGCAGCGACAGGTTGCACGGATCGCCCGTGCTTGGCAGACCATCCAGCTCGCTTGGCCTGAAGGCCATGATGTGCTGAGGCTGCTGACTTCTCGCATCGTCCCGCTGAAGGCGAAGGGCGTGGTCAGCTTCAGCTACCGGCATCGACCGGGGCTGTCATTCATCAACTGTTTCGATCGTGGCAATCTCGATCTGATTGACGATCTGATTCATGAAAACAGTCATCACCACTTGAATCTCCTGCTGCGAAAATATGTCATGTATCATGGGGACCATAACCAGCAGATCTTCTACTCACCGTGGCGGCGGAGCCTCCGGCCGTTGCGCGGCATTCTTCATGCGACCTTTACGTTCACTATGGGCGCGCTCTTATTCCAGCGGCTTTCGTCTTGGGCTTCGGGGCGAGACGGGGCGGCGAGATGGACGCAGGCTGGTCTGACACAGCGAGACTTGCAACGGGCTCGATTTCGCTGTCTGGAAGAAGTCGCCTCTGTCCGGTACTCACTCCAAGATCTCCACTATGCTGATCACCATCTCGGGTGGCTCACCGGTTCAGGCCGGCGCTCGGTCGGGCAGCTAACCGAAGCGATCGATCAGGTCGAACGTGAGAGTGAGCCATTCAAACGAGAAGTCGAATGTTCCGCCTTCGGCCAGGCCCTGCGGAAGCATGTCAAAGAACTCCAGCAAGCCCGCCAAACCTACGGGCCGATGCGGTTGGGGAAGGTGTGACGATATGCAAAGGAAGGCTGTAAAAATCAAGGCCAAGATCGGTGTCGGACAAAGACGGATCGAATCCGTTACCAAGGAAATACGCAAGCGATATGGACCGATGCTCAAGCAGTTAGCTGGACAAAGGAGTGCTAAGGATCATGAGAGGCGGTGGTAGAGTTCCGCGTTCTTTTGAAGCACTTGCTTCGCAGCAGCACGGAATGCGTCGTCAGGCTGGCCGATGAAGTCGATGTTGCCGAGGTGAACCATTTGCTCGACGGTCAGGTCTTCGCGTTTACCCAATACCTCCAATCGTGGGGCTAGTATCGGGGAAAGGACTTGCGAGGACGAACCCTTGGAACCAATTTTCCACCACAGTTAAGAACTCCAGCAAGTCTCCCAACCGATGGCGCAGTGAGATGAATAACGCTTGCCGATCGAAGATCCTCTATTGCTTGACGATCAGTCTGTACGATGTAGACTCGATTGTACGAGGTGAGGACTATGCACAAATTAATGGCAACGCATTATGTGAAAGCTGTTCTGATCACATGGTGGTGTCTCGTGACGGTGGTTTCTGGTCTGATTGCCGTGGAAGAAGCAGCTGCAATTGAGAACGTAAAGGCCATCAAGGTTGAGAAACTGCTGACGCTGATCAAAGTCTCAGAGCTCGAGTCCGAATACGACTCGCTGACTCGGAAATATATCGGCGAATACGAGCAACAAATACGAAAATCCGTCGCGAGCACCTACCCCGATCTGACCGGTGAAAAAAAGAAGGAGATTGAACAGCTGCTCGACGCATTCTTGCAGGATGTCAGGAAATCGATGGGGCAGGTTGAGAGCCTCCACGACCATTTGAAGCAGGCGTATTCGAGGAGTTTTGGTGAAGACGAACTTGACCGCCTCATTGCGCACTATTCCTCCTCCGTCGGCGAAAAAGATGCCGGCATGAAGAAGAGTGCGGCCATCGAATACAACAAGATGTGGACGGCTCAATTTATGAATCAATACAAGGCCCGAGTCGAGAAACTTTTTCAGGTGATCGCAGTGGTTGCGAGAGGCAAGGGAAAACAGGGGGCATAGTGGCAATGACCTAGCCCGTGTATTTCCATCTGGTCACGGCTCCACCATCACATCCACAAACGCCGGTAACGAGTCCGCTCCCTTCTTGTCCGTTACACGCAATTTAAAGCGATAGGTTCGAGGCTCTGAAACGATTGGTGCAAGGAAGGATGTCTCTGAGTTATTGGCGTCGAGCAGCGAAATTTTGCTGCCGCGCACTTGGCTCCAACTGTAGTAGAGTGCCTCGCCTTCCGGGTCTCGGCTCTTCAGGCCACTGAGTTTCACACGAGAGCCGGCCTTGACTGACTTGTTCGCGCCGGCATCGGCGACCGGTGGTTCGTTCGGTTCATCGTTCACATTCACATCCACCTCAAGTGAAGCCCGTTTGCCACGATTGGTGACGGTGATGGTGGTCTTCCCATTACCGACAATCTGGAGCAAGCTGCCGGGCAAGACCTTGATGACTTTTGGATTGGAAGATTCGTAGCTGGTTCTGCTGGCAAGCGTGCTGATGCGCCGGGTGACGCCGTCGGTAAAGTCTGCGACGACCGGGAGTTCGAAGATCTTGCCCAGCGAGTCCACATGGCCGAAGGCAGAGGACTGTCCCGCTCTGCCTAGTTGTAAAGGCTTCTCTGTTTCAAAATCGATAGTGGTGAGGGCGGCAGATGGTTCAACCTTCACGATTACTTCATCGAAGATAGATTTGGTCCCTAATCGTCCACGAGAGACTTCCGCCACTGCCAACAGACGCATCGGTCCGATGCCGTCCTGCGGCACTTTCAGTGGGCCTCCAAAGGCGGGTTCCTGTTCGGCTGAGCCTACCATTGCTACTGGCGCCACGATGGAGCCTGTGGCCGTCGAATCATCCTGTTCGACCAACACCTCGTCCTGTTCGCTGTACCAGTAGTAGCGGACCTTGATGATACCAGTATCCTTCCCGAGATCCACATGCGTGGTCACGGTGCTTCCTGCAGTCAGTGTGGACCCTGCTGCTGGGGCTGTGATGGTGAAGGCGAACGACTGCTCAGTCAGCAAGCTGGAGACCAGTGCGAAAGTTAGAAAGCTAGCAAGTAGGGAAGAGAAGGGCCAGTTTTCAAACTTGGCCTTTTCCACTTTGAACTTGTTACTGCTCACGCTCACCTGGTCAGGTGATAGGGCACGTCGGTGAGAATCACCCGGTCTTTGAAGAGCAGCGCGGCTTTGAGCATCAGAGCCCGCTGGTTGTGCAGGATGTTCTGCCACCACCTGGCCGGAAGGATCTCCGGTATCACGACGGTCACCCAGGTGTTCTGGTCTTTCTCGAGCACTTCTTCAACGTAATCTAATAGCGATCCCAGGACCGAACGATAGGGTGAGGAGAGGGCAATCAGATTGACGCCACCGCCCCATTGAGCCCACTGGATCTTGACCTGGGCACTTTCCTGGGGATCGACATCGACGAAGACGGCGCGGATTTCGCCGGGCCGGCTCCGCGCATAGTCCAACGCGCGAACGACGGCGCGATTCAAGCCGCTGACCGGGATAATTACGATATTGCGACGAGGCAACGGTGGTCGCTCTCCTCGACGGTCCAGCGCGATCTGTTCGCTGACGGCTTTATAGTGGGAGCGAATTCCTTGAAACATGAGGAGGAGGATGGTGACCAGCAGAAACACAATCCAGGCACCCTGCATAAATTTGGTGCTGGCGATGATAATCGTCGCGATCCCGGTGGTGACGGCGCCGACCCCATTGACGATCAGTTTTGTCTGCCAATGCGGCCCTTTCTTGATGAGCCATCGCTTCACCATGCCGGCCTGCGAGAGGGTGAATGATGCAAACACACCGATGGCGTACAAGGGAATCAGCGCGTGGGTATCTCCCTCGAACACGACGAGCAGGAGGCAGGCGAAGAACCCAAGAATGATGATCCCGTTCGAAAAGACCAGGCGATCGCCGAATGTTGCCATCTGATGGGGCATGAATCCATCTCGTGCCAGGATCGACGCCAGGTGAGGGAAACCCGCGAAGGCGCTGTTCGCTGCCAGTACCAATAAGGCCATGGTGCCGATTTGTACGGCGTAGTAGATGGACCCGGTGCCGAACGTCAAGCGAGCCAGTTGCGAGATCACCGTTTCATCGATCTTGGCCAGGATGCCATAGTGATAGGTCATCCAGCTAATGCCCATGAACAGCGATGCCAGGATCGTAGACATCCAGATCATGGTAATTGCGGCATTTCTGGATTCAGGCGGGCGAAAGGCTTTCACCCCATTAGAAATGACCTCCATGCCGGTGACTGCCGAACAACCCGCAGCAAAGGCGCGGAGCACTAAGAACAGGGTAAGTGTTTCTGTCTCTCCAGGGTTTGTTGGGGGGAGGACCGCTCCGGGGCTGGATAGAGACCGAACGGTTCCTACGACAACCAGAAGGCCTAGCGCTCCGATGGCGAAATAGGTTGGAATGGCGAAAAACTTGCCTGATTCGCGAACCCCGCGGAGATTCATTACAATCATGAAGAGGATGGCCACAAGTCCTAGGGCTTCGCGGTGGATGAACAGACTTGGGATGGCTGAGGTGAGTGCCGCGATGCCTGCCGCCACGCTGACGGCCACAGTTAAGACGTAGTCGATCATCAGCGCGGCAGCCGCCACCAGAGCCGGCCGATCGCCGAGGTTCGTCCTCGCAACGACATAGGCTCCGCCCCCCTCCGGATATTCGTAGATGATCTGGCGGTAGGAAATCGTTAAGACCAACACGAGAAAGAGAATGGCTAAGCTGACTGGAATCGACCAGGCCACCGCCGCCGTGCCGGCGAGAATGAGCACCAGCAAGATTTCTTCCGTCCCGTACGCGACAGACGAAATAGCGTTCGATGAGAAGATCGCAAGGGCGATCGTCTTGGAAAGCCGTTCGTGCCTTGCTTGGGCGGTCTTGAGAGGGTCTCCAACGAGCCAGCGTTTCACGAGCATGGAAGGATTATCTCATAAACCGTCCGGTGGGTGGTGGGTGAATGTTAAGATGGTCTCGGCCATAGGGCGAAAGACTCAGACCAGAGTCGTCTTACCTAATTCTATAGAGAGATTTCGGCGGTCGTGAACTCGTTCCCTTGTTGAGAACATTCTTTCACAACAAGGAATGAAACAGCCTGAGCTGCGGAAGCTCAGTTGCTCCACATGTTGGAACACAAGCAATGAGGTGGCGAAAGCGTTGTTTCACTAACTGATTCCGTTCGTCTGAGAAATAAATATAGCTCTATAGAAACAGGACGTTACATAGCACGTTCTTCTTCCAGGCATTGACAGCAACAGTGGGGACTTGTAGGGTGATGCTGTGACGTTCAATTCAACGTCGACTGTCCCATCTCTCGCGCTCCCATCCTTTCCGCGCGTCTGATTCCTCAGTCTCCGAAGCTTCTTCGAATTACGAGTCTCAGCAGATCAGGCAGCCCAATATGCGAATACCGAATTCCACAGACCTCGTGTCTTCCGTGCCCATTGAGTGGGCATGCGATGTCACGGGTCACACGCGCTCCATCGCGTGGGTCCGCCCTGGGGCACACGAGCAGAGACCCCTAGCAAGTATGAGGAGGTCGTCACCATGAGAATCTCAACTATCACAAAATCTGGAGTGGTCGTCTCAACAGTGGTGTTTTTCGCGGTATTGGCGATAGGGTCCACTCAACCTGTTCAAGCGGCAGATCCGCTTGTGAAAAGAAGCATGGGTTTCGCTCCGATAGCAGAGCTTGGCGTCATGGCATCAGGTGCTGTGGAGGATACGCTCAAGGCCTGCATGGCCAGAATTCCTGAGGCCGCCAGTGCTGGCCAACGCATGCTGGCTGAACAAAGCTGTCTAGGTGAAGAGCAGACGAGGAAAGCGAGCCGGTCGGCACCGAAATTTTGAATAGGTATTATGGGAGGCCTTCATGATAGCCAGCAGGTACTTCCCGAGCCTGCTGGCGTTGGAGAGACCGAGGCAAGGAGTGAGTAGAGATGAACGAGCGAATTCGGAGTGACACTGAAAGCGAGGTGATCAACATGTACCAGATTTATAGCTTGGTTGGGATTGTCGTGCTGTTGTGGAGTATCACGATTTGGGCCTCGATTTCAGAGGAGCAGGAAGATAGACGGTATTGATTTCGTAATCAGACGAGCGGACGAGGTCCGACACAAGTAGATGGGCTTGATTGTCGCGGTGCATTTCTCGCGCCGGGCTTCGCCAGCAGGCTTGATTGAGGGGGATGTGGTGGCTCAGGGGTCTGAGCGCTAGGGGTGATGGAGCAGAATCGTACAGGCGAACGTCCCAGGGACGATCGATCAGGATAGAGGAAGAATGCTCACGATGTTGAGAGAGAGTGACAAGCCGCTATCGTGGACTGACGGTTTGGGTCAAGCTCATCACCTTCTACGAGCTTGCTGTAGGTATGAAGTCGACCCTGAGCCATCTCATTCACTACGAGCCGAGCAATCTTCAGTATCTATACGAGAAGCGGGCTTTGCCGGATAACTATCGCGGGATGCTGGCCTTGCTGCGTAACGAAAATGGAACCGAGAAGTACGTCGGGTGTGACCTCTGTGAGGCCGCCTGTCCCTCTCGCGTCATTGCAGTGGTGAGTGCAGAAGTGCCGGCGGAGCCGACGAAGCGATACGCACGAGAATATTCGATGGACATGACGCGGTGTTTGTTCTATGGCCTGCGTGTTCAAGCCTGTCCGGTCGATGCCCTTGCGATGACGAAGGAATATGAGTGGGCGGTCTATGACAAGCGGGATCTGTCCCTTCATAAACAACAGCTGTTGGCGATTGGGGATCGTACGTTTCAAACACGCGAGAAACGGCGGGGGTTCCAACATCCGAATCTGGCGGTCTTCACTATCGCCTCATCGAACCATCCATCTCAAGCCTGCTAGTTGCCTGGGGGGGCAGCCATGATCGGCCCGTGGGCTCTCATGGTGGAGATATGGTGGTATTGTTTCCCTCGCACCACCTCCGATTCCATGTACGCGTGCCTTATCTGGAACGAGACCCTGCGAAGGGTGTTGTAGAGAGAGCTTGTAGGAGGCGCTATGCAGTGTATACGTTGCCGTGGCCTCTTGATTGCCATCCAAATGAGAGACATGGGCCAGCCCTCGGTATCCGGATGGCGTTGCCTGCTCTGTGGTGCGACGACGGACCCAGGGATTGAGGCTAATCGAGTGAGGCACAGTCAACCGATTCGGAACGGTGCACGCCCCCCTGGGTCGCCAGCAGCCAAGCCTAGGAAGGGCCCGCGGTGAGCCGCAACGTTATCGGAGCGAGTGATCGAGAGAAGTAGTAGGGAGGAATTGGGACATGATGCGACAGCAAAGACCACGTGCGGATGCGACAGTTCGTACAGCAGCTAAGCGCTGCCGCTGAACATCGGGAGGCTGTTATGAATATGTGGTGGGATAGTAAATTTGAACACGTACTGCTTGTGTATATGTTTGCGTGGGCGGTTGCTCTGGGTGTGACCTATATGCTGACCGAATAACAAGGTCTTAACGTGCAGTGCAGTTACCGTACTGAAGTTTTCCTGGTAGAAGGTTGAAAATGCAGCGGGTCTCTGAGGCTCTGAAGCTCGCGGTAATAGTAGAGCGAGGTCGGCCGTTTGTTCTCAAACGTCAGTGCGCGCAGAAAGGCGAGTTCCTCCTCGGTCGCATCCCCGCTCAGTAATGGATCTTGGAGAAAGTCCTTCAGCCCAGGCTCCTCTTCCTTTGAAGTCTTGTCCGGTCCTTTTTCCATGAACTCGTACGTCTTGTGGTGTCCTGGCGCCACCCGACGGTTCAGGACAATCTCAATGCAAAAGGTGGCAAGGTCAATATCCCAGGATTCGATCAAGGGGTCGAGGAACGAAATGCAGTTCTCGTTCGAGAGATCGAAGATCGTCGTATCCAAGAACTTCAGCACGCTGACGCGCATCTGAGGGTAGCTCTTCTTGCTCAGCCGAGCCACCTTGCGCACCCACGTAGGATTGTCGAGTTCCTGCCGAGCCACACTTTTAACGACGCCCAGCAGCTTCTGTGTGACGAACCGCTCGAGTTCGCCGAAGGGTTGTTTCTCGAAAATCGTACGAATTTGCCGGGTCTTCCCAGGATGACACTTGCGGAGGATCAATTCCCGCACGTTGTGCAGTAAGGGACCCGGCGGGTCTCCTAGCCGCTTCCTGAAGTGTTCGCGGCGCTGTTGATCGGCGAGTTTGGCAAGTTGTCCCGGCGGCAATTTCAGTGCTTGTCCGATCTTCTCGTACATGTCGGTCCGGTTCGGCGCCGGCGGGAGTTTTTTCTGCGTCAGCAACTGTGAGATATACGACTCGGTCACGTTGGCCGCACGGGCGAGATCCTGCTGGCCCAACCCCAATTCTTTCAACCGATTCTTGATGAGGAGTGTGACATCCACGAGCGATCTCCTTGTGTGGCGATTAACAAAAGTAGTTAACTATATAGGTTCATGGAGGTCATTGCAAGATAATGCTTGACAAGGAAGAGTTAATGTCGCTAAACTATACATAAGTGGAGTGGGGAATCACTGTCGAGGGTTGTTCTCTCTGATATTTAGGTGAGCGGGTTGTCTCGTTTCTTGCGCTCTCTTCCTGCGAAACCGATTCAGCAGTCTCCGCCGCTTCGACGCCAGAGAGTGTCTTGAGGCTGCGATCGTTTTCCACGTCTGGCAATTCTTGAGCGCATCAGCCAAGGTAAGGAATTCACGATGTTGTACTACGCAGCGATGTTCTTATTCTTCGGATTGATTGCCGTGGGCTTGCATTGGGCTGGAATTGCCACGGTTGCGACTCAGGGTTCCTGGACCCTGCTTTTGAGTGGGCTTGTATTGTTGATGATCCACTTGGTGGTGGGACGCGCCGGCCGCGTGTCCTAACCGATCAGATCCACCGCAGAGATTCACGAGTGAGAGAGGGGTTATGACAACAGAAGAACAAATCTCGAGGATGAAGAAAGCGATTGCTCAGGCCATCAAGGTGATGGGAGACCGGTTTGGATCGACGGAGCAGGATGTCGAAAGGGCCATCCAGGAGCTGAAGGCGTCGACGCAAGGGTCGCCGGAGCCGAGTCCTTCCGTGAAAACCGTGCCGGGGTCAGGCAGCCAGTCCCCTCAGGCTACGCAAGCCACCATTGAGACGCAATAGCGTCTGCAGCTGGAAGGAGCATGAACCATGAAAGCCCAAGCCGTCGTTCATAATCATATCGACATTACGGACACCCTGGCCAGATTGTACCTCTTTTTGGCGCAAAGCATGGATCGCTGTGTGAACGAGGAGGCACGCCTGAACTATCCAGAGGCCGAGTTGCAGTCCCATCTCGCCGCGACCAAGGCCACGGCTCTGGACATGCTGGCTGTTAATCAGGTGGTCAAGGCAAAGGTGGAGCAGGAGTGCAATCGGATCGGTTCGCTTGTGACGGCCTGCCTCATGGGTGGGGCCTCTAAAGAGGTCGCGTGGGAAGAGCTGCAAGCGGAGCGGGCCGCGATAAAACACAAGACCATGGCCTTGAGTGATCTGCTTGCGGTATTTCGGGCGACATGACAGGAAACTGAACAGGGTACGCCGTCTCAGGCTTGGCTCAAGCGTGAAGCGGCGGGCACAATTACCACGGAGGACAGTATGAAGACCACACCACGGACTTATGTGCTGACGCTGAATTCATCGTCTAAAAAGGGCCTTCGACTGTGGATGGGGGAGAGTATCCATGCTCTGCGCCATTGCTCGGTCAAACAACTCGGTCTGGCATTGAGAGAAATGCAGCAGAGGGTGGATAGTCTGCAGGCCCCCGTCCCGTCGTCCGGCGGATCCTATTCGCTCAACCGCGGTCGATAACGTGATGTTCTTGTCGAGTGAGTAGAGAGAGGAGTCGGGAGAGGACATGGAGCTATCTGCGTGTGAACAAACGCCTCTTGATACGTATGGCGTTTGGTAATAGACTTTGCTGGCTCAATTCCTAAGTAGAGGCTGGTGATATATGGTACGCATACGAACGCCGTTCAACCTGGACACATACCTCAGTAAGGCCGAGAAGGGCAAAACGATTCTCTCGTTCCCCAAGAAACAGATTCTCTTTTCACAAGGGGATACGACCGATGCGGTGTTCTATATTCAGGTGGGCAAGGTGAAAGTGACCGTCGTCTCGGAACATGGCAAGGAAGCCGTCGTGGCGATTCTTGAACGGGGTGCGTTTGTAGGAGAATCCTGCCTCGTGGGCCAAACGGTCCGTACGGCGACCGCGACCACCCTGGAAGACTCCCAGATTGTACGCATCGACAAAACCGTCATGCTCCGCCTGCTGCAGGAACAGCCCAGGTTCGCCGAGGCATTTATGTCCTATTTACTGCTGCACTCGATCCGAGTCCAAGAGGATTTGGTGGATCAACTGTTTAATTCCAGCGAGAAGCGGCTGGCGCGGGCGCTGCTGTTGTTGGCCCACTTTGGGAAGGAGAGCAAGCCGGAGACGGTCATTACGAAGATCAGTCAGGAAACGTTGGCCGACATGGTCGGCACGACCCGCTCTCGCGTCAGTTTCTTTATGAATAAGTTCCGCAAGCTCGGGTTCATTGATTACAAAGGGGGGTCGCGCCGGAATGGCGGATTGCACGTGCATAGTTCTCTCCTCAATGTTGTTCTCCACGACTAGGGTCTCCATCTGATTGTGTTTCTTTGATTCAGTAAAGCTAAGCCTGACTACGTTCGGCCTCCCCTCCATGTTGTCATTGTTCCCTACTGAGCAATTGTGAACAGACTGCAGTCGTCCGCTCCATTATGTTTATGCATAGTGAGGTAGTCATGGATGCTTCTGGTGCAAGAAGAAGCGTATGCGGAGAATTCGGCCAGTTTCTTGAGAGACTGGGCGTCAGAGCGAGAGGTCACGCCCGTGTTTGGTGTGTCATATGCGCGTCATTGGGCGCAGAAGGAGGACATATGGTCTGCCAACGCTGTCGAGGGCTACTGGTATGCGAAACCTTCGATGATTTGAGCATCGAAACAGACACTCTATACAACGCCACACGTTGCATCAATTGTGGGTATATCGAGGATGCCGTGATGCGGGCCAATCGCTGCCGCAGTTCGGAGCAAATGCGGGCGACCCCGCGCAGGAGGGCCAGGACGGGCGACGTTGAACGCATCAAGATTCCCTCGGAAGCGTATGTATCGATCCGATGAGCATTCGCTGCTGCAGCGAATGCACCTGGAAGGAGCTCAAACTGTGTCGGGTATTAAGGAGGAGGCAAAGATGAAACTCTGGAAGCACAACGTACCAGGTTTATCCCAGACATCGGCGAGCGTCATGAACGGTGAGGAGAGTCGTCAGTCTGTTCGCCGCAGGCCCGCCGGTCTGACGATCAGGGTGCGGGAAATCGATTGTATGTTGGCCGATATCCAGGCGCATATTCAACTACTTCGGCGGGAGAGGACCCATCTGGGACTGGTGCGGGAAGAATTGGCCGGCATGGAAGCCAAGTGGAGCAAGTCTTCACCGTACAAGACCTTGTCGAAGTAGCAGGCTCTCGGTCGGATCTCTTGGAGTCCACACAGTTTGAAGACCTCCAAGGCGAGCGGAGAGTGGAAGAGGAGCCGGGAGCTGCGCAGACGGACAATGAAGGAGAGCTGGCAGGTGCGCCACTCCTTAGCCCTCCTTAAACAGCGTGTCTTCAAGGTTCTGGTGCCCTCTTTTCGGCAACTTCAAACACTGACGCCTCTGCAGCCGTCACCAGATCTTTCCCCATGTCTCTAGGCATTGGTCTCGTCGGAGAAACCTGCTTGTCCAGCACTGTGTCGAGAAAAATGACTCGCCCAGGTTGGGCCCTTTTGTTGATCCAGCGAACGTATCGCCTGCATTGATAGCTGTTTCGCTTGACGTGATGAATGCAGCTCATTTTGAGCAATTGACGAGGGGCGGCAATGCAACGCCGCCCCTCTGTGACGCCTAAGCTGGGCTAGAAAAACTCATCATAGAGTGCCCCGTTCCAGTTCAAGAGAATCCTGCCGGTCAGGGTACCCGGACGGAGCGATTCGTGAACAGATGGATCGCCAGCAACACGATCCCGATCAAGAACAGAATCCAGGAAATCTGGACCGCTACCGCGGCCACCCCGGCCAGATTCAAGGCTCCGGCAATGAGTCCAACCACTAAGAACAACAGTGCGTAGTACAACATATCGAACTCCTTTCAATAAGACGATTCCCGAGAATCACGGAATCGTCGATGCACCCACAGTTCACACATCTTATATTCTAGAAATCCATCTGACGGACATTGTCGATGAAACCGCTCCGGGCCTCGCTCACCAGGAACCCACCACATCGTGCATATGCCATAAGTCTCCCTCTTCTGTTCCGTTCGACAGCCTTGGATGCTGTTCACCTGCCAATCGACCGTCGGACGCCTCACTAGGCCACAGAACTATGCTGGACCTTTAGCTGAATGGAAGCTGAGCCCAATTGCTCAGTTTCGAAAAATTAATGGGGGAGGCTAGAGGCTATATGACGCGTCCACTGCGCGAAACTCTACAGGAGTCTGGGGATTGAGTCGTGCTGGACGATATTTGAGGAGAGAATGAGGATTCTGTGATGATCGCGAAGGCCTGGCCACGAATCCACTTCTAGTTGAAATACAAACCACTACCCAATGGTGATTGCCGGCATGCTGGTATCGGCGTGACCTTGTCTGAGTGGTTCACGAGCCGGCGCTGGCATGGCCAGTTGTTCATCGTGTGTGTGGAACGTCTCGATCTCTTCCAGCGACACATCTCCACGACTCGTAACTGCTCGCAAAAACGTCGTTGATTTCAAGCAGGCCGAATGCTGTTTCCTCTCTACTGAGCACTTTTGACCAGACCCTGGATGGTCCAGCAGGTAGACTATCATAGTTAACCGATGGTGGTGCAGAGCATCATGCAAGATCGCAATCTTTCAAATTCTTACCAGGAAGGTCCCCGTGAAAAACATTATGATCGCCGTTACAGCGTTTCTGTTTATGGTCGTTGGCATGCAACATGTCGCTCAAGCCGATGCGACGAAAGCCGCTGTTGAGGATATGAAGGGCAAAGCGAACGCGAATGCTGAAAAGGCTAAGGGTGAAGTGAAAGCCCTCACGGAAGAGGCCAAAGGAAATAAAATGACAGGTGCAATGGAACGGGCGAAGGGACAAACGAAAGCAGCCGGAGAGAGAATCAAGGGCGAGGCAAAAGAACTCAAAGCCAAGACAGAGTAAATTCAGTGGAGCGTCTGGTTGCGAACACCCTGCGGAGAGGCGACTCTTCACAGGGTGTTTCTATTGGAAGGGGTCAGGAGAGAGTGGTCAGGTTACGCTGTCCTCGGACCACCCGTAGAAACGGCAGCGTCTTCGACCAACCGCTCACCCGCATGCCGATGAAGCGATCGGTGTTCTCAACACCACGCTCCTCTCCAATCGCTGAAGAAGTCGTTCCGGGTGACTAGGCTGTCGACGGAGAGGGTTACGGAAGAATGATCGCGCGCTCGGAGTGGCCGATCACTTTGAGAGCCGCTTCCAACGCGTCGGCCATCGGCGGGGGGCCACAGAGAAAAATCACGGTGTCAGGACCGGGCGGGGGCAGATGCTCGCGCAGTATGGCCTCTGTGATGCGGCCCGTGCCTTGCGTCCAACCCGCAGGTGGCTGCTCCAACACATGATAACAATGGAACCTCGCGTGCTCACGCATATCCTTGTCCCACTCGTCACGGAAGATGATGTCGGCTTCGGCCTTGTTGGCAAAGACCAGAAATAGTTCGACCGCAAGGCTCTGGGCGAGAATCCAGCGAATGATGGCAATCATCGGAGTGATGCCCGTGCCGCCGGCGACAAACCCCACCTGCTTCGCCAGGCCGTCTATCCAGTGGCCGCCAGAATTCGGCCCGCTCATCAGCACGCGGTCTCCCGGTCTCCGTTCATGGAGATACTTCGACACCCCGCCGGTGTCGTACCGTTTGACCGTCAAGTCGAAGTGCCCTGTGGTGCCGGGCACCGACGACGGCGTGTAGGGCCGTTTCGCCGGTTTGCCATCGATTGTGGCGTGGACGTACAGGTGATCGCCTGGCAGCATGTCCAACGTGGCGTCGTCAGGCAGGGCAAAGCTAAACGTCTTCGTGTCGTGAGTATCGTGATGAATAGCCGTGAGTTCGTAGGGTACGGGCGTCTTCGACTTGATGCGGGTGACAGGATCAGAACTCATGGCCTTATCATATGAGTTTGAGGGAACCCTCGCAACTGAGAAATCGGACACGGTGGGGGATGGGGGACTGGCAGAGCTATCTCATGAGAAAAGCAGCCTGCTCCACCCCCATTGCTGTCCAAAATAATCTCTGCGCTTGCCAATTCATATTGCGCGCCTTCATTATTGCCATTTTTCTTCAAAGATTCTTCCGCAACCGCACGACCCGGCCCAAGATACGCTGTTCGTTCGTCACGGGGAGATCACGCAGATCACACGGATACCAAGGGGTTGTGCCAATCTCCCTCGATGAGCTGATCCGCTTCGCGCGGGCCCCAGGTATTGAGCTCGTACTCGTACAACGCCATCGGGGTGTCGAGAATCGGCTGCACGACGCGCCAAGCGGCTTCCACCCCATCCCTGCGAGCAAAGAGGGTGGCATCACCCTTCATGGCGTCTCCAAGTAGACGCTCATACGAATCCATCTGGTCGCCGGAGCACTGCCGTGCGGCCAGTTCTATTCGCTCGCCCACCATCGCCTCTCCAGGAACTTTGGTCATGGTACTCAAGGCGATCGTCACGTCGGGGCTGAGCCGGAAGCGAAAATAGTTCGGCAACGGTGGTTCGATCTCGTCCAACACGGGACAACATGGCCGCTTGAACTCGACCAGCACTTCGGTAGCCGTGACAGGGAGGCACTTGCCGGTGCGCACATAGAACGGCACTCCTGCCCACCGTTCACTGTCGATGTAGAGTCGGAGCGCGGCGAACGTCTCGACCTGGGACTCAGGAGCCACGCCGCCCTCGCGGCGGTAGCCACGGAACTGCCCTCGCACGACATCCGAAGGAATGAGCGGCCGGATCATCTTGAGGACGTTCACCCGTTCCTCCCGAATCGATTCAGAATCCCTACCGGACGGTTGTTCCATGGCCAGGCAAGCAATCACCATCAACAAGTGATTTTGCACCACGTCGCGAATCGCTCCCACTTCCTCGTAGAACCGACCACGACCCACCACTCCAAACTCTTCGGCCATCGTGATCTGCACGCGCTGGATAGAGTGTCGGTTCCACGCGGTTTCAAAGAACGGGTTAGCGAAACGGAAATAAATCAGGTTCTGGACAGATTCTTTCCCGAGGTAATGGTCGATGCGGAACACGGCTTGATCTGGGAAATAGGTGTGAAGTGTGCGGTTGAGCGCCTGCGCGGAGGCCAGGTTTCGTCCGAAGGGCTTTTCGAGGATCACGCGTCCACCCTTGGCGCATCCGGACTTCTCCAGTTGTTGCACAACCGTTTCGAACATGGTGGGAGCGATAGCCAGGTAATGTGCCGGCCGCTCGGCTCCGTCCAGTTCTTTGCGCAGAGCCTGAAACGTCGTCGGGTCCGCATAGTCAACATGCACATAGCGCAGCAGGCCGCAGAGTTTTTCCCACGCGGCGGGATCGACTTCCCCATGCTTTTCAAGGCTCTCGAAGGCTCGGGCTTGGAACTGGTCGACCGTCCACGCCGACCGGCCTACGCCAATGACCGGTACATCAAGGTGGCCGCGCTTGGCCATGGCTTGTAGCGCCGGGAAGATTTTCTTGAAGGCCAGATCACCGGTAGCGCCATAGATGACCAAGGCATCGGACTGGGATGTACTCATCGTGCCCTCCTCCTTGGGGATACTCTTTCCTGTATTGGCGTCGATGAATTAGTGATGATGGTCGCTATCGGTCCGTGCTGCCGATGTCCCGTTCCCCTGCAGAAACTGGTCAGAGGCGGTCTGCCCTTCCAGGTCTTTCTTCGTCTTAGGATTGAGCGCCTTCATCTGGTCAAGTTCTTCCGGCGTGATGTGTGGGAGATGGCGAATGAAGTGGACCAGCTTCCAACTGCCCATGTCCTGTGCGGGGTCACCCTCTCCCCAGGCCGCCATCGCGGTGAAACGGATACCGTTATGAATGACCCAGAACATCTCTCCGTCCGACATCGACTGGGTGTCGGCCAATCGTAAGTCAGGCGCCCGCGGATACACGTTCTTGCCGATCGCGGTTTGGCCGCTGCCGTCGTTGGCATGGCAGGTGGCGCAGTGATCGGCAAAATGCGCCAGTGACTCTTTCATCACATCGGGATTCAAGGGAATGGGATTCTGCGCGTTTCGATTCTTGATTGGAATGGCGAGATGACGAATCTGGCGCGCCATGAATACCTCGATCGGATGGGGCTCCGTCTTTGCGCTAAATCCGGTGGTGAACAATCGGTAGCCGAGCCATCCTCCAACTGCGCAAACTGCGACGAGGCTCAGGACGACGAATGTGAATAGTGTTGAGCGTAATGTCATCTTCAGTCAGGCCCTCACCGAGCTCGCGATGTACAAGACCTTTTAGATCCACCGCGGAATTCCTGCTCCGGCTGTTCGACGTTCTTCGGCTCTAACAGTCGCGCTGTACGATCGAGCGTATGCTGGAACAGGGAGCGAGAGCCGACGAAGGTACAGTACTATTTCGATGTCTCGCACCCGACCTCTCGCCAGAGGAACTCTTTAGTCCGCACTCCATCGCCTCCTGCGCCTCCTGCCAAGACAATCGGCCATACGTTGTCTCGCTCAGCTCCATCTATCATTCCACCGCCCGTTCACGACGTTCTATACCGGTTCCTTCTATGCCCGTTGTTGTGGATCACGCCTTTTGAGCAAATGTGTCTGTCT